>JAGRFX010000099.1 GCA_020445805.1 Rhodocyclaceae bacterium
CTTAACAGACGCCATTCTACCCGGGATCGGCTACTGTCCACAAGGGCTGATCGTTAAGTTGAGAGCATTGAGGTCAGGGAGTAGACGAACAAGAAGAACCCGACGCCGTGACCCACCGGGGCAATGAACTGCATCCATCTTGCAAGAGGTGCTGCGTCGGGAAGCGGGAAATTGGTGGCGCTGCCAGCGAGCGCGGCCACAATCGCAATGAACTGGACAACGATGAAGTGCACGAAAGCAGCCGAAACTCCGATGTACGGTGTTATTTTTCTCTTTGGCCTGTCCTTAAAGATCAATGATCGAAACTGGTCGTCGCCGAATCCGAGCCAAATGGTGAAGCCTGCCAGCGTGAAACCGAGCACGCTTGGAACGACCTGCAGCGATAGTTCCCACCACTTTCCATGGAGCCACGCCGGAAACAATACGACGGTAAGAACAGCTGCGACGTGTACGTACGGTGAGGCAAGAAGCTCTCCAAGCCCGCCATAGGAGGTCCAGTATCGGCAAAAGATTTCGGAGACGCCGCCGTAGGAATTTCGCAGTTTTTCGCCAATGGACATTTGTTATCTTCGATTTCGAATCTTGTCCAATATCTCGCTCGCCTTCGCCAGCACGAAATCGGACCGTGAGTCGAAGTCGGGGCGGTATGAGTCTTTGTGCTCAAACGGATGCGCAACAGTCGAGAGCTTTCTTGTCTTGCCCCTGCCGCCCCCAGTCCCGGTAACGGATCCATTTGCCTGAGCGACCTTGGCGAGCTTCTTGGTCTCGTCGTTCGGCTCTAGTGCCTCGCCAGGTTCGGCTAGGATCGAAAGCAGCAGTTTCCTTGCGTTCTGCTCTTCCATATTCTCTTGGAAGTGCTTCTCGAAGTCTGAGAAATCGTCTGGGTTCGGGCTCGTGACATTGATATCGAGGCGCTTCAGGTTGGGCATCTGGAAGATCTGCTCCAGCGTTTCCATTGCAGGTTCAACGGTGACCTCGACCTCACCGAACTCCTTTCGAAGAGCCGCAGACCCTAACGTCCCACGCAATGTCTTCGCCACCAGGGAAATGGGGATCGAGTCAGCGCCGTCCGACGTAAGGCTCACGAGTCGGTGCCCTACCGGGAAGAATACGAAGGGGAGGAAGTTGAAGTGTGGCTTCAGTTCGTCCGGAATCACAAGCCTAGCCATGTCGTCGGCTCCGGCGACTTTTCCCTTTGCCATGTTGAACCAGTTTTGAGTGACGTCAAGATCCACGAACTTGTAGATCTCGCCAAGCACGATGTCCCCGTGAATCGGATCTGAGGCTTGCGACAACGCCCCGATCATCCCTACCCAATCTCCTAGAAGCTTCGCCTTCCCCCTGTTTGAGTATGCCGCACGAAATAGGTCGACGTATCGGGTCGGCTCGTGGGGTGGTGGGAGAACCACGTTTACGGCGCCAAACGTTACGGTGCGAGACCGAGCCATGAGAATCTCCATTCGATGTAGGCAAATCTAGGGGTGTCTTTAATGATATATGGATGATCTCAGGTGTGCAGGAAGTATCAATTCAACGATTCAACCCTTTGAATCCCAGTAACTGACCCCTCGCAGCCACGATAACGGCATGAAGCGCCCCCCGTTCGCGTTCGCCGCTCTGTCCCTCGCTCTCGGCGCGACGGGCGGCCCGCTCCAGATCCTGCCCGCTGGCGAGTTCCACGCCGGTGACGGCCCTCCGGCCGACGTGGCGAGTTGGCGCCTCGATGCCGCCGGCGCCGAGCGAATCATACGGGCCCTGCGCGCGCTGTCCATGCGGCCGGTGATCTGCTATGAGCACCAGACCCACATTTCCGATCAGAACGACTAGCCGGAGCCGGCCGCCGGCTGGATCGACACCGCCGACTTGGTATGGTGCGAGGGGCACGGGCTGCTGACGCTCAAGGTGAATAGACCCAGCGCGCCGCGGCGATGATCGCCGTCGTCGAGTACGACCGTAGCATTCCTGCGCCAGGCCTAGAAGAACTGCAGGCCGCTGCCTTGTAGCGAGTGGCGGCTTCCGGATACCACTTCAGTCGGAAGAAGGCGGACTTCAGGCCGTCAGCTCCGGCCGAGCAGCCGCCGATCGCGTCTTAATCGCTCCCCGTGACGAACAGGGTCAAGGCGACTGCGCTGCATCCACCGTGCTACGCAAATGCAAGGCACCTATGTACTGCGCAGCCCCCGGCTAGACCAACTCTTCCCCTACGACCCCGAAACAACCCGGCCGATGACCGCGCTCCCCACCTCATGATCGATCGCTGGCGCACTGCCCGACACGCCGATCGCGCCGATCACGCCTCCATCCACCACAATCGGCACACCGCCGGCCAGCGCGACCACGCCCGGCAGGGTCACCACGCCAGGCTCCCCGGACACCGACCGGTGCTCGAAGACCTGCGTCGGCCGGCGGAAGGTGGCGGCGCAGCGGGCCTTGGCCATGGCCACCTCGATGGTGGCCGGGGGTGCGGCGTCGGTGCGGGCGGCGGCCACGACGGTGCCGGCGGCGTCGGTGACGGCGAAGGAGAGTCCGATCGATCGCGCCTGTGCTTCGCGGACCGCCTCGTCGATGATTTTCTGAGCCAGTTCGAGATTCATGCTGCTGCCCTCCTCCGGTCCATCGTTTCGCATGGGTGCGCCCCCACGGGCGGGCGCTGGAGGGGTCATATGGTCAGAAGCCGTTTTCCTCGTCAAGCGCGGCTTCGCCGCCAAGGCGCCTGAACGGCCGGCCCGCAGGGCCCTGGCCGCACCTCAGACGCGCGCCGGCTCACTCCCCTTCCGCCCCGTCCTGCCCCAGCTCCGCAAACTTGGCCGCCATGGTGGGGTTGCCGCGGGTGAGCTTCTTGATGGTCACGTCCTGGGCCTTGTCGTTGGCCAGGCGCAGGTTGCGGTCGGCTCCCAGCAGGGCGTCCTTGGTCTTCTGCAGGTGGTCGATGGACTTGTCGATCTCTTCGATGGCGGTCTGGAAGCGGCGCGAGGCCAGGTCGTAGTTCTTGCCGAAGGCGGTCTTGAAGGATTCGAGCTGGTCTTCGAAGCGGGTGATGTCGATGTTCTGGGCCTTCACCAGGGCCAGCTCCGACTTGTACTTGAGCGAGTTCATGGCCGCGTTGCGCAGCAGCGTGATGATGGGTAGGAAGAACTGGGGGCGCACCACGTACATCTTCGGGTAGCGGTGGAACACGTCCACGATGCCGGTGTTGTAGAGCTCGCTGTCGGGCTCGAGCAAGGAGACCAGCACGGCGTATTCGCAGCCCTTCTCGGTGCGGTCCTTGTCCAGCTCCTTGAGGAAATCCTCGTTACGGCCCTTGGTGGCGGTGCGGTCGCTCTCGTTCTTCATCTCGAACATGATCGAGACGATCTCGGTGCCGGCCTCGTCCAGGTCGCGGAAGATGTAGTCGCCCTTGCTGCCGGTGCGCGCGTCGTTGTCCTTCTCGAAATAGGCGCGCGGAAAGGCCGTGGCGCGGATGCGGTTGAACTCGGTCTCGCAGTGCTGCTCGAGCGTCTCGCCGACCATCTTGGTGGAGAGCCGGGCCTTCATGTCGCGCAGGCGCTCGATGGCGTCGTCCCGGTCCTTGATCTGGGTCTCGTACTTGTCCTTCAGCGACTTCTCGGCCAGCTCCTTCTCCAGGGCGGCGCGCTGCAGGCTGCTCCTGAGTTCGTCCCGCTCCTTCTCCACCCCGGTCAGCGCCTCGGTGATGGCGAGCCGGCGCTCGGTCTCGGCGCTGTCCAGCCTGGCCTTCAGGTCCTGGATCTCGGCGTCCTTGGTGGCGGCGGTGCGCTGCAGCTCGCTCAGCCGCTTGGCCTCGGCCAGGTCGGATTCGGCCTGCTGCTCGCGCCGGGCCTGGGCCAGTTGGTTGGCGAGGGCGTCGCGCTCCTTCTCCACGGCGGCAAGCGCTTCGCTCACGGCCAGTTTCTGCGCCACCTCGCCGCCCTCGAGCCGGGCCTGGAGCTGCTGGATCCGGGCGTCGCGGGCGGCGGCCTGCTGCTGCCATTCGCCGGCCACCCGGGCTTCGGCCAGCTCGACGGCGGCCTTCTTGTCCTGGGCCGCCAGCTCGAGCCGCTCGTGCAGCTGCGCGTCGAACTCGTGGTTGCGCACCTGCTTGACGATGTCCGCGTAGCCCGCCTCGTCGATCTTGAACGCCTTGCCGCAGTGGGGGCAGATGATGTCATGCATGCTGGATAGTCCTTCGCCGGTTTCGGGGCCGGAGCGAAGCTTACCGCGTTCGGCGCCCGGGCCAGGGTGCCGTGGGGGCCGCAGGCGCGGTGGCGCCTGGCCCGCGCGCTACTTGACCCGTCGCATCTCCCCGCTGGTCCGGTTCACGATCCACTCCCAGTCGAACTGCCAGCCGCAGTGCGACAGCCCGATGCTGTAGCGGGCGGTTTCGCCCATGGGCTTGCCATCGCGAAGGAACTGCACGTTGAGCGAACTCGCAAAGCAGTTGCCATTGCCGAGGCGCACATTCACCCGGTCGTCGCCGCCGGTCAGGTAGGGCGTAAGCTCGAAAGTGGCCTGCCCGCCCACCTGCTTGAAGCGCTCGATGGCGTTGATCTCCACATACACGTCGTCGTCGATGTTCGAGGCCACCAGCTCCCAGCGGTAGGTGTGGGCCGGCTTCGGCGCGGGGGCCGCCGCTGCGGGCGCCTCTGTCGGTGGCGCGGGGGTATCCGGTGCGCCGGCCTGCCACGCATACAGGCCGGCCATCACGGCCAGGCCCAGGGGCACCGCCAGCCACGAAGGCCAGCGCTTCACGGGGGCAGCGGGGCCTGGTGAAGGGGCCGGCTGCGGCGGCTCGGGCAGGGTCATACGCTGACGGATGGCGTGCAGCACCTGGACGAAGCCCGGATGGTCCGCCCCACCGGTCCAGTCCGCCAGCGGCACGGTCTGCTTGCGTCGGAACTCCAGCGGCGGCCGCTGGCCATCAAGCGACACCGGAATCAGCACGCCCCGCTCCGCCGCCGCAGAGGCCTCGGCGCGCACCCACTCGGACCCCACCGAGGCCGCCGACCACAGCACGATGACGCTGCCCGCGCTGTCCAGCTCGTCCTCGATCACGTCGTCGAAGGTGAGGCCAGCCACGATGTGCCGATCCCACCAAACGGAGAGCCCCTGCGCCTGCAGCGCATCCGCCAGGGCCTCGGCCCGCGCCTGGTCTTCGCGGGCGTAGCTCAGGAACACATCACTCATGGGCCGCTCCGTCGGGAAGCCGTTAGAGGTTTGTCATTGGCTGCGGGAGTATATCGCCGCGGGGTGGATGGCCCGGTGCGTCACACGGCCCGGCTTCGCGGACGCTGCGACACATTCGACGCGGCACGGCCTTGCGTAGGGCGGAAGAGCCGAAGGCGTCATCCGCCGGAAGGGGGCCCGCGCGTCGGCGGGTGGCGGCTGGTGGGTCACTAGCCGGGAGATGGCGGATGACGCTGCGCTCTTCTGCCCTACGCCAGCGTTACGCCGGACATCGGAGACGACCGCAAAGCTCGATCTGCCCGGTCGCGGGGGTCCGGGCCGGACCGCTCTGGCCGCGGGCCGCCCACCGTCTGCGGGCCGGTTCGCCTCGGCCGCCCCGATTCGGGCATCGGATAGTTCGGCGACGGGGGCTGCGTTCAAGTCAGGATCGAAGGCGTCGTTACAGAGTAGCCCGACCCGCCCCTGACTCCCGGACAGCTGCCATGACCGACGAAGCCCGTCCTACACGCGCTGCCCCAGGCAGCACACCGCCACGCCCCGCTGTCGACGCGGGCGGAGAGTAGCCGATGCCGGGTCTCTGGTGACGGGCAAGACACGTGACTGGCAGCGCCTCCAGATGCAGCAATACCGCTCGCCATTCATGGGTAGCCGTTCAGACCGCCACACATTGAACACTGAGAGAATGGCAAGGACTCAAGCGCTTGCGTTCTGGAAAGGCCTGTACTCGAGCCGGCTCCTGCTCGCCATCATTCTGGCGGTGGTCATTGTCCTCAACGCCATTCCAATCGGGTTTTCCTACCGCTACCTCGAAACGGAAAGGCAGATATTCGAGATCAGGAGTCACGTCGAGGAATCCAGTGCCTACGCCCTGGCGATTCAGGTGCACTTCAAGAAACAGGTGCAGGAGTGGAAGAACATTCTGCTGCGCGGCGCCGACCCCGCCGACTTTGCGCGGTATCTACAACAATTCAAGGAAGAAGAGGCGGCCACCGAAGAGCAGGCCCGGCACTTTCTCGAAACAACCCACCTGAAGGCCAAGGCAGAGCTGCTACTCGAGCAGCACCGGGCATTGTCGGAGCAGTACGCCAGGGCCCTGGAACAATTCAGGCAGTCACCCGCGGACGCCACCTTCGTCGTCGACAGGATGGTCAGGGGCATCGACCGCCCGCTGACGGCGACCATCGACGAACTTCAGGAACTGACCAGTGGTACCCACCGCGAGGACATTGCGGCCCTGGAAGAACACAAACAGGCGGTCAAGCGCGCGGGTCTCGTCGTGACCGGGCTGTCGCTGGTGCTGACCGTGATCTTTCTCTACTGGATCATCACGACCCGGATCGTTCGTCCCATACAGCAGGCCACCCGGATCGCGGACAACATCCGGCAGGGCATCTACGACGACGACGTCCTCGATCCGGGGCTGAAAGATGTGGCCATCCTGCAGGATGCGCTGTGCGACATGCGCGAGCAGATTCTCCTGCACCTGAAGAACCTGGACGCCGAACGCATCAAGGCCGAGTCGGCCAATCGGGCGAAATCCGAATTCCTGGCCAACATGAGCCACGAACTGCGCACGCCCATGAACGGCGTGCTGGGTATGGCCGAGTGTCTGCTGATGCTCGACCCACCGGATAATCAACGCCGGTTCGCCGAGCAGATCCTGGCGAGCGGAAGGCGCATGACCGCGATCATCGGGCAGATCCTGGACTACTCCGCCGCGACGGATATCGAGTCGAAACTGAACTATCGTCCCGCCGCCGTGAGCGATCTGCTGCAGGACCTGAGCAAGCAGTTTTCACCCGGCGCGCAACGCAAGGGCATCGTCCTGCAGATGGATGTGGCCGAAAACGTGCCGCCGTCGGTGATGCTGGATTTCGACCTGCTGCGGAAAGTGCTGGCCACGATGATGGACAACGCGCTCTCGTTCACCGACAAGGGAAGCGTGACGCTTCGCGCGGCCTTCGAACGCGAGCAGTCGAATGATGCTGGCGGGCGTCTCGTCTTCACGGTTAAGGATACGGGGCGCGGCATGCCGCCCGAGGTCCTCGGGAACATCTTCAAACCCTTCTACCAGGCCGACAGCAGCTCCACCCGCAGCCACGGAGGGCTTGGACTCGGCCTCGCCTACGCCCAGCGCATCGTGGACGCCATGGATGGCACGATCAGCGCGACCTCGACCGTATCCGAGGGCAGCACCTTTGTCGTGTCGATTCCTGTCGCGGCGCATTGAATCGCTACGACGGCGACCCCATCGGCTTGCGGAATGCGAAGGACTGTCCCGGGGCGAAGCCGATGTCCTCGCGTGGAGTGCACACCCACGGCCCGAGGCGGCTTCGCCTGTTCGCCGAAGCTTCCTAGCCCAGGAACGCGTGCCCCAGGGTGCGCAAGAGAATGCCGACACAGCCGCCCAATGCGGCCGGCTTCCAGACGGCGGCCACGCGCGGGCCGGCCGAGACAAGCACGGCCACCCCGGGCAGATCGAAGGGGGAGATCAGGAAGCCGGCACTGGCATTCAGCAGTTCGCTGCTGATCTGGCCGGCGCGGCGCATCTCGTCGATCACCCCCAGCATGGCTGTCCCGCCGGCGAGGTATTTGGTGAGCGCGGGGACGATCAGGGCGCTGTCGATGCTGGCCATCGCAAGCAGGGGCGTCAGCCACCGGCTGATCAGGTCGATGATGCCCCAATGCTTCAGGGCGCTGACCACGACGAGCGACAGCACCAGCATGGGTATGGCCACCACAGCGATCTTGAAGGCCTCGGCGCCGGCTCTGTTGATCACGTCGAGGATGCCTTTGGCATCATGGGCCGAGGGGTGCTTCAGGGTCTCATCGACCTGCCCTTCCGCTGCGGAGAGACGACGACCGAACAGGTGGTAGGTGGCAGCGGCGGCCACCAGGCCGCCGGCCAGCGAGAACGCGAGGGTGGTGCCGAAGTCCAGTCCCATGGCCACCATGGGGAAGGCCGCGTTGGCCTGCGACATGGCAAGGATCATGGCCAGGGTGGCGGCAATGTGGCGCTCGGAAGCCCCACGCTGGGCCATCATCGTCAGGGTGGCGATTGGGGCCGCAAAGCTGACGAAGTTGATCTGCAGTGCAGCGAAGACCCCCAGGCCGGTCAGACCGAAGGGTTTCAGCAGCGGCGCCAGCGTCCTGACCACCGAATCAAGAATGCCCCGGGCTTCGAGCAGTCGCATCAGGCTGAGCATGACCACCATGACCGGCAGCAACACGAACAGCGACAGTTCGACCGCAGACCGTCCGGCGTTGAGGATGATTTGAACGATCGCTTCCATGCGCAAGGTCCTGAGGGCTGGGGCGGCGCGCGGTCGGGCATGCGCACCGCTCTCGCGCCATGGAAATAAGCATCTGAAATGGCTTCACCCAAGGCCCTTGGGGAAGAAAGCCGTCAAATGCCCGTTTCCTGCACTTTGCACGCACCCGACGCCCAGGAAAAATGATTTTTCCTTACACACATTATTTGTGTTTGTTATATCAAGACGCATCAACCGGCCGGTGACCCACATGTCGCGTGGAGTGCGCAGGCTGCGCGCGTGACCCGGACTGCAGACTCCACTCGTCCTCGCGGTCACGCCGGTTCAATGGGTGCCGACCTTGACCTGGCGGGCGGTGGACCGGCCCCACCGAGCAGATCGGCCTGCGCAGGACGCCAGCGCCGAAACGCATGGCGCCCTGGGTCGCGGTCGCGTCGCTGCATCGGCGACAGGTCCGCGTTCCGGCGATTCACCACTTCATGTCGCCCTTGTTGACCTTGGCGCCGATGTCGAGCGCGATGCCCAGGCCGGCCTCCGGGTAGGCCGACTGCATGGCGGCGATCAGCGCGGCGCTGTCCGCCGCCTTGGCGGCTTCGCGCTCGAAGCGCTGCAGGTAGCTTCGGGTGTAGCGGATGGCGCTGGCGTCCAGAGGCGTGCCGGCGGCCATGTGTCCCGGCACCACGGTCGTGGGTGCAAGCGCTTCCATCTCGTCGAGCTGGGCCCGCCAGGCCTGGCGCTCGGCGGCCGTCTGGGTGTCGGCGGTCCACACGTGCAAGCCGCCGAAGATGGCGATGTTGCCGGCGATGGTCCTGATGGACGGGATCCACACATAGGGGCGATGGGCCAGCGGGCCGGTGGTGCCCCGCACTTCGACCGCCTCGCCGTCGACGCGCAGCACCGTGCCCTCCATCAGGTCCGGCACGATCGGGTCGCGCGGTGCATTGGCGCCCATCTTCGGCCCCCAGAACGCCACCTTGGCGGCGCGCTTGGCCTCGAGCTTCGCGCGCACGGCCGGGGTGGTGACGACGCGGGCGTCCGGGAAGAGGTCCTTCAGGGCTTCGGCGCCGAAGTAGAAATCCGGATCCGCGTTGCTGATAAGGATCGTCGTCAGCCGCTTGCCGCTGTCGAGAACCCTGGCCGCCACGCGCAGGCCATCGGCGCGGGTGAACCCGCTGTCGATCACGATCGCCTCGGTCCGGCCGCTGACGACCGCGGCATTGACATGGAAGCTCCCGGCCTCGGCGTTGTAGACCTGGAGGGCCAGCGGCGCGGCCGGCTCGGCGCGGACGCCGGTGGCCGCCACGAGGCCCAGGGACAGGGCGGGGGCGATCCAGCGGAGCAAGGTGCGGTGCGAAAACATGGTGATTCTCCCGAGGGGGTGGTTGGGGTGTGGGAGGCACTTTATGTTTTGCACATTGGTAGATAAAGTTCAGTTCCATTGATTAGTTGTTGCACGGATCGACGCAATGGATCGACTGACGGCCACCCGGGTCTTCGTGGAAGTGGCAGACCGCGGCAGCCTCACCCAGGCGGCGGAACAACTCGACATGTCCACGGCCATGGTCAGCCGCTACCTGGCCGCCATCGAGGCCTGGTTCGGCGCCCGGCTGCTGCACCGGACCACCCGCAAGGTCAGCCTCACCGACGCCGGCACCGCGTCCCTGCCCGCCTGCCGCCAGCTGCTGGACCTGGCCGACGAGGCCCAGCACACGGCCGCCGAGCGCAGCCGGGAGCCCGCCGGCGTACTGCGCGTGACCACCTCGGCCTCCTTTGCGGATGCCCAGCTCACGGAGGCCCTGGTGGACTTCCAGCGCCAGTACCCGCAGGTGGAGATCGTGCTCACGGTCGGCGACCGGGCGGCCGACCTGGTGGGCGAGCGGGTCGACCTGGCGGTGCGCATCACCAACGCGCTGGACCCGGCCATGATCGCGCGGCGCCTCGCCGTCTGCCGCTCGGTGCTGTGCGCCGCGCCCGGCTATCTCGAGGCCCATGGCACCCCGAACACGCTGGAGGACCTGCGCCACCACCGCTGCATCGCCCACGCCTCGGGCATCGGCAAGCAATACCGCTTCATGGCCGGCGACGACATCCTCACCGTGCCGGTCGAGTGGAGCTTCCATACCAACGAGACGGGGGTGCTGCGGCGGGCCGTGCTCGCCGGCGCGGGCATCGGCACCCTGCCCACCTATTTCCTCGGCGACGCGCTGCGCTCGGGTCGCCTGGTGCGCCTGCTGCCCGAGCACGCGCTGGAGACCCTGGGCATCCACGCCATCTACCTCTCCCGCCGCCACCAGCCGCTGGCGCTGCGCCTGCTGGTGGCCTTCCTGGAGGATCGGTTCCGCGGCGAGCCCCCGCCCTGGGACAAGGCCCTCGGCCTGCCCGACCTCGGCTAGGGTCGGAACGCGCCGACAGCGTCGGGGCGCGACCGCTCAGGTGCTGGCGAGAAAGTCCCGCAGGGCATCCGCCACCGCCTGCTGCGCCTCCCGCTGCGGAAAGTGCCCCACGCCGTCGAGCACGATGCGACGGTAGGGTCCGCTGAACCAGGCCTCCTTGCCGGCCGAGGACGCCGGCGGATTGACCGCGTCGACCGCGCCGTGGATCACCAGCATGGGGGTGGCGATCACCGGCAGGGGCGTCAGCGCGGCCGCGTCGGCGGCGTAGTGCGGGTCGCCCTCGGCATGGCCCCAGCGCTCCCGGTAGCAGTGCAGCGTGATCTCGATCCAGTCCGGGTTGGCAAAGGCCTGGGCGGTGGCGGCGAACTCGGCCTCGTCGTACCAGCCGGGCGGCGACCACAGTTGCCACATGGTCCGCGCGAAGCCGATTGGATCGGCGCGCACGGTCTTCTCGCCCAGCGGCGTGGCCATGAACCAGTGGTACCAGTAGGCGTGCGCCTGCTCGAAGGACAGCGCCTGCGAGGCGTGATTGGTGCCGTAGCCCACCGCCAGCATGGCCAGGTGGGAGGCCAGCCCGGGCTCGAGGCCCGCCGCAATGGCCACCGCCCGCGCGCCCCAGTCGTGCCCGACCAGGGCCGGCCGGTCGAGCTGAAGGGCCTCCACGAACTCGATCAGGTCGCGGCCCAGGGCGGTCAGCTCGCCACTGCGCGGGGTAGCCGGGTCGAGAAAGCGCGTGCCGCCGTAGCCCCGCAGCGCGGGCGCCAGCACCCGGTAGCCGGCCCGGACCAGCGCCGGCACGATGGCGAACCAGGTGCGCGGTGCATCCGGCCAGCCGTGTACCAGCACGACGGCGCGCTCCCCTTGCGGGTGCCACTCCAGGGTTTCGATCTCGAGGCGCGAGGTGCGCAAGCTGCGAGTTACAGGCTCAGCCATGGGTCGGGGTCCTCGCGAAAGAATTCGGTCCGCGCGCAGGCTTGCCTGCATGAGAGATGCCTGCCCAGGGCGCAGGTCCGGTCCAAGCGATCCTACACCCCGTCGTCGGCATGCAAGAAGGCTCGGTCGCGCTCAGGTGGCCGCCCTCGCGACCGCCCGCGGCACCAGCCCCCACGCCACCAGGGCGATGCACACGCTGCAGGTCGCCACGCCCCAGGACAGGGCCGCGATGGGATCGGAAAAGCGCGAACCGACCCAGGCGCCCACGCCGAACGCCAGGGCCATCATCAGGCAGCCGCTGAGGGCGGAGGCCGTGCCGGCGGCGCGGGGAAAGGGCGCGATGGCGCCGGTCTGCCCGCAGGGCTGGGAGACGCCGTGGGCGACCATGTAGCACCAGATGGGCAGCATCAGGGCGAGCGGCACGCGGGCCCCGCTGGCGGCGACGGCGAGCAGGCCGAGCCCGCCCGCCAGGGCCATCAGGCCGCCCACCGCGACCGCGCGGGCCACGCTCATCCGGTGCAGCAGCCGGCGGCAGAGGATGGTGCCGCCGATGTAGGCGATGGCGTTGGAGAGCAGCACCAGGCCGTACTGCTGGCGCCCCAGGCCCAGCTCGCCGATGAAGACGAAGGACGACACCGCCAGAATGACGAAGAGGCCGCAGTAGCTGGCGGAGGCCAGCAGCGCATAGGCGCGGAATTCCGGGTGCCGCACGATGGACAGCCAGCCCGGCAGCAGCCGCGGCAAGGCAAGCGCGGCGGGGTCCGGGTGGGCCAGGCTCTCCTCGAAGCGGCGCCACACCAGCACCCACAGGCCGAGCCCGAAGACACCCGTGACGGCCAGCGCGGCGCGCCAGCCGAAAATCTCGGCCACCAGCGCGCCCAGCGGCGCGCTGAGGCAGGCCAGCACCCCCAGGCCGGTGAGCGCGCGGCTCATCACCCGGGCGCCGGACGCCGGGGGGTAGAGGTCGCGCACGATGGCGCGGCCACACATCACCGGTGCGCCGAGGGCGATGCCCTGCCCCACCCGCGCGGCGATCAGCCACTCGATGCCCGGCACGAAGGCGCTGGCGAACGCGCACAGCACGTAGGCCGCCAGCCCCGCCAGCAGGATCGGGCGCCGCCCGAAGCGGTCGGACAGCGGGCCCCACAGCAGCTGCGAGGTGCCGAAGGCAAGCAGCAGCGCCGACAGCGTGAGCTGGGTCTGGGCGGCCGGGCTGCCCAGGCTGGCCGAGATGGCCGGCAGCGTGGGCAGATAGAGGTCGGTGCTGACCGGCTGGATGCCGAGCAGCAGGGACAGCATGATGACGACACGCGCGTCGCTCACAGGGGCCTTTCGCGAAGGGGCTTCGCGCGCAAGGATACGGTCATCCGGCTCAGAGGCGCCGCTTGAAGCGCTCGAGCGCCTCCGGCAGGGCATCGCGCATGTGCAGGGACAGGCCGAGCGCCGCCATATGGTGGTCGTCGCGGCCGAGGATCTGCTCGGAGAGGGGCAGGAAGGCCTGCTCCTCATAGCGGGCGTGGGCCTCGTAGCGGGCCACGAGTTCGTGCACGGCGCCGCCATCGAGGGTGGCGTCGCGGCCTTTGGCAATGGCCTTGAGGGCGGGCGCCATCCGCCGCCAGGCCGCCTCCACCTCGCGATGCTCGGCGATCAGGCGATCGACGATGCCCTTGACCCGCGCGCGCTCCTCGCCGGCCATGGCCGCCGCCAGCACCGCCGGGAACAGGGATTTCTCCTCCTGGGCGTGGTGCTCGACGATGACGTGCTCGAAGAAGCGCTGCAGCTCGCCCGCGATGCGGCGCGCCTCGGCGGCCGCTTCGGCCAGAGCCGGCAGGCGATCCAGCGCCTGCAGCTGGCCGACGATACCGGCGTGGCAATCCGAGAAACGATCGAGCGGCGCGCCGTCCTGCGCCCCCGTCGGCTGATCCGGTTTCGATTCCATGAAGATCTCCAGGGGTCGGGGTTCAGCCGAGGGTCAGGCCCGGCAGCCAGGTGGACAGGGCCGGCACGGCGGCGATCAGGACGATGCACAGCAGCACGGCCAGCAGGAAGGGCACGGTGGCACGGAACAGCGGCCCCATGCGGATGTCGGCGGCGACCATGGCGATGTAGAGGCCGGGCCCCACGGGCGGCGTCACCAGCCCCATCACGGTGGCCACGGTGCACACCACGCCGAAGTGGATCGGGTCGATGCCCATGCCGGTCACCAC
>JAGRFX010000100.1 GCA_020445805.1 Rhodocyclaceae bacterium
TCGCCCTACGGCTCGAGCGGCAAGGTCTACATCGGTTGCGACCTGTGGCACATGCGCAGCCTGTGCATGACCGAGAAGCCCGACTTCCTGATCGGCAACAGCTACGGCAAGTTCATCCAGCGCGACACCGCCCACAAGGGCAAGGAGTTCGAGGTCCCGCTGATCCGCATGGGCTTCCCGATCTTCGATCGGCACCACCTGCACCGCGCCACCACCCTGGGTTACGAGGGCGCCATGCAGATGCTGACCACGCTGGTCAATGCCGTGCTCGAGCAGCTCGACAAAGAGACCATGGCGATGGGCACCACCGACTACAACTACGACCTGGTTCGCTGAGCCAGAACGATTGTCGCGCCCCGGGGCCGACTCGGGCGTGCGGAGGGTTCCGAAGGATCTCCCGCCGTCCGGTCTCCGCCCGCCGGTTTCCGGCCCCGGGGGGCTCGCGACAATCGCGACATGAGGGCAGGCGCAGGCCTGCCCCGTGTCTCCCAGCCGATCCAACGAACGAGGAAATCCCGTGGCCAACATCATGATCCGCAAGAACGCCGACGGTGGCCTGGTGTTTTATCTGCCCAAGCGCGACCTCGAGGACACCGTGTCCTCGATCGAGTTCGACACGCCCGAGAAGTGGGGCGGAGAGCTCAGGCTCGCGAATGGCGGCAGCTACTACATCGAGCCTCAGCCAGCGCCGGAACGCCTCCCGATCTCGTTGCGCGCCAAGCGCGTCGAAGCCCCGGAATGAACTGAAAGGAGCCAATCATGGCACTGAAGATTGTCCAGGCCGAATGCACCTCCTGTGGTGACTGCAAGCCCGTTTGCCCGACCAAGTCGATCACCGACAAGGGCGGGATCTTCAAGATCAACGCCGACACCTGTACGGAGTGCGAGGGCGAGTTCGACGAGCCCCAGTGCCTCTCGGTCTGTCCGGGCGGCGAGTCGACGATCGTCTTCATCTGATCGCGCGGGCCGGCCTGCCCACGGACAGGCCGGCCCACGCCAGAACAACAGCAGCGGGAGAACACCATGGCAGAACAGAATGGGATCGGGCGCGATCTCGCCCTGCGACTCGCCCGTGCCGCCAAGGCGCTGCGCGGCGTCGAGGTCGGCGAGTTCGTCCATCGCCTGGCCGAGCGTACCGGTTTGCCCCTGAGCGCCGACAAGCTGGCCGCCCTGGGCGCCGCCGACATCGCCGCCTGTGCCGGTGGTTCCAGTGACGAGGAATCGATCGCCAGGGCCCTGGCGATCCTGGCCGGCGAACCCGAGGGCGGGCCGATGCCCGTGCCGGAGGCCTACGCGGACGGTGATCTGCCCGGCAGCCTGCGGGTCGCCATCGCGTCCAACAGCGGCGAGCAGCTGAACGGCCATTTCGGCTCCTGCCAGCGCTTCCTGATCTACCAGGTCAATACCGAGGCCTTCCGGCTGGTCGCCGTGCGCGCCACGGACGAGACCGAGCAGGCCGAGGACAAGAACGTGGCCCGCGCCAACCTGATCGGCGACTGCAACCTCGTCTACGTGCAGTCGATCGGTGGCCCGGCGGCCGCCAAGGTGGTGCGCGCCGGCGTGCATCCCGTCAAGCTGCCCGATGGCGGCGCGGTTGCCGACACGCTGGCTCGCCTGCAGGCCTCGATGCACACGCCGCCGCCCTGGCTGGCCCGTGCCATGGGCGTCGAGGCCGCCAGCCTGGCGCGCTTCGCCGAGGAGGTGGACTCATGATCGCCCAGGAGACCGCCAGTGCCCTGGCCCAGCGCTTTGCCAGCGCCCAGGGCGACGAGTCGGCCCTTGCCGCGTTTCGTGCCGAACACCCGGGGCTTCGCTTCTATGCCTGCAGCGAGGACGACATCCCGCCGCGCCTGTCGCCCTGGGTCAGCGTGGATGGGGTGGGGGTCTACCTGATCGACGCGAGCGAGCACTGCGTTTCGCTCTCGCGCGACCCGGAGCATGCCTGTGGCCTCGTCTTCGCACTTGAATCCGAGGAGTAGCCGGCCGTCGGGTCTGCGTCTGCTGGTCACCGACTGTAGCGGCTGCGAGCACCGCGACGGGCCGCGTGAGCGGGGCACCTGCGCGCCGCAGGACGCCTGCGTGCGGGCCATGAGCGGGCGCCTGATCGACCGCTTCTTCCGGCGCAACCCGGAACTCGCCACCAGCTATCTGGCCGACGGCTTCTGGGAGCGACGCGCGATCGCGGTGCGGCATGCGCCGCTCGAGCTGTGCGAGTCGCACCTGCGCGATCCGGACGAGGTGGTGCGGCGCACGCTGGCCTATCGGGCACCGCAGGCCTGGCTCGAGCAGCTGGTCCAGGACCCGGACCGAGACGTGCGGATCATCGTCGCCGAGCGCCTCGAGCCCGACCGGCTGGGCTGGGCGGCCATCGACGCCGACTACCGGGTCCGCTTCGTGGCGGCCCAGCGCCTGCCGTCGAATCGGGTGACCCAGCTCGCCAAGGACCCGGACCGCGAGGTGCGCAAGGCCGTGGCGCGCCGCCTGCCGTCCTTTGCCCTGGGGCTGATGGCGGGCGATGCGGACCCCGAGGTGCGACGCGTGGCCTGCGCACGGATGCTCCCCGAGCAGGCGGCCGCGCTGCTCGACGACGAGGACTGGTCGGTCCGCTTCGAGGCGGCCGGCGTGGCCCCGAAGGAATCCCTGGCTGCGCGCCTGGACAGCGAGGACGAACCGATCGTCCGTGAGCGTCTGGCGCGGCGCCTGATGGGCAAGGAATGACCAATAACCGCTGATCGAGTGAATCGACCACCATGGAACAGACTCTGGATATCGATACGGTTCGGGCCGTCGAGGACGCCTGCCGCGCCTCCCGCCCGCGACCGCAGCACGGCGACCTGCTGTCGCGCCTCGAGCGCGCGCTGCCGGCCGCCCAGTTCAAATACCGCGTTTCGCGCAATGGCTGGTTTCGCCCCGGCGGGCTGATCACGCCCAGCGGCGAACCGATCACGGACAACATCCTGAAATGGTCCGAGGCGGCCTGGGAACTGGCCGACGAAGATGGCGCGCGACTGATGGCCGCATGCCGCGGTGACGCCTCCGAACGGGCCCTGCGGCGGGCGATCGGCCTGCCGAACGACCAGGATGCGCCGATCGTCACGCGCTTCTCCGGCGTCACCCACTATTTCACTGCCCGCTACGGCGCTTCTCCCGAGTGCTTCCTGCAGCTGGAAGTCGAGGAGGTCCGTGAGATCACCTCGCACCGGCTGGGCGAGCAGGGCGAGCCGGACAGTGTCGAGGATCTGGTCTCGGCCCCCCGCGCTGCCAGCGAGGGGCGGCCGGTCGGTATGCCCGTGTATCGCATGCGACGGGTCAATGACATGGCCCGGGTCATGGCGCGCATGACCCTGCAACTGGCCGGCGAGACCTCGGGCGCGGTGCGCTTCGCTGCCGACTGGGCGCGCTGCCGGGCGGCCTCGGCTGCGCTGTGCGACCACTGGGTGCTCAAGGTCTCGAACTGGACCGACCGTTTCGGTGTGGAGCGGATCGGCATCCGGCCGTCGCCGGTCCGGGAGAGCCTGCTGCCGCCGGTCCCGGCGGCCCTGAGCGGCGTGGAGCTCGCCAACGCGCTGACCGACTACGACCGCCAGGCGGGTTACCCCATGGCCTGGTTCTTCAACCTGGTGGGATCCCGCGGGGTACCGGACGCCATGGCCCACGTGGTCGAATCCCAGTGGCGGGCCGGCTATCGCTTCCTGTCCGAGCAGGACATCTGCTGCATCCAGGACTACTGCAGCCAACCCTACCGCTGCTGAGCCGGGAGGGGGCCTGATCCGGCAAAGCGTCGCCAGACGGGTGGGGGCGCGCCGGCGGACGCGGCCTTACTCGGGGAGGGTGGGGCGATCGCCCGACGAAAAACCGGCCGACGTGGTTGCGCCCTCACGCGGCGCAGTCGATCCGGCTCGTGCCCGAGCGCGGTGCGAGGCCCTCACTGGGCCTTGTTGACCCGCCCGTAGCAGAGCGAGAACTCCATGTCCTCGAGTTCCGAGAGGGTCTTGCCCCGGTAGTTGCCCCTGGACTTGGCCTCGGCCTTCCAGCGCTTGAGCGCATCGCAGCGCTTCTTGGCGTCGTCGTCACCCGCCCCGATCACCGTCGCACCACTGCCCTTGCTGCTGTCGGCCGTCCGTTCGGCCTCCCGGTAGCGATTGCCCCGGTAGGGGCTCGTGGGGGCAGGGCGGTTCGAACGGGCGCTGTTCATGTCCGGGTTGGTGCTCATCGGCGCAGAATCCGCTGCGCACTTCTGATCGGAATAGACGAGCTTTCCGTCCACATAGCACTTGTATACGCCGGCCTGGGCCAGGGGAGACAGGATCAGGGTGGCGGCAAGGGCGGCCAGCAGGCGAAGGGGCAGGGGTGACATGGGGCGTTCGTCGTCGAATAATTCCGCTGTCGAATATGGAGCCACCTTTGCTGCAATGCAACCGTTGCGAGCGTGCGCCTGTGGCAGCCGTCGCATGGACCTGCAAAGCCTTGTGTCTTGGCGGGGCGGTGGTGGGCGGTGGCGTGGTGGCACGGGTTCGGAAGGGAGGAGGGTGGTATGCCGGAAAGCGGGTCGGACACGCTGAACCTGGGTGATGAGGTCGCCGGGCTGCTGCGACGCTTCGGCGTCCCCCCGGCCCATGGCGAGGGCTGGACGATCCGCTCGCCGATCGATGACAGCGTGATCGCGATGGTCGATCCGGCCGGCGAGGCGGAAGCGGACGCCGCCGTCGCCCGCGCGGCCTCGGCCTTCGCGGCCTGGCGCTCGGTGCCGGCACCGCGGCGCGGCGAGCTGGTGCGCCGGCTGGCGGTGGTCCTGCGCCGCGAAAAGGCAGCGCTGGCGCGGCTGGTGTGCATCGAGTGCGGCAAGATCCTGCCCGAGGCCGAGGGCGAAGTGCAGGAGATGATCGACATCTGCGACTTCGCGGTGGGGCTCTCGCGCCAGCTCTATGGTCGCACGATGGGTTCCGAGCGCCCCGGCCACCGGATGATGGAAACCTGGCATCCGCTGGGGGTTTGCGGGGTCATCACGGCCTTCAATTTTCCGGTCGCAGTGTGGGCCTGGAACGCGGCCATTGCGCTGGTCTGCGGCAACGCCGTGGTCTGGAAACCCTCGGAGAAGACGCCCTTGTCGGCGCTGGCCTGCCATGCGCTGCTGATCGAGGCGGCCCGTGAGATGCCGGAGGTGCCGGCAGGGCTCGCCAGCGTGCTGGTGGGCGAGTCCGCGCTCGGCCGGCGCCTGGCCGAGGACCGGCGGGTGGCGCTGCTGTCCGCCACCGGCTCGACCCGCATGGGGCAGGCTGTGGCGCCCCTGGTGGCCCAGCGCTTCGGGCGCTGCCTGCTGGAACTGGGCGGCAACAACGCCATGGTGGTGACCCCCAGCGCCGATCTCGATCTCGCCCTGCGCGCCATTGTCTTTTCCGCAGTCGGCACCGCGGGCCAGCGCTGCACCAGCCTGCGGCGCCTGATCGTGCACGATTCGGTGCGCGAAGCGCTCCTGGCGCGCATCGACGCGGCCTATGCCACGCTGCACATCGGCAATCCGCTCGAGGCCGGGGTCCTGCTCGGACCGCTCATCGACGGACGCGCCTTTGCCCAGCAGCAGACGGCCCTGGCCGCGGCCCGCGACGAGCGCTGGCCGGTGCGCGGTGGGGCGAGGCTGCGGGTGCCCGGGCTGGACGGGGGCCATTACGTCCGGCCGGCGGTCGTCGAATGCACCGAGCAGACGCGCCTGGTCTGTCGCGAGACCTTCGCGCCCATCCTCTACGTGCTCGGCTACCAGGACCTGGAGGACGCGATCCGGCTCAACAACGCCGTGCCCCAGGGGCTGTCCTCGTCGATCTTCACCGCCGACCTGGCCGAGGCCGAGCGCTTCATGTCGGCTGCCGGCAGCGATTGCGGCATCGTCAATGTCAACATCGGGCCCTCCGGCGCCGAGATCGGCGGTGCCTTCGGCGGCGAGAAGGAGACCGGCGGGGGCCGCGAGGCGGGCTCCGATGCGTGGAAGGCCTACATGCGTCGGGCCACCAACACCGTCAATTATTCCGGCGCGCTGCCGCTGGCCCAGGGGGTACGCTTCGAATGACTGCTTCCTCGATGTCCGGTGGCGCACTGCTCGCGCGGCAGCTGGAGGTCCTGGGCGGCGAGGTGGCGTTCGGGGTGCCGGGCGAGAGCTACCTGCCCGTGCTCGATGCCCTGCTCGACGGACCGATCCGCTTCGTGGCCTGCCGGCAGGAGGGCGGGGCGGCCATGATGGCCGAGGCCTGGGGCAAGCTCTCCGGCCAGCCCGGTCTGTGCTTCGTCACCCGCGGCCCGGGCGCCACCAATGCCAGCGCCGGCGTGCATATCGCGCGGCAGGACTCGACGCCGCTGCTGCTCTTCATCGGCGACGTGGCCCGCGGGCATCGGGGCCGCGAGGCCTTCCAGGAAGTGGACCTGCCCGCCATGTTCGCCCCCCTGGCCAAGGCCTGCCTGCGCATCGACGAGGCCGGGCGGATTCCCGAGATCGTCTCTCGTGCCCACCGCCTGGCCTGCTCCGGGCGGCCCGGGCCGGTGGTGGTGGTCCTGCCCGAGGACATGCTGGCCGACACCGTCGGGACGCCGCCGCTCCCGCCAACGCCGCGCCCCGCGCTGTGGCCGTCACCGGCCTCGCTCGATGCGCTGTCCCAGCTCCTGGCCACGGCCGAGCGCCCCTTCGTCCTGGCCGGCGGGCCGGGCTGGACGGACGCCGCCTGTGCCGGGCTGGCGGCACTCAGCGAGCGCTGGCACGTGCCGGTGGGGGTGTCCTTCCGCTGTCAGGACCTGCTCGACAACGCGCATCCAGGCTACGCCGGACACGTGGGGATCGGCCTCGACCCCGCCCTGGCGCGCCGGATCCGCGCGGCTGACCTGCTGGTCGTCCTGGGTGCCCGGCTGGGCGAAATGACCACCGGCGGCTACCGGCTCCCGGAGGCCCCACGGCCGGCACAGACCCTGGTGCACGTGCACCCGGACCCGGACGAGCTGGGTCACGTCTATCGGCCCGACCTCGCCATCGCGGCCGACATGGCCTCGGCCATGCACGCCTTCGCTGCGATCCCGGCCGGCGCGTGCGACGACGCGGAAAGGTCTGCCGCCCACCGCGAGTATCAGGCCTTCAGCGAGCCGATCGACCGCCCCGGCGACGCGCCCATCGGTGCCATGGTGCGGGCCCTCGAGACGCACCTCGGGCCGGACGGCATCGTCACCAACGGGGCCGGCAATTTTTCCATCTGGCTGCACCGACACTATCGCTGGCGTCGCCGCGGCACGCAGCTCGCACCCACCTCCGGCAGCATGGGCTACGGCCTGCCGGCGGCTGTGGCAGCGGCCCTGCGCCATCCCGACCGCCGGGTGGCCTGCTGGGCCGGGGACGGCTGCTTCCTGATGCACGGCCAGGAGCTGGCCACGGCCGTCGCACTGGGCCTGAAGTTCACGGTGGTGGTGGTCGACAACGCCCAGTACGGCACCATCCGCATGCATCAGGAGCGGCGCTTCCCGGGCCGTGTCGTCGGCACGGCCCTGGCCAATCCGGATTTCGTGGCCCTCGCGCGGGCCTACGGGGGGGAGGGCGCGGCGGCCTCGACGCCGGAGGAATTCGCGGCCGCCCTGCTCCGGGCGGAGGCCTTCGACGGGATCTTCCTGATCCACGTGCGGCAGTCTCCGGCGCAGTTGACGCCGGCGCTCCACGTGGCGGATCTGCGCCGATCGCGACAGTGAGGGGAGGGCGGGACGTCGGAAATGTGACAATGGTGCCGTGTACTGCCCGGCACACGCACCGGATTGTCCTGGCACGAATGTCGCAATCCACCCCGCGATAGCCCATCCGAGGTCGCTTCATGTCACTGCTTCGATCGCTGCTCGCCTGCCTGCTCCTCGTCCCGATGGCCGCCCGCGCCGGCGAGGTGGCCGTGGCCGTGGCGGCCAACTTCACGGCGCCCATGAAGCGCATCGCCGAGGGCTTCGCGCAGGCCACCGGCCATCGGGCCGTGCTGTCCTTCGGATCGACCGGCAAGCTCTACGCGCAGATCCACAACGGGGCGCCCTTCGAGGTGCTGCTGGCGGCCGATTCGGCCACGCCGGAAAAACTCGAGGCGGAGGGTCTGGCTGTCGAAGGGACGCGGTTCACCTATGCCGTCGGGCAACTGGCCCTGTGGAGTGCCGATGCGGGGCTCGTCGACGCCGACGGCGAGGTCCTGCAGAGTGGCGGCTTCGAGCGCCTCGCGGTGGCCGACGCCAAGCTGGCGCCCTACGGCCGCGCTGCCCGGCAGACCCTCGAGCACCTGGGGCTCGCCGAGGCCCTGAAGCCGCGGCTCGTGACTGCCGAGAGCATCGGCCAGAGCTACCAGTTCGTGGCTTCGGGCAATGCCTCGCTGGGTTTCGTGGCGCTGTCGCAGATCTGGCGCGACGGACAGCTGACGGCCGGCTCGGCCTGGCGTGTCCCCAATGGCATGCATGACCCCTTGCGACAGGACCTGGTAGTCCTCGCGCCGGGCGAGCACTCCCATGCAGCGCGGGCGCTGGCGGCCTACCTGCGCTCGGACGAGGCCCGCGACGTGATCCGCAGCTTCGGCTACGAGGTGGCCAATTGACCCGCGTCGCCATTGCCACCCAGGGCTTCAGCCAGGTCAGCCGCCACGCGGGGCGGGCCCGGGAGTGGATCGTGGCCGAGCTGGCCGGCGAGGGCGAGGCTTTCAGCTTCGTCCGGATCACGCTGGCGGCCGAGGAGATCCTGCACCTGGCCACCGAGGACAAGCCCCATCCGCTGGATGGCGTCGAGCTCTTCGTCGCCGGCTCGGCCGGCGAGGGCTTCGTGCGGCACATGGCCCGGCGGGGCGCCGAGGTCGTCCTGACCGGCGAGACCGACCCGCAAAGGGTGTGCGAGCTGCTGAGTTCGGCCCGCGCGCTGCCCGAGCCGGGATTCGATCCGACGCGGGTGCTGTGCCGGATCCGCGACCTCTTTTCGCGACACTGAGGGCAGCGCTGGCGATTTGCGGCACACTCGGGGGAAGTCGCCACCTGATATGGATGGAGCGCCGTACCGACTCGCATGCCCCCATTGGAAATTGGTCCCGAAGACTGGCTGGCCATCGGCCTGACCGCCCGCCTGGCCGCCGTCACCCTGGTGGTGCTGTTTGCCATCGGCACGCCGCTGGCCTGGTGGTTGTCGCGCAGCCGGTCCGCGGTGGCGGGTCTCGTCTCGGCGCTCGTGGCCATGCCCCTGGTGCTGCCTCCGACCGTGCTCGGCTTCTACCTGCTGGTCCTGCTCGGTCCGCGCGGACCGATCGGTGAGCTGACCCAGTCCCTGGGCCTCGGTACGCTGCCCTTCACCTTCAGCGGACTGGTCGTGGCCTCGACGGTGTTCTCGCTGCCCTTCGTGGTGCAGCCGCTCCAGGCGTCGTTTTCGGCCCTCGGCGAGCGGATGCTGGAGGCCGCGGCCACGCTGCGGGCGGGGCCGATCGACACCTTCATCCACGTGGTCCTGCCCCTGTGCCGACCGGGCTTCCTGAGTGCCGCGGTGCTGGGCTTTGCGCATACGGTTGGCGAGTTCGGTGTCGTCCTGATGATGGGCGGCAACATTCCCGGCAAGACCCAGGTGCTGTCGATCGCGATCTACAACCGGGTCGAGGCCTTCGAATACGCCCATGCCCACGTGCTGGCCGGGGGGCTGCTGGTCTTCAGCTTCGTCTCGCTGCTGGCCCTGCAGTGGTTCAACCGAGGCCGGGGCGGCAGTCGCCTGGTCGGGGGCGACGCATGAGCCGGGTCGAAGCCCGCTTCCTGCTCCGACGGAACGGGGGCTTCACGCTCGACATCGCGCTGTCCCTGCCGGCCACCGGGGTCAGCGTCCTGTTCGGCCCCTCGGGTTGTGGCAAAACCACGGTGCTGCGCTGTCTGGCCGGGCTGGCCCGGGCCGAGACCGGGCGGCTGGCGATTGGCGACAGCTGCTGGCAGGACAGCGCGCGCGGGATCTGGCTGCCGACCCATCGACGTCCCATCGGCTACGTCTTCCAGGAGGCCAGCCTCTTTCCCCACCTTTCCGTGGCAGGCAACCTGGCCTTTGCCCGCAGGCGCGGCGAGCAGCCCGGAGGCAGCGATGCCGAACTGATTGCCCTGCTCGGGCTGGGCCCGCTGCTGGATCGCAGGCCCGGCAGCCTCTCCGGGGGCGAGCGGCAGCGGGTGGCGATCGCCCGGGCCCTGGCCACCGGGCCACGGGTGCTCCTGATGGACGAGCCCCTGGCGGCCCTCGACGCCGGACGCAAGGCCGAGATCCTGCCCTATCTGGAGCAGCTGCACGCCGAGCTGTCGATTCCCATGATCTACGTGACGCACTCGATGGACGAGGTCGTGCGTCTTGCGGACTGGCTGGTGGCCATGGAAGGTGGCCGGTCCGTGGCCTCGGGTCCCGTTGCCGAGGTGCTGGTGGATCTCGATTCGCCGCTGGCCCGGGCCGACGAGGCCAGCGTGGCGCTCGATGCGCGGGTCGTCGGACACGATTCGGACTACGGCCTCAGCAAGCTCGATATCGGTGGCATCGAGCTGTGGATGGCGGGCCTCGAGCGGCCCGTTGGCAGCGCGCTGCGCATCCGGATCCATGCCCGCGACGTGAGCCTGGCGCTGTATCGGCCGGACGGCTCGAGCATCACCAACATCCTGCCCTCGGTCATCGAGGCCATCGCCGGTGCCGGCGACCACCAGTGCATCGTCAAGCTGCGGATGGGCAACGGGGCGCGCCTGCTGGCCCGCATCACGCGCCGCTCCCGGGACCTGCTCGGCCTCACGGCCGGGGCCGTGGTCTATGCCCAGATAAAGGGGGTCGTCCCCATAAACTGAAGACGCCCTCTAGAAAGAATTGTGGACAAACCGTTAAATTTGACCGGGTGTACGACTAAAGGCGTACCGCGAATTGGTCGACAATCAGGAAGCGCCAGTCGTCCGACATAGAGCACGGCGGCAAGACCAATCGAAGATCAGGTCAGGAGACAAGACAGTGAGCGTGGTGTTTCAGAAAACCGAAAAGGGTCGAAACGAGATCACAGAGCGCAGCGGTGGCCTGCACCCCCGCAGCCGGCGCCTGCTGATCATGGTCGATGGCAAGAAGAGCGTCGATGACATCCGCGAGCTGGTCGCGGCCGACGACCTGACCCACAGCCTGGGCGAACTCGAGGAGCTGGGCTTCATCGAGGTCCTGTCCGTGCGCGAGGACGACGGCGTCGAGCGCCCCGTGGAGGGGGCTCTGCCGTCGATCACGGCCTTCCGCCCGCTGCCGGAGGTCACGGACAAGGACGAGCTCGACAAGGCCCGGCACTTCATGATCAACACCCTGCGGACCTTCTGCGGGCAATACACGCACATGACCCTGATGAGCAACATCAATACGGCCACAACCCATGTCGAGTTGCGTCTGTTCTTCGACGACTGGTTCCGGCACATCGTCGAGAACCGCCAGGGCAAGCGGCGCGCAGAGGAACTGCGTGGCCAGCTGCTGAAGGTCATCTGAGTATGGCGACGGTGCGGCGTGTGCGCCGTACCCGTGCATGACTCAGCGAGACACTTCGAGGCCGACGGGCACGCCGTTGGCAATCGTCTGGAGCACCACGCAGTAGCGCTCCGAGAGCTGGATCAGCTTGTCGACAGAGTCCTGCGAGGCGTCGGTATCCAGTTCGAGCTTGAGCCGGATGGCGCGGAAACCCACGGGTGCCTCCCGATCGACACCAAGTGTGCCGCGGAAATCCAGGTCGCCCTCGGCCACCAGCTTCCCCTCCCGCAGTTCGATCCCCAGTGCCGTGGCGACCGCTGACAGGGTGACGCCCGCGCAGGCCACCAGCGCCTGCAGCAGCATGTCGCCCGAGCAGGCCTGCAGTCCACTGCCGCCACTGCCCGGGTGCAGGCCGGCCGTGACGAGCGCCTTGCCGGTTTCGACGGAGCAGGCGACGCCCTCCGTCAACGCGCCGGTGGCACGCAGCGTAATGAGCGCCGATTCGGGGGCTTCACGGTAACGGCTCTTGATCGGCGCCTGGATGGCCCGCAGTTCGTCGGCGTTCATGTTGGCCCTCGAAGATTGGTCGAGGGCCGATGATTGGCCGGGGAAGGGGCCAGGTCAAGTCGGGTCACGGCGGACCCGGTGCGTGTGGTTCAGCGGCTGTTGATGGGGACCAGCGCATTGCTCGCCATGGCGAGCGCGAAGGTGCCGGCCACGAGCATGAAGATGCCGGGCACGAAGAAGGGACTGTCGATGCTGAGCGGGAACATGGTGATGACCTCCTGGTCTTGGCGCGTGGGCCTGTATGCCGGTCAACGGACTTGAGGAGGACCGGCTTGAACCGGTCGCGGTCCGGGATGTGACATTTTCGCGGCTTCTGCCGACCGGTCGTCGGCCCAGGGTGCCGGTGGCGCCTGCGGAGATCGCCGAGGCCCCTGCGTGGAGATACGGAGTGACAGTGTTTTACAACAAGTTCACAGTCTTGCCATCATCCCGAACCCTCAGAGGTGGTGAGCATGCTGCCCCATCCGATCTACGAATCCCTGCCCTACCTCTATCTCGGCTTCGCATCGATCTCGTCGGTCGCATCTGATCTGAACGGCTTCGTCCTCGCCTGTGCCGCCATCCTGACCGGGTCATCAGCCATGATCATCCGGATGCGGCGGGCCTACCGTCGCGAGATGCGACAGGCGGGCGGCACCCGGCACATCTATCGGTAGTTGCTGGGGCGTTTCCCTCTGGCCCCGGCGTGCCCCCTCAGGGGTGCGCCGGGGCTTCCTTCATTGGGCGGCCATCGAGCCAGGGTGGCCTGTCACGACAAAGCCCCTGAGCGGCACTGTCGCAACTCCGACAAATCCGGGCGAAGCTCACAAATCTCCCGCCCTGAATTGCGCCTGATGCATTAAAAATCAACGGCTTGACAGCTGGCACATGGCTTGCGCCTGAGAGTGCAACGACCATTGCGGGTGGCAAGCCATGAAACCATCGGAAGTTGCCGAGCTCCTCAACGAGCCGGCCTGCAGCCACAACAAGAAATCCAAGTCGGGCTGTGCGCGCCCGACCCCGGGTGCCTCTGCAGGCGGGTGCGCCTTCGACGGGGCCCAGATCGCGATGTTGCCGATCGCCGACGTGGCCCACGTGGTGCACGGACCGATCGCCTGCGCGGGATCGTCCTGGGACAACCGCGGTACCCGCAGCACCGGGCCCACCCTCTACAAGATCGGCATGACCACCGACCTCACCGAGCAGGACGTGGTGATGGGGCGCTCCGAGAAGCGCCTCTTCCACGCCATCGGGCAGGCCGTGAAGTCGCGCCAGCCGCCCGCGGTGTTTGTTTACAACACCTGCGTGCCGGCCCTGATCGGCGACGACATTGACGCCATCTGCAAGGCCGCCGGCGAGCACTTCGGCGTGCCTGTGGTGCCCATCGACTGCGCGGGCTTCTACGGCACCAAGAACCTGGGCAACCGGATCGGCGCGGACGCGATGGTCCGCCACGTGGTGGGCACCCGCGAGCCGGAGCCCCTGCCCGAGTCGGTGGTGGCCGACTACGCCGCGCGCGGCATCACCATCCACAACGTCAATCTGGTGGGCGAGTACAACATCGCCGGCGAGTTCTGGCACGTGGCGCCGATCTTCGACGAACTGGGCCTGCGCATCCTGTGCACCCTGTCGGGCGACAGCCGCTACCACGAGGTGCAGACCATGCACCGGGCCGAAGTGAACATGATGGTCTGCTCCAAGGCCATGCTGAACGTGGCGCGGAAGCTCGAGGACACCTACGGCACGCCCTGGTTCGAGGGCAGCTTCTACGGCATCAGCGACATGTCCCACGCCCTGCGCGAGTTCGCCCGGATGATCGGCGACCCCTCGCTGAGCGCACGCACCGAGGCCCTGATCGAGCGGGAAGAGGCGCGCATCGCGGCCCAGCTCGAGCCCTGGCGCGAGCGGCTGGCCGGCAAGCGGGTGCTGCTCAATACCGGCGGGGTCAA
>JAGRFX010000101.1 GCA_020445805.1 Rhodocyclaceae bacterium
CACCGCGTCAAGGTGGACAGCCGCGGCCGGATCGACCTCGACGAGTACCGCAGCAAGCTCTCGCCCCAGGTGGCGGTGGCCTCCTTCATGTGGGCCAACAACGAGACCGGCACGATCTTCCCGGTCGAGGAAATGGCCGAGCTGGCCCACGAGGCCGGCGTGATGTTCCACACCGACGCGGTCCAGGCCGTGG
This sequence comes from Rhodocyclaceae bacterium, assembly GCA_020445805.1. GTDB lineage: Bacteria > Pseudomonadota > Gammaproteobacteria > Burkholderiales > Rhodocyclaceae > Cognatazoarcus. The sequence continues at coordinate 194 of JAGRFX010000101.1, forward strand.
GCAAGGTGCCCATCGACCTCAAGCAGTCCAAGATCGACATGTTGTCGATCTCCGGGCACAAGCTGCACGCGCCCAAGGGCGTCGGCGTCCTCTACCTCAAGCGCTCGACCCGCTTCCGTCCGCTGCTGCGCGGTGGCCACCAGGAGCGCGGCCGCCGTGCCGGTACCGAGAACGTGCCGGCCATCGTCGGCCTCGGCGTCGCGGCGGAGCTGGCCCTCGAGCACATGCAGTTCGAGAACACCACGGTGCGGCGCATGCGCGACCAGCTGCAGGCCGGCATCCTGGCCCAGGTCCCCAACGCCTTCGCCACCGGCGACGTGGAGAACCGGCTGCCCAACACCGCCAACATCGCCTTCGAGTACATCGAGGGCGAGGCCATCCTGCTGCTCCTGAACAAGGAGGGCATCGGCGCCTCGAGCGGCTCGGCCTGCACCTCCGGATCCCTGGAGCCCTCCCACGTGATGCGCGCCATGGGCATTCCCTACACCGCGGCCCACGGGACGGTCCGCTTCTCCCTCTCGCGCCATACCCGCGACTGCGAGATCGAGCGCGTGATCCAGGTCGTGCCGCCGATCGTGGCCCGCCTGCGCAAGCTCTCGCCCTACTGGGACGGGGACAAGCCCAAGGCCGAGCCGGAAAAGGCCTTCGCCCCGACCTACGCCTGAGGAGCGCGCCCCCATGAGTGCTGCCGAAGCCGTCGATGCACCGGTCCCCGGGCTGTGGTCACTGCTGCTCGAAGACATCGACTCGGTCCTCGCCCGCGACCCCGCGGCGCGGGGCCGCTTCGAGGTCCTGACCACCTACCCGGGCGTCCATGCGGTGATGTGGTACCGGGTGGCCCACGTGCTGTGGCGGCATCGGCTGACCTATCTGGCGCGGCTGATCCAGTTCCTGTCCCGGATGCTGACGCAGATCGACATCCACCCGGCGGCCTCCATCGGCCGGCGGCTCTTCATCGACCACGGCACCGGCGTCGTGATCGGCGAGACCGCCGAGGTCGGCAACGACTGCACCCTGTACCACGGCGTGACGCTGGGCGGCACCTCGTGGCGCAAGGGCAAGCGCCATCCCACCCTCGGTGACGGGGTCGTGATCGGCGCCGGCGCCAAGGTGCTGGGACCGATCCGGGTCGGAGACGCAGTCCGCATCGGGGCCAACTCGGTGGTGGTGACCGAGGTGCCCGCCAACCGCACCGTGGTCGGCATCCCCGGCCGAATCGTGCGCAGCGAGGGCGGCCGCAGCCCGGATGGCTTCGATCTGGATCACCACCTGGTGCCCGACCCGGTGGGCAAAGCGCTGGCCTGTCTGCTCGACCGGGTCAAGGACCTGGAGACGCGGCTCGAGGAAGCAGGGCTGGGTCATGGCGATCCGGAGCAGTCCTGCAGCGGCGGCTGCTCCTGCGGCAGCGTCCTGAAGAACCCGGGCGAGCATGTGGTCAGCGTCAGCCGGCCGGGGAGCCACTGACATGGATCTGCACGACTTCGACTCCGCCAGCCTGTACTTCGACGAGCCCTGTCCCGCCGAGGTCCAGGAACTGATGCAGGTCGCGGCCGACGGCTACGAGGACGGCAGCGGCGAGCTCGCCCTCCTTCAGGCCTACTTCATCGCCCCGGCCCAGCTCACGGTGCTGGTGGGGCTCTACCGTTTCTATTTCTACAAGCACCGGCTCGCCGAGGCCGACCGGGTGGCCATCCGGTCGATGACCACCTCGGGCGAACGCCTCGGCCTGCCGGACGACTGGACCGAGGCCGACGAGATCGCGCTGGCCTGTGCCGCCAGCCGCTCGATCGGCCTGCTGCGCTTCTGGCTGCTGGCCCTCAAGGCGAGGGCGATCCTGGCCCTGCGCGAGGGCCGGCTGGCCGACGGTCGCCGCATGCTCGACAAGCTGCAGGAGCTCGATCGTCACGATCGGCTCGGCGCCAAACCCCTGATCGACGTACTCAACGGCCTGGCCACCGAGGCGCAGTCGGACACCGCCCCGGCCTAGGAACCCAACCCCGATGGAGCCACAGGAGAACACCATGATCGACGAACTGACGCTGGACGACGCCCTGGACGAACTGGAGAGCGCCGAGGATTTCCTGAACCACTTCGGCGTGCCCTTCGACGCCGCCGTGGTCCATGTGAGCCGGCTCCACATCCTGCAGCGCTACCACGACTACCTGTCGAAGGAAGGCCAGCCCGAGGGCACCGACGCCGAGCGCTTCCTGGGCTACAAGGCGCTGCTCGAGCGGGCCTACAACGACTTCGTGGAGTCCACGCCGCTCGACGAGAAAGTGTTCAAGGTCTTCCGCATGCACGAGCCCCAGGTGGCCTTCGTGCCGGTGGAGTCGCTCCGGATCCGCTGAGCGGAGGACGCCATGCTGCCCCGATTCGACTACGGAACCACGGTGCGGGTGACCCGCAACGTGCGCAATGACGGAACCTACCCGGGCCTGGCCACCGGCAAGCTGCTGGTGCGCCGGGGCGCGACGGGGTTCGTCCGCGACGTGGGGACCTTCCTGCAGGACCAGCTGATCTACACCGTGGTGTTCCTCGAGACCGGCATCCCGGGCGAGACCGAGGGCCGCGTGGTCGGCTGCCGCGAGGAGGAACTCCTCGGGCTCGACGACCCCTGGGTGCCGACTCGCTTCGAATCCCGCGAGAAGGTCCAGGCGGCCATGACCCTGGTGGTGGGCGGCGAGTTGCGGGCCGAGGCCGGCACGGTCGGCGAGATCCTTAAGGTGCTGCGGGACCTGCCGGGCGGACCCCAGTACCAGGTGCATTTTCCGGGCTGGGTGCTGCAGGTGCCCGAGCGGGTGCTGGCGCCACTCGACGGCGCCGACAGCGAGACCGGATCCGAGGAGGAATTCGCCCATGAATCCGAGTGATGAGCGCGGCGTGATGGCCTACATGGCCTTCAAGCTCTCCCACGCCATGTTCCAGCGCTCGCCTTCCGAGCTGGACGGCGGGCAGCGCAGCAAGCTGGCCGCCTCGGTCCAGCGCCAGGCCCTGATCGAGATGCGCGTGCTCGGTGCCGACGAGGCCCGTGGCGTGCATGTGCCCGACGTGACCGTCAGCGACGCGGTGGCCCAGTTGCGCGAGCGCTACGAGGACGAGTCGGCCTTCGAGGCCGCCCTGGCGGCCCAGGGCTTCGACCAGGCCGCGCTGCTCGAGGCCCTGGCCCGCGAGCTGCGCGTCGAGGCCGTGCTCGACAAGGTCTCGTCCCGGTCCGCGTCCGTCAGCGACCTGGACGTGCAGCTGCATTACCAGCTGCGCCAGTCGGACTTCAGCCGGCCCGAGCGCCGGCGGGTGTCCCACATCCTGATCACGATCAACGACGACTACCCCGAGAACACCCGCGACCGGGCCCTGGATCGGATCGGCGCGATCCGCCAGCGGCTCGTCAAGAAGGCGGTGCGCTTCTCCGAGCAGGCCATGAAGCACTCCGAGTGCCCGACCGCCATGAACGGCGGCCTGCTGGGCGAGTACACGCGCGGGCAGCTGTTTCCCGAGCTCGACTCGGTGCTCTTCGCCATGCAGCCGGGCGAGCTCTCGCAGCCGGTCGAGTCCGAGCTGGGCTTCCACCTGCTGCGTTGCGAGGATGTCCGGCCGGCAGGCGTGGCGGCCTTCGTCGAGGTGGCGCCGGCGATCCGGGAGTCGATCGAGAACCGGCGCAAGCGCCTGTGCCAGCGCGAGTGGCTGAAGGAACTGCTGCAGGGCGAGGCGGCGGTCGCCGCCTGAGCTGGGCGGGGCCGCTCAGGCGGCCTCGTGAAAGGCCTGGTGGATGTGCTCGATTTCGTCGCGGCAGCGGAAGAGGGCCTCGATGCAGTCCGGGTCGAGCTTGTTGCCGGCCATGTTACCCACTTCCTGGATCGCCCGGCCGATGGTCCAGGCCGGCTTGTAGCAGCGCTTGCACGACAGCGCGTCGAGCACGTCGGCGATGGCGACGATGCGCGACTCGAGCGGAATCTGGGTGCCGGTCAGGTGACCGGGGTAGCCGGTGCCGTCCATGAGCTCGTGGTGGTGGGCGATCACGTTGCGCATCAGGGCGACGCTCTCGAGGCCCTGCAGGTCGAAGTCACGCACCAGGCGATCGGCCATCTGCACCCCGAGCGGCACGTGCGAATTCATGATCGCGCGCTCCTCGGGGGTCAGGGACCCCGGCTTGTGCAGGATGCCGTCGGGCACGCCCACCTTGCCGATGTCGTGCAGGGGCGCGAAGAGTCGCAGCAGTTCCACGAAATCCTCGCCGCGGCCGGCCTTGGTGGCCACCTCGCGGGCGATCACGTGGGCATAGCTCGAGATGCGGTCGAGGTGCGAGCCGGTTTCGATGTCGCGCAGGTGGGCGAACTGCCGCGCCAGGCGCAGGCTGCCCACCAGCATCTCGACCGAGGACAGCTCCTGCCGGACGATGATGCCCAGCAGGTGGGCCAGCAGCATCAGGTCGTCCACCACGCCGCCCGGGAAGGCATCGGCGCTGCGGGAGTCGAGCAGCAGGAAGCCGAGCAGGCGGCTGTCCTGTTCGATGGGGATGCACAGGCTGGCGAGAAAGCCCTCTGCCGCCAGGCTCGCCAGGTGCGGGTCGTCGGCGTCTGCCGCCAGAGGGACGCTGGCGTCGGCCACCACCGGGCGACGGCTGCGGGCAACCCGCTCGAAGAGCGGCAGTTCCGAGAGCGGGCGGGCCGTGGCCACCGGCACGACGCCATCCCCGCGGCTGGCGAGCACGCCCTTGACCGTGCCTTCGCCCGGTTCGAACAGGGCGAAGGAGATGCGATCCACGAAAGGGTGGCGAACCCGGATCCGTTCGCGCAGGTCGGCGAGCTTGGTCCGAACCGAGTCCACATGCAGGCTGCCGGCCTGCCGGGTCACGGTCGCGGCCAGTTCGGTCCAGTAGTCTTCGTTGCACAGCGAGCTGGCCACCGGGGCATACCTATGCTGAGAAGGTACTTCAGCTTGCCCTAAACAAGACCCTGATTGCAATCATGTTATTACTTTAGTTAGAGGGCGACACGCTGCAAGGCGCCCACGAGGCGCGATGCGAGCTTACTGCTTGCTGCGCTTCCGGTAGCGCTTGCGGACCTTGCGCGGCTTCAGCTTGGGTTCGTCAGGCAGGGCCCGGGCGGCCCGCACCGCCTCCTCGGCGTTGCCCCCCACAGGCACCAGCAGCTTCTGCCCGGCCTTGATGCGGCTGGTGGGGGAGAGCCCGTTGACCTCCGCCAGCACCGGCAGTGACACGCCGAAGCGGCTTGCCACCGAGCGCAGCGAGTCCTTGCCCTGGGCCGTGTAGCTGCGCCAGCGTGCCACGGCGTCGCCCGACAGGGCCAGGTTGGCGCGGAAGGTTTCGACGCTCTCGGCCGGCAGCACGATCGGCTGGGTGCCTTCGGGAATGATGGGGCGCTTGAGGGCCGGGTTGAGCGCCACGAACTCCTCGAGGGGAATGCCGGCAAAGCTGGCTGCCGTGGCCAGGTCCAGCCCGGGCGGGCTGTCCACGGTCTCGAAATAGGACTTGTTGGCCACGTAGGGCAGCTCGATGCCGTACAGCTCCGGCCGCGCCACGATGTTCTTCAGGGCCTGCAGCTTGGGCACGTAGTTGCGGGTCTCGCGGGGCAGGCGCAGGTGGGTGTACTCGAGGGGCTTGCCCTGTTCGTCGTTCTTCCGGAGGGCCCGGGCCACGGCCCCTTCGCCCCAGTTGTAGGAGGCCAGCGCCAGCTGCCAGTCGCCGTGCATCTCGTAGATGTACTGCAGGTAGTCGAGGGCTGCCGCCGTCGATGCCACCACGTCGCGGCGCTCGTCCACCCAGGGGTTCTGCTCGAGATTGAAGACCTTGCCGGTGCTGGGGATGAACTGCCACAGGCCGGCCGCCCGCGCCCGCGAGTAGGCACGGGGGTTGTAGGCGCTTTCGACCATGGGCAGCAGGGCCAGCTCGGTGGGCATGCCCCGCGCCTCGAGCTCGGCGACGATGTGATACAGGAAGGGCCGGCCGCGCTCGAAGCTGCGATCCAGGTAATCGGGGTTGGACAGGTAGGCCAGCTGCTGGCGTTCCACGTCATCGTTGTCCAGATCGGGCATGCCGAAGCCGCGCCGGATGCGATCCCAGATGTCGATGGCGTCGTTGGTGAGGTCCACGGTCGGGACCCGCGGCAGGTCATCGGTGACGTCCAGGGTGGCCGGCACTGCGATGGAGAGCCCGGTGCCGCCGGCCTCGGCGGGCGGGGCCTCGCTGCCCGGCTCCGGCGGGGCTTGCGCCGGCTCGGCCGCGGGGGCGCTGAACGCCGGCGAATTGAAGCCGCCCTCCGGCTCCTCGGCCAGGCCCGGCCGCAGGCCGGTCGCGAGCGCGACGGCAAGCAGCAGTCGGACGAGGCAGGTGCGCGTCATCGGGCCGGGCGATCCATTGGGGTGGGAGAGCGCTGATTCTATCGGGGTGGCCGCTTCGCTGCACCCCGGCGAGCCCTTCGAGTTGGCAAGGGAATGTACGGAGCCGCCGCCCGCCGGGTCGTGGGCGGGGGCCGGAAGGGGCCCCAAACGCACGATTGGTGGGAAAAACCGCCGCACATTCGGACAGGGCCGCTGGAAAACTACAGTAATGTTCACTCCACGTGAGGCGAGGGCAACACCCGGAAGAACATGAAGGCGCTGGTCATCGAAGACACGGTCACGAGTGCGACGCTGGTCTGCCACCAACTCCAGAAGATGGGTTTGGAGCCCCTGCACGCCCGCGACGGTGAGGCCGGCATCGAGGCCTTCAAGCAGCACAAGCCCGACCTGGTGCTGCTCGACATCATCATGCCCGGCATCGACGGCTTCGAGGTCGCGCGGCGCATCCGCCAGATGGAACGCAATGGCGAATGGACGCCGATCATCTTCCTGTCGGCCCGCACCAGCGACACCGACCTGGAGAAGGGCATCGAGGTGGGCGGAGACGACTACCTGATCAAGCCGGTCTCCGAAGTGGTGCTGGCGGCGAAGGTCCGCGCCATGCAGCGCATCGCCCAGATGCGCTATTCGCTGGTGGTCCTGACGCGCCGGCTCGACGAGGCCAACCAGGAGCTGAAGCGCCTGTCCTCCGTCGATGGCCTCACCGGCATCGCCAACCGGCGCCGGATGGACGACGTGCTCGCCAAGGAGTGGCGACGCGCGGCGCGGATCGGCGAGCCGATCTCGATGCTGCTGATCGATGTGGACTTCTTCAAGCAGTTCAACGACAACTATGGCCACCAGGTGGGCGACGAGTGCCTGCGGGCGGTGGCCCGCACGCTGGACTCGGGCGTGCAGCGCCCCGGTGACCTGGTGGCGCGCTTCGGTGGCGAGGAGTTCGCGGTGCTGCTGCCGCAGACCGACCTGGCCGGGGCCTGCCAGGTGGCCGAGGGCTTGCGCGGCGCCATCGAGGGCCTGGGCATCACCCACCGCCATTCGGAGGTGGCCCGCACCGTGACCATCAGCATTGGGGTCTCCAGCGGCCTGCCAAAGCCCGAATCTGCCGGACCGGACGGCCTCGTCGAGGCCGCCGACAAGGCGCTCTACGCGGCCAAGCGCAGTGGCCGCAACCGGGTCTCCGCCTTCGAGTCGGGCGCGCCGGAAAAGTAGGCCCTCAGCGGGTGGCGCAGGGTCGGGCGCCGGGGACCATCAGAAGCGGTTCTTCCAGTCCCGCAGGGCTGTGAACACGGCCTCGTCGGAGGCATCCTGCAGGGCCAGGGTGGCCCGCACCGAGGGCGAATCGCAGCGCAGGAAGGGGTTGATGGCCCGCTGGGTGGCCAGATCCGTGGGCAGGGTCGGCTCGCCGGCGTCGCGCAGGGCCTGCATCTCGGCCGCGAAGCGGTCGCGGGCCGGATTGTCCGGCTCGGCCGCCTCGGCAAAGCGCAGGTTGGCCAGGGTGTATTCATGGGTGCAGTAGACCCGGGTCTCGGGCGGGAGGGCCGCCAGCGCCTGCAGCGAGGCATGGAGCTGCTGCGGCGTGCCCTCGAAGATCCGGCCGCAGCCGGCGTTGAACAGCGTATCGCCGCAGAACACCAGCCCGTGGCCGTGGTAGGCGATGTGGCCGCGGGTGTGGCCGGGCACATCCATGACCTCGAAGAACAGCCGCGGCGCGTCCATCTGGACCGAGTCGCCGCCGGCCACCGGGTGCGTCACGCCGGCGATTTCTTCATCGGCCGGACCGAAGACGGGAATCTCCGGGCGGGCCAGCTCGCCGATGCCACCGATGTGGTCGCCATGGTGGTGGGTGATCAGGATGCCGGTGATTTCGAGATCGTGGCGGGCCAGGTAGCGGCGCACGGGGGCGGCATCGCCCGGGTCGACCACGACGGCCTTCTGACCGCTGCGGATCAGCCACACGTAGTTATCGGTGAAGGCGGGAATCGGGATAATCTCCATACACCGGATTCTCGCCGACCCGCGCACGATGTCAATCACCGAGATTCAAGCCTGGCTCGACAGCCCCCAGGGTCGCTACGTCGTCGACTGGGAGCAGACGCGCCTGGACCAGGTGGTGGCCGACATCTTCGGCTTCAACGCCGTGCAGGTCGGCTTTCCGTACGTGGACTTCCTGCGCTGCAACCGCATGCCGTTCCGGCTGCGCTGCAGCGTCGAACCCTGCGAGGGGGTCGGGGTGCGGGCCAGCCCCTGGGAGCTGCCCTTCGATTCGGGCAGCATCGACCTGGTGGTGTTGCCCCATGTGCTCGAGTTCTCGACCCAGCCCCACCAGGTGCTGCGCGAGGTCGAGCGCATCCTGGTGCCCGAGGGGCGGGTGGTGGTGACCGGCTTCAATCCCCATAGCCTGTGGGGGGTGCGTCGGCGCCTGTCGCGGCGCCAGGGTGCATTTCCGTGGCGGGGGCAGTATCTTTCGGTCCCCCGGCTCAAGGACTGGATGACCCTGCTGGGCATGGAGTCGCAGGTCAGCGCCTTCGGCTGCTATGGTCCGGCCACCTGCGACCCGCGCTGGATCGAGCGCTGGTCCTTCATGGACCGGCTCGGCGAGCGCCGCTGGCGCTTCGGTGGCGGGGTGTACCTGGTCCAGGCCATCAAGCGGGTGCGGGGCATGCGGCTGATCACGCCCAACTGGCGCGAGTCACGGGCGGCGGCCAAGCGGCTGTCTCCAGCCGTCCAGAAACAACAGAAGGAAGCATGGAAGCAGTGAATCCCGAACAGGTGGACATCTATACCGATGGGGCGTGCAGCGGCAACCCCGGCCCTGGCGGCTGGGGCGCGATCCTGCGCACCGGCACCCACGAGAAGGAAATCTGGGGCGGCGAGCCCGCCACCACCAACAACCGCATGGAGCTCCTGGCTGTCATCCGTGCCCTGCAACTGCTCAAGCGGCCCGTGCAGGCCCGCGTGCACACCGACAGCCAGTATGTGCAGAAGGGCATCTCGGAGTGGATCCACGGCTGGAAGGCGCGGGGCTGGAAGACCGCCGCCAAGGCGCCCGTCAAGAACGCAGACCTGTGGCGCGAGCTCGACGAGACCGCGGCCGGCCACCAGGTGAAGTGGCTGTGGGTCAAGGGCCATGCCGGTCACCCCGAAAACGAGCGTGCCGACGAGCTGGCCCGCCGGGGCGTGGAGGCCGTGCGCAAGAGCGGCAAGACCGTGGAGGCGCTGGGCTGATGCGACAGATCGTGCTGGATACCGAGACCACCGGCCTCGAGTGGCGCAATGGTGACCGGGTCATCGAGATCGGCTGTGTCGAGCTGATGAACCGCAACCTGACCGGCCGCCACTACCACGTGTATATCAACCCGGAGCGGGAGGTGGATGCCGGCGCCATCGCGGTCCATGGCATCACCAACGAGTTTCTGGTGGACAAGCCGCGCTTCCGCGACGTGGCGGCCGACTTCGAGGCCTTCGTCCGGGGCGCCGAGCTGATCATCCACAACGCGGCCTTCGACGTGGGTTTCCTCGACCACGAGCTGGGCCTGATCGGCCGGTCCAGACTGGCCGAGACCTGTGCCGGCGTCATCGACACCCTGAAGATGGCCAAGGAGCAGAACCCGGGCAAGAAGGCCTCGCTCGACGCCCTGTGCGAGCGCTACGAGGTGGCCAACGCCCACCGGACCCTGCACGGCGCCCTGCTCGACGCGGAGCTGCTGGCCGACGTCTACCTGGCCATGACCCGTGGCCAGGAGAGCCTGATCATGTCGCTGGATGACGACTTCGGCGGTGCCCAGGGCGGGGGCGGCTGGGGCGAGGGGCGGCCGCCGGTGCGCGTGCTGCGCGCCACCGAGGGCGAGCGCGTCACCCACCAGGCCTACCTGGAGAAGATGGGCGAGGCCCTGTGGCTGCCCAAGCCGCCCACGGTGGAGGAGAGCGCCTGATTCAGGCCAGCTGCGCGGCCACCCGGGCGCCAATGGCGAGGCTCGCCGTGAGCCCGGGCGATTCGATGCCGAAGAGATTCACCAGACCGGGCACGCCGTGCTCGGCCTCGCCGTCGATGCGGAAGTCCGGCGCCGGCTCGTCGGGCCCGTGCAGCTTGGGTCGCACGCCGGCGTAACCGGGCTGCAGGGCGCCGTCCGGCAGGCCCGGCCAGTAGGCGCGAATGGCCTGCTCGAAGCGGGTCGCGCGTGCCGCATCCACGAGGTAGTGGGGAGCATCGACCCACTCCACGTCGGGCCCGAAGCGGGCCTGCCCGCCCAGGTCCAGGGTCAGGTGGATGCCGAGGCCCGCCGCTTCGGGAATCGGATAGATCAGCCGCGAGAAGGGCGCGCGCCCCTGCAGCACGAAGTAGTTGCCCTTGGCGTAGCGCAGCACCGGCGCGCTGCCCGGCCGCAGGCCGGCCGTGCGGCCCGCCAGCACGCCCGCGCCGAGGCCGGCGGCATTCACCACCCGACGGGCAAGCAGCGCCATGGCGTCCTCGCCGCCCACCTGGATCTCGATGCCGTGGCCCGTCGCCGCCATCGACGTGACCGGCGCGCGCACGGCGAGGCTTGCCCCGTGGCGTTCGGCGTCGCCCAGCAGGGAGAGCATCAGGCCGTGGCTGTCGATGATGCCGGTGTCCGGCGAGAGCAGGGCCGAGGCGCCGGCCAGCGCCGGCTCGGCTGTCCGCAGGGCGGCCTGGTCGAGGCGCTGCAGCCCGGCCACGCCGCAGGCCTCGGCGTTGGCCTGGATCGCGTCGAGTCGCGCCGCCTGCGCCGGCGTGGCGGCCACCACCAGCTTGCCGCAGCGGCGGTGCGCCACGCCCTGGCGTGCGCAGTAGTCATAGAGCGCGTCGCGACCCTCGAGGCACAGGCGCGCCTTGAGGCTGCCGGGCGGGGAGTAGAGGCCGGCGTGGATCACCTCGCTGTTGCGGCTGCTGATGCCGGTGCCGAACTGGCCCTCGGCCTCGAGGACCAGCACCTCGCGACCGGCCATGGCCAACGCGCGGGCGCAGGCCAGTCCCACCGCGCCGGCGCCGATCACCACGCTGTCGACGGTCTCCATGGCCTCAGATCCGGAAATGGCCGCCGGCAAACAGCCCGGCCTCTTCGAGCCGCGACACGGTGGGGCGCAGGTCGAGGCCGCTCTTCTCCTTCAGCGCGTAGGCGCGGGCGCGCATCTCGGTGGCGTCGGTGGGGGCCAGCTCATCGCGGGCGGCCACCGCCACCACGTTGCCCGAGTCGCAGGACGGAAAGGCCACCGCCCGGCCCTCGAAGGCCTCCTTCAGCCGCTCCACGCTCTCCCGGAAGCCCTTGCTGCGGCCGAACAGGTTGGCGGCCAGGAGTCCCCGGCTGGAGAGCCGCGCCCAGCAGGTCTGGTAGAAGGGGGTGGTGTCGAGGGCGCCGGCACGGGCGTTCTGGTCGAAGCCGTCGAGCAGGATCAGGTCGAACTGGCGGTCGGTGTCGAGCAGGTAATGGACGCCGTCGGCGATCACTACCTCGAAGCGGGCGTCGTCGGGCGGCAGCTCGAAGTACTGCTCGGCCACGGCCACCACCTTGGCGTCGATCTCCACCGCGGTCAGCCGTGCCGACGGCATGTTGTGGTAGATGAACTTGCAGATCGAGCCGGCGCCCACGCCGATGGTCAGGATGCGGCGCGGCCAGTCGTTGGCCGGCATCAGCAGCAGGGGCGCCATCATCTCGCGGGTGTAGGCCAGCTCCAGGGCATTGGGCCGGCGGATGCGCATGGCCCCCTGGATCCACTCCGAGCCGAAGTGCAGGTAGCGGACGCCGTTCTGTTCCGAGATGTCGATGGGTGTGCTCATGGGGAGACCTTGCCCGGCGGTGTGGGGCTGTAGGCGTTGGGGGTGATGCTGAGGACAGGCAGCGCGGCCGGGTCGATGACGATGCGGACCCAGCCCATCAGCGGGCTGCCGTAGCACTGCACGCGGGTAAAGTTGGCGAGCGGGCGGCCGTGGCGATCGGTGAGGGGCTGATCGATGGTCAGCACGTGCTGGTCGCCATGGAGCAGCAGGACCTGCCCCTCGAAGGTCTCGGCCACCAACCGCAGGGCGGCCACCAGCTCGCCGAAGCCCGGGTGCGGGTCGCCCTTCACGAAGGCCTCGATCCAGGGGTTGGCCTGCATCGTGATCACCAGCGCCGCCGAGCCACGGGCCCGGGCCTCGGCCGCCCCATGGGCCAGCCAGGCCAGGTTGGCCCCATTGCGCCGGGCGAATTCCGCAGGCACCTTCTTGCCGCGCCCCCGGCCGTTGGAGGGGCCGACCACGTTGAGGGTCACGAAGGTGGCCGGCCCCGCCTGCCAGATCAGGTTTTCGCGATAGGGCGAGCCGGGCATCACGTCGGCCTGGCTTGCCACCGCCATGCGGCGCCGACCCAGGCTGCTGTGCGGCGGAAAGAAGCGCCGGCGCAGCGCCTCCAGCCGCTCCAGGGGGTCGTAGCGGCCGGCCGAGCGCCGGTCGCAGTCGCTCCACTCGTTGTCGCCGGGCACCAGCACGAAGGGGATCGGGCTGGCGTCGAAGCGCCCCAGTCGGTCGTCGAAGAGTTCGTCGCTGCAGTATTCGCCGCCGGACTTGATGTCGCCCGCGTGGATCACGAAGTCCACCTCGTCGGCGGTGACCTGGGCGAGGTAGTCGGCAAACCAGGTGCGCTCGAAGCGGTTGTAGGGCACGTCACCGATCAGGGCGAAGGCCAGCGCGGCGGCGAGCGCCGCGCGCGCCGGCAGCAGCAGGGCCAGTACGGCGAGGATGCGCATCACGAGCCGGCCAGGCGCTTGAGGGCGTAGAGGTGCTCCAGGGCCTCCCGCGGGCTGAGGTCGTCCGGGTCGATCTCGGCCAGCCGGCTCAGCACCGGGTGGGCCAGCGGCTCCGGCTCCTCGGGCGCCAGGCTGGCAAAGAGGTCGGGCTGGTCGCTGTGGCTGATCTCGCGATTCTCGAGGGCCCGCAGGCGGCGCTTGGCGTCGCGCACCACCGGCGCCGGGATGCCGGCCAGGGCGGCCACCTCGATCCCGTAGCTCTGGCTGGCGGGGCCGTCCTCGAGGGCATGGAGGAAGACGATGCGATGGGCGTGCTCGACCGCGTCCAGGTGCACGTTGGCGCACTCGGGAAAGTCCAGGTTGAGCCGTGTCAGCTCGAAGTAGTGGGTGGAAAACAGCGTGGCGCAGCGGTTCTTCTCGAGCAGGTGGCGGGCAATGGCGAAGGCCAGCGCCAGGCCGTCGAAGGTGGACGTGCCACGGCCGATCTCGTCCATCAGCACCAGGCTGTCGCCGGTGGCGCCATGCAGGATCGCCGAGGCCTCGGTCATCTCCACCATGAAGGTCGAGCGGCCCGAGGCCAGGTCGTCGGAGG
>JAGRFX010000102.1:0-11404 GCA_020445805.1 Rhodocyclaceae bacterium
GGTGGCGATCAGGAGCCGGTCGTACTCGCGCTCGGTGCCGTCGGCGGCAATGACCTTGCGGCCGCGCCGGTCGATCTTGGTGATGCGGTTGCCCAGGTGGAGCTCGATGTTGTTATCGATGTACCACTGGCGCTCGTTGAGGATGATGTCCTGGATCGTCATCTCGCCGGCCAGCACGGGCGAGAGCAGGATCCGGTTGTAGTTGGGGTGCGGCTCAGCGCCGAACACGGTGATGTCGTACATGTCCGGCGAGAGCTTGATCAGCTCTTCAAGCGTGCGGACACCCGCCATGCCGTTTCCGACCATGACCAGCTTCAGTTTGCGCATGTTTATTCCCTCGCAACATGGATCCGGCAGGTACCGGATCGGAAAAATCTGTCGCGGCAGGGATCGGCTTTGATCCTTGGGACGCCGGGCTTCGTTGCCTGGGTCGGACTGCACAAGCGAGCTATTCGCCATTCGGGGTCTTCGCTCGCCAGCAGTGGCGGTCGCAACCCCTTCGCAGTCCATTTAGCAGAACGCGTGCCAGAACATGTTGCGGCGCAATGTCCGGAAATCCGGGGCTTTTGAGCCGATGCGGCCCGCGCGGCTATCTTGCAATGCACCATCATGGGGTGCGGCGCCCCAATTTGGCGCCCGATTGCCGCCTTGGCCGTCAAGCCGTGCGTCGAGGCCTCCGCGCTCCGGGGCTTTGGCCCGTGCCGGCGTCAGCCGGCTATGCGGTCTCGGGCGCCCGTGTCGGGCTCTTGGACCGGGGAAACGTGCGGCGAGCACCCGCGAGGCCGCGACCATGCGTCACGGAAACGGCGTGGTCGTGGCGTGGATGCCGGGCGCAGGCGCTATTCGCCCTCGGGAGGCAGTTCGTGAAGGTAGCATTCGGCCCCACCTTCCACCGCCGAAAGGGTGTGCCCGGTCTCGTCGACGGTCTTCTTGGTATCGCTGCGGAGCGCATCGGCGTAGGCCTCCACGTCCTTGATGTACTGATTGGCCAGTGCCTGCGCCTTCTGTAGATCCATGCCCGCCTTGATGTCGGGTGGCGTGGGCAGGGCATGGGCCTTGAGGTAGGCCTTCATGTGGATGATGTGGCAGCTTTCGTGGAAGCCCAGCGTGATGTCGCCGTTGGCGATGTCGCTCTCGGTGGTGCCGCGGCCATAGCAGGCCAGATCCGTGGCCGCCACCTTGGCCCCGTAGTGGACCTGGATCTCTACGGTGCCGCGCCACTTGAGCTTCTTCGTCGCCTTCTTGACCGTCTTGCCGTCGTCTTCGGTGTCGAAGAAGGCGTCGCCGACCTTGGGTGTCGTAAACGTGGTCTCGGCAACGACGTTGGCCACGTTGCTCTTGTCGGCGAGGACCTTGGCGTCGATCTCGACGTCGACGAAGTCGGTCTGAACCGACAGCGTGATGCCGTCGATCGCTCCCGCCACGGTGGCCGGCGGCGGATTCGGCTCCTTGGGCGCAGGCTTGGCGTCGTCCTCCTGGTCCGAGGCCTCGAAGGCGCCACCGATGCGGCCGTCGCCGGTATGGAAGTAGCCGGGGCCGCCACCCCCGGCCGGGGCGTCCGGGTGGGCGACCGCACCAGACCACCCCAACATCCGTCGCGGCACCCGAATGCAGCGACCCTGCATGCACTGCGCAGCCCGTTTGGCCATCTCTCACGCTCCTGCGGTTGCGAACGACCCCATTGAAAGGCGTGGCGATGGCACCGTCAAGGTAGCGAGGGGGCCGGCCGTCACCGGCGTCACGCTCAGGCTGGGCGTGGACTCGCTGCAGCCAGTCGCTTCAACTCCGGGATGCAGGAGCCACAGTTGGTGCCGCAGCGGGTCCGCGCCTGCAGGGCATCCAGCGTTTCGCCGCCTGCCAGGGCGTCGCGGATTTCGTTTTCGGAGACGTCGAAGCAGTTGCAGATTACCTTGCCGCGGGCCGACTGGCCGGTGGGCGGTTGCGTCAGCGGCGCGAACAGCCAGGGCCGCAGCGCCGCCGCGGGGCTGCCGGAGACCACCACGTCCGCCAGCCACTCCGCCGCACGGGTTTCTCCGGCCAGGCGGACGGCTGCCACCGTGTCGCCGTCCATGCGGGCCCGCTTGGCGATTCCCCGACGGGCATCCTGGTAGCTCAGCACTTCTTCCGGCTTGTCGAGGCCGAGCACGCGGTCGATTTCGGCGATCAGTGCCTCAGGGATGTCCGGGTCGTGCAGCTTGAGGACCACCACCGGATCCTCCCGGCCCGCCAGGGTCAGGCTGACGTAGTCCATGTCGCCCAACAGCGGCCGCAGGCGCGCCAGGGTGTCGAGGGCCTCGGAGTCGCCCGCCCGGGTCCGGCGAAGGGCCACCAGGCTGGGGCCGGAGGCCAGTCGTTCGACCTGGATGGCTGCGTGCTTGAGTTCAGGCTGCTTCGAGTAGGGATCGCAGCTGCCCTCGGTCAGGATATTGATCCCGAGGCCGCCCATCGCGTTGCCGCCCCAGTGCATCGGCGCGAAGCACTGGCCGGGACGGACCGTGGTGGTGGCCAGGACTTTCAGGGTGGCCGTGCCGCGCCGAGAGCGGATGCGCACCAGATCTCCGTCGGCGAGGCCGCGCCGGGTCAGATCGTCCGGGTGCATGTGGAGCATCGGTTCGGGCTCATGGCTGTAGAGCCGCGCCACGTTGCCGGTGCGGCTCATGCCATGCCACTGGTCGCGCAAGCGGCCCGTGATCAGGTGCAGCGGATAGCGGCTGCTGGGCGATTCGGACGTGACCTGGTGCTCGCAGACCACGAAGCGGGCCCGCCCGGAAGGGGTCTCGAAGTGGCCGTCGGCATAGAGCCGGCTGCGTCCCTGGGGCTCGTCTGCGGTGCACGGCCACTGGATCGGGCCTTCCGACTCGAGGCGCTGGTAGCTGAGTGCCGTGATGTCGAGATCCCGGTCGCGGGTGCTCTCGCGGTGCTCGTTCCAGACCGCCTCCGCGGTCTCGTAGGGAAACATCCGGCGCGCCGTGTCGCCCTTGCCCAGCGCGTCCCCGAGCCGGTGGGCGAACTCGACGCCGATCCGCCAGTCGGCCTTGGCCTCGCCGGGGGGCGCGACGGCGGCGCTGATCCGGGTGATCCGGCGTTCCGAATTGGTGACTGTGCCTTCCTTTTCACCCCAGGTGCTGGCCGGCAGCACCAGGTCGGCGAAGCGGCAGGTCTCGGTGCCGGCAAAGGCCTCCTGGACCACCACGAACTCCGCCTTCGCCAGGGCCCTGTGGACCAGGGTCTGGTCCGGCATCGACTGGGCGGGATTGGTGCAGGCGATCCAGACGGCCTTGATCTCCCCGGAGTCGAGGCCCTTGAAGAGGTCAACGGCGGCCCGCCCGGGGCTGGCCGGGACTTCGTCGAGGCCCCACAGCGCGGCGACCTCGGCGCGGTCCGCCTCGCTGGCCAGATCGCGGTGCGCCGACAGCAGGTTGGCCAGGCCGCCCACCTCGCGCCCGCCCATGGCGTTGGGCTGTCCGGTGAGCGAGAAGGGGCCGGCGCCCGGGCGCCCGATCTGGGCGGTGGCCAGATGCAGGTTGATCAGCGCGGCGTTGTTGTGGCTGCCGAAGCGGAACTGGTTGAGGCCCTGGCAATACATGGACAGGGTGGCGGGGGCTGTGGCGAACCACTCGGCGGCCAGTTCGATGTCCTTCTTGGGGACGCCGCAGAGGGTGGCGGCCATGGCCGGCGTGTATTCGCGCACCACGCGCTTGACGGCGTCGAAGCCCTCGGTGTGGGCGTCGATGTAGTCCCTGTCAACCCAGCCCTCCCACAGCATCAGGTGGAGCATGGCGTTGTAGAGGGCCACGTCGGAGCCCGGCAGGATCGGCAGGTGCAGGTCGGCCGCCTCGGCCGTGTCTGTCCGGCGCGGGTCCACCACCACCAGCTTCATGCCGGGCCGGGCCTTGCGTGCATCCTCGATGCGCCGGAAGACGATCGGGTGGGCATAGGCCGTGTTGCTGCCGGTGATGAACAGGCAGTCGGTGTGGTCGATGTCCTCGTAGCAGGCGGGGGGGGCATCGGCGCCCAGGGTCATCTTGTAGCCGGCCACGGCGCTCGACATGCACAGGCGGGAATTGGTGTCGATGTTGTTGGTGCCGACCAGGCCCTTGGCCAGCTTGTTGAAAACGTAGTAGTCCTCGGTCAGCCACTGGCCGGCGCCGTAGAAGGCGACGGCGTCCGGCCCATGCTCGCGGATGATGCCGGCGAAGCGGTCCGCGGCCTGGTCGAGGGCGGCCGACCAGGTAACACGCTGGCGGGCCTGCTCGCGCGAGACCCGCAGTTCGGGATGGGTGGCGCGGGCAGCCAGGGTTTCGGGGGCCGCGCTGAAGTGCAGGGTGGACCCCTTGGTGCACAGGCGGCCGAAATTGGCCGGATGGTCCGGGTCCCCGCGCACGCCGGTGATGCGCCCATCCTCGTGTTCGATGATGACGCCGCAACCGACGCCGCAATAGCAGCAGGTGGATTTCGTTTCAGGCATACGTCGACTCCGTGGTGACGGGTCGCACTGCAAGCCATATGCCAGCGCCCGGCGCGGTGATCGCTCGCCCGGCCGGTCCAGCCCGAGGCCGGTTCCGGGCCGAGGATCCCGCGCCACTGGTGCGCTGCGCCCGATGTCCGGCGAAATCGGCGCCGGTCTTGTCAACGCGCCCGCCACCCCTGGGCGCACTGCCCTGGTGCGGACGGCGCGCCAACTTGGGGCGTTGTCTGCGACGCCGGCTCAGTCTTCCGTCGGTGGCGGCAGCGGGCGGGGCATGACGCCCGCCGTCATGAGGACCAGCGGCGACATGGACAGGCGCATGCAGTCGCCGAAGAAGGACATGACCTGCATCGGGGCCTCGGGCAAGGGGGATGGCGCCGGGGGCTCGAAGAGCCGCATGGATTGACGCGATACCTCGCTCGCCGCCTCCATGTGCATCCTGACGATGTCCTTCTGCAGTTCGAACAGGCCAAGCAGCGGCGTCATCGCGAGCGGGACTGCGCCCCGGTCCGGTCCGGGAAATTCTTCGATCATCTCCGTCTCCAGTGCTTCATTTCGTTGGGGGGCCAGCTACCACAGCAAAAGGCGTGCGAGATCATGCTGTCTTCGTCAGTTGGGCTGCAGGCGGTTAGAATCCGCTCTGGTTTCAATGCGAAAGCGCCATCCGGGCGCTTGTGTGGCAACGCGGCGGCGATGTCCCTGTCCCGGAAGCGGGACACATCGGTCCGATCGCAGGGCAGGATACGACTAAGTCACTATTCATGGGGCAATTCAGCCAGATTGCATCGCGATTCTCGCTCCGGCAGGTCCTGACGGCGCCCTACGTCGCGCTGGTGCTGCTCCTGACCGCGACCCTCGGCTCGCTCTCCTACCTGGCGGGGGCGAGCGCCGTGGACGCGGTGTCCAAGGATCACCTCCGGGAGATCGTCGGCCGCATCGGTCAGGCCGTCGACCGCCATATCGTGGGATCTGGGGCGGTGCTGGAAGCGGCCTTCCCGGAGGGAATGGCGGCGCCGGAGTCCCTGGTGTCGGAGCTGGACGAACTGCGCACCCGGTTCTGGATCGCCACTTCGCTCCACCGCGACCCGAACAACTACGTCTATTTCGGCAACGAGCAGGGCCAGTTCATCGGTCTCTACCGCCATTCGCAGGAGGACGCCGAACTGCGGTTCAAGCAGTTCGAGGGCGAGAGCCGCACCCTGTTCAAGTTCCATGGCATCGACGGCTACCTGGAATTCAGTTCACGCGAGAAGCGGGTCTACGACCCGCGCCAGCGCCCCTGGTACGAAGCCGGGCGGGCCGCCAGCAGCCATACCTGGACCGCCGTCTACATCGACTTTCGCACCTCCGAGCTGGTGGCGACACGGGCCCGGCGGGTGCTCGACTCCAAGGGCAACTTCTCGGGCGTGGTGGCCACGGATGTCTCGCTCAATGACCTCAACTCGTTTGTCGGGCGCCTCGACATCTCGCCCAATGGGCTGGCCTTCATCGTCGAGCCGGACGGTGCGCTGATCGCCGCCTCGACGAGCCCGAACGTCCGGCGGCTGCCGGATGGCACCGCCAGCCGGGTCAATGCCATGGAAAGCGGGAACCCGCTGATCCAGCGGGCCTACGAGGCGGTCCGCGAGGCGACCTCCGCCATGGGCGGCAATCTCCAGGGGCCGGTGGCGCGGACCCTGGAGGGCCCCTTGAACGAAGCCGTGTACATCGCCTTCGACCGCATCAAGGACGACGCCGGGCTCGAGTGGATCACGGTGGTGGCCGTGCCGCGCAGCGATTTCATGCACGGGGTCAGCGACAACCTGCTGGCCGTGGCGCTGGCCGGCTTCGTGGCGGCCGCGCTGGCGCTCTGGATCGGCGTCCGCGTCATGAAGTGGGTGACCCGGGACCTGGCACGCCTGGCCGACGCGGCGCAGCGTTTCGGCGACGGCGAAACCCCGGGGCCCCTGGGCATCGAGCGGCAAGACGAAATCGGTGACCTGGCGCGCAGTTTCGAGCTCATGCAGCGCCACCTCCGCACCGACCGCCTGACCGGGCTGGCCAATCGGGAAGCCTTCGTTCGCGAGCTGGAGCGCCGCATCCAGCGTCGCCAGGCCAGTGAGCGGAAAGGGGACGGGTTCGCGGTGCTGTTCGTGGACCTGAACCGCTTCAAGCAGGTGAACGATGTCCTCGGGCACGACGTGGGCGACAAGGTCCTGGTGGAGGTCGGCCGGCGCATCGCCGCGAAGGTCCGCGCCGAGGATCTCGTGGCCCGCTATGCCGGCGATGAGTTCGTGGTGCTGCTCGACTCTGTCGACTCCGCCGACAATGCGCTGCGCGTACGTGCGGAGATCGAGCTGGCCTTGTCGCGTCCGTACGCAGCCGGCGAGCACAAGGCCCTCTCCCGCATCGGTTTCGGCGGCGCCGTCGGGCTGGCCCTGTATCCCCAGCACGGGCGCTCGGCGGAGGATCTGCTCCGCAATGCGGACCGGGAGATGTATGTCCGGAAATTCGCAGCCCGGGGCGAATCGGGCGGGGTCACGGACATTCGAGGCGGCAACGCCTGATCGCCTGCCGGGTGGATGGCGGGCGCGCGGGAATCAGTCGGTCTTGCGGCGGGGCTGCGCGCCGGTAGTCAGTGCGTGGTCAGGAAGCACTCGCTGGCCGGGGCCGCGCTGCCCGGGCGCGGTTCGAGCACGATCGCAAAGCGTTCGCCCGTCGGTGCGCCACTCGCGGGCGTGAAGAAGCGGCCGCCGGCATAGTGCTCGGCCAGGGCGCCGTCCAGCCACCGCACCGTGGCGCTCGATGCATCGAAGCGCAGTCGGCCTTCGCTCCGGCCCTGGTAGCGGTAGGTCTGCCCGTCGGTCACGTCAAACCACGCCGTGACGGCGTAGCTGGGCGGGGCGTAGCAGCGGTAGCGACCCAGCGGCAGATCCTCCTGCAGGGCCGATGCCGGCAGCGCGAGCAGGGTCAGCAGGGACAGGGAAAATGTCTTGGGCATCGATTCGGCCTGAAGGTCCGGCCGGCGCAAGCATACACCGCGGCGCCGACCGGGGGCGAATCGAGCGGGGCGTTCAGCCCAGGATCTCGGTGATGTTCTCGCGCAGTTCGAGATCGGATTCGAACTCGAGCATGTCGAGTCCGAGCGCATCGCGCGCCGACACCATGCCGACCGGCCGCGTGCCGTCGAGCACGGGCACGTGCCGGTAGCCATTCTCGAACATCATGTGGAGTGCGTTGCGGAAGGGCTTGCCCACGTCGATCGTCTGCGGATCGGCGGTCATCACGTCGGCCAGCCGGGTCGCATCCGGATCGCGGCCTTCCGCGATGATGCGATAGAGCGCGTCGCGCTCGGTGAAGATGCCGACCAGCCGGCCGTCGTCGACCACCAGGAGGGCGCCGACCTTGCTGTCGCGCATCAGGGTGGCCGCCGTGCGGACCGTGTCGTTGGGTGTGGCCGCGGTGAGCGACTGCTGGCGGATGATTTCCGAGATGGGACGATTCGGCATTGCGTCTACCTCCGTCTTTTTATGATCGGGATGGGCTGCGGAGTCCCCTCAGTCCCCGCAGCACGGGCGGTCGCCGGACGGCGGTCGCGAATGGGATCATAGAGCCCCCGGTGGTCCAGCCGCCACCGTATGGTAGGTCTTGCCGGCAAGCGGCTCAGGCCAGGTCCGCCGTCAGGACGGCTCGCAGCACGGTCTGCGTCTCGCCGTGTCGGACCCGGTTGGTGAACCACCACAGTGCCCCCTTCTTGACGGTCCAGTCCGCTTCGGCCCCGGCGAGCAGCAGCGCCGCCACGCGACCGAGGGTCGGCTGGTGCCCGACGACGAGGACGGCCCCCGACTCGTCGGGCCAGCCCGCCGCCGACAGGATGTCGGTGACGCCCCCCTGGGTGGCCAGACGATCGTCGACCTCGAATTCGCTCGTGAAGGCCTCGGCGGTCATCCGCGTCCGTACCGTGGGGCTGGCGATGACCCGCAGGCGGCGCGGACGGTTCTTGTCGAGCCACTTGGCGACACGGCGTGCCTGCTGTTGCCCACGTTCGCTCAACGGTCGGTCGAAGTCCGGTATGCCGTCAATGGCTTCGGCGTGGCGCCACAGGATGAGGTCCATGCGAAATCCTACTCAGGGGTCAGGGGGCGGCATCATCCCAGAGGGGCATTGCAGCCGCGTGACGCGCCGCGCGGTTTTCAGGGCCGGCGGGCGCGCCCGGTCCATATAATGCAGGTTTTTGGAGTCGGAGAGCGCATGTCCATTCTCGTCTGCGGGTCCCTCGCCTTTGACACGATCATGGTCTTCGGAGACCGTTTCCGGAACCACATCCTGCCCGAACAGATCCACATCCTGAACGTGTCCTTCCTGGTGCCCGACATGCGCCGCGAATTCGGCGGCTGCGCGGGCAACATCGCCTACAACCTGGCGCTGCTGGGCGCCGATGCCCGCATCATGGCCACCGTGGGCGAGGACGCGGGCCCCTATCTGGCCCGCCTCGAGCGCCTGGGGCTCAGCCGCCGTCACGTGCGGACCGTCGAGGGCAGCTTCACGGCCCAGGCCTTTATCACCACGGACCTGGATGACAACCAGATCACGGCGTTTCATCCCGGAGCCATGAGCCTCTCGCACCAGAACCGGGTCGGCGACGCGGAAGGCATCGAACTCGGCATTGTCGCGCCCGATGGTCGGGACGGCATGCTCGAGCACAGCCGGCAGTTCGCCGAGGCCGGCATCCCGTTCATCTTCGACCCCGGTCAGGGGCTGCCCATGTTCTCGGGCGGTGAGTTGATGGACTGCCTCGAACTGGCGACCTATTGTTCGGTCAACGACTATGAGGCTCGCATGCTGTCGGAGAAGACCGGCCTGTCGGTGGCCGAGATGGCGCGGCGCGTTCAGGCGCTGATCGTCACGCGCGGCGCCGAAGGTTCCGAAGTCCACGTCGCCGGCGAGTGCGTGCAGGTGCCCTGCGTGCCGGCCGCCGTGATCGTGGACCCGACGGGTTGCGGTGATGCCTACCGGGGCGGGCTGCTGCATGGCATCGCGTCCGGCATGTCCATCGAGCAGGCGGCCCGGCTGGCCTCGGTGATGGGCGCGATCAAGATCGAACATCGCGGCGGGCAGAATCATGCGCCCAGCCGGGAAGACATTGCCGGCCGCTATGCGGCGGCCTTTGGAGAGTCACCATGGTAAGCCGTTCCTTGCGCGCCACACTGACGGTGACCGCGCTTGTCGCGGCAGTCGGCCTGGCCGGCTGCGCTTCCAATCTGGGTGGCGGTACCTATGAGCGTACCGAGGCGCGGGGCGCGATGAACGTGCGCTTCGGCGAGGTGACGACGGTGCGCCCGGTGCGCCTGGAGGGGACTCAGTCGGGCGTGGGCACCATGTCCGGTGCGGCCATCGGCGGCGTCGCCGGCAGCACGGTGGGCGGCGGCAAGGGGGCGGCGGTCGCCGCCGTGCTCGGTGCCGTCGCGGGCGGCATCGCCGGCTCCGCGATCGAGAACAACACCACGCAGCGGGCGGGCATCGAAGTCACGTTCAAGCTCGACAACGGGCAATACATCGCCGTCGTGCAGGAGGACGGTGGCGAGAATTTCCAGGTCGGTGAGCGCGTCCGCATCCTCGACGGCCAGGGGGCGACGCGCGTCGCCCGGTAGGGTCTGTGGACGGATGTCTGGCGGACCGTGTTGAGTCCGCGAGCCTGTACCGCAAGTCGCGGGCGGAAGCCGCGGGTGGGCCTTGCACAGCCCGCCGGCGGCGTGGGTAGGTAGCGGTGCGCCACGAATCCGCCGCATCGCCCTTGGCGAGGAGCGCAAGGTCGTGGCCGGCGCCCGCGGCCGCGACCCCGGAAGACCCCGGCGCGACCGACAGACAATTGTCCAAAGACGCCAGGTCCAGGCGTCGAGCGGGTCAGGGGTAGAAGGCGTAGACCCGGTAGCCGACGGGTTCCAGTTCCGAGACCTCGAAGGCGACATCGGCCGCGATCCGGCTCTGGGGCGCGAAGCCCTCGCCTTCGCGCTCCGCGGGCAGCCACTGCGCGGGCGTCAGGACCCTGCGCGCAATGGCCCGATCGCGGGCATCCGTCAGCGTCAGCTCGAGGTGCGGAACCTGCTGCCGGAAGGGGGCCCGGTTCTCGATGACCGCTTCCAGCCGGAAGGTGCCGGGGTGATCGGGCTCGGGGCGCAGGTCCGAGGTCTCGATCGCGATGTAGCCTGCCTCCCGCGGCAGCGGCATGTCGCAACCAAGCTGTGCGCACAGCTTGGCGTAGATCGCCTGACTCTCGGGCACGACCTGCACGATCGAATGCCGGAAATGAATGGCCGACTGGGCGAGCAGCAGCGTCGCCAGGGTGCCGATCCCGAGCCCCCACCAGCCGCTGCGCCGGCGGGACTGGGCCGTCTCGTCGAGTTCGATGTCCCGCGCAGGGCCCAGGTCGGCATCCACGAGCCGCGCCTCCCCGTCGTCCGCGCCTGCGTCGCGGACCCGCGGCAGCAGGCCGGGCGCTTCCGCCTCGGATGAGGGGACCTCGTCCAGAGGATCCTCGGGGGGAGGCGGCTCGGATGCGGTGGCCTGTCCGGGGGGCGTGACCGGAACCCAGGCGTCCGACGGATCCATGTCGTCGAAGGCCGGATGCACCGCTTCGGGGGCCGGCCCCGCGGCGCGGTCCTCGTCCAGGGACACGAACTCGAGCCCCCCGGGCTCGGCCGGATCGGCGTCGGTCGGGGCGGACGTCGGCTCGCCCCAGGCCTGGACCGGTGGCACGGAGTGCGGCGGATCATCCGGCAGGTAGAAGTCCATGGTGAGGCCGCCATCCTCGCTGACGGCTTCGGCTTCGGCTTCGGCTTCGGCTTCGGCTTCGGCTTCGGCTTCGGCTTCGGCTTCGGCTTCGGCTTCGGACTCGGCTTCGGACTCGGCTTCGGACTCGGCTTCGGACTCGGCTTCGGACTCGGCTTCGGACTCGGC
>JAGRFX010000102.1:11503-13817 GCA_020445805.1 Rhodocyclaceae bacterium
CTCGGCTTCGGACTCGGCTTCGGACTCGGCTTCGGACTCGGCTTCGGACTCGGCTTCGGACTCGGCTTCGGACTCGGCATACGGCGATGTCATGGCCGGCCGGTCAAAACCCAGGATCATCAGGTCGGGCGATCCGGCGTCCTCGACCACTGCAGGCGCCGCGGCCGGCGGCGAGATCTCCTCCAGCGTGAAGCTCAGTCCGCCGGCGAATGCGTGCCCGGAGGGGGTCGGCGAGCCGGGATCGTCCAGGTCGTCGCCGCGCATGTCCGGCTCCGCCCATTCACCGTCCAGCAACGTGCCGTCGATGACATCGAGGTCGGTTTCGAGCAGGCCTTCGTCGATCGTATCGTCGTCGAGCGGGACCTCGATGGGCCTCGCGCTGCTGGTGGGCTTTTCATCGTCGGCCGCCGCTTCGTCGAGGGCCGTCGCGCCCTGCGGACTGTGCTCCGCGGGCGTCTGGGCCGGCCGCCGCCACGACCAGCCGTCGATGTACAGCTCGGGGATGTCCTCGTCCCCGTCGGGTATGGGGAGGCTCTGCTGCGTGTCCTCGGCCGTTTCCTCGAGCACGAAGAGCGGGCCCGAGTCGCCTCGCGTGTCTTCGGGGTGGTCCGCCGGCGAATCCGGCGCCTGGGCGGGCGTGTCACCCGCAGCAGGGGACGCCAGGGTGGCCGGCAGGCGGTCGGGCGATACGGGGGTCCGCCCGTCTTCCTCGACAAGGAACTCGAGCGCGTTGAAGGGTTTGCTGCAGTGGCCGCAGCGCACCCGGCCGTGGCGGGCCTGGAGTTGTTCGGGCCGTACGCGGAAGCTGGTCCGGCAGGCGGGGCAGCGGGTCAGCATCATGGCCGCTGTCCTTCGAGGCGAATCCAGCCTTCGTCCTCCTCGCCGACGGACAGGTCGATCCAGGGGGCGTAGGCCTCGATGACCTGAGCCGCCTGGCTCGCGAGGACTCCGGAGAGGGCCAAGCGGCCCCCGGGTGCCACGCAGGCCGCGATGGCGGGGGCGAGCGCGCATAGCGGGTTGGTCAGGATGTTGGCGATGACCACGTCGAACCGGTCGCCCACCGGGCGGTCCGACTGGCGGAGTTCGATTTGTACGTTGTTGTCCGCCGCATTGGCATTGGCGGCCTCGACCGCCTTGTCGTCGATATCGACGCCGACGACTTTCGACGCGCCGAAGCGCGCCGCCGCGATGGCGAGGATGCCGGACCCACAGCCATAGTCGAGGACCGACAGCCCCGGGCGCACGGTGTCCATCAGCCAGCGCAGGCACAGTCGCGTGGTCGGGTGGCTGCCGGTACCGAAGGCCATCCCCGGATCGAGGCGGATGTTGATGGCCCGCGGGTTGGGGGCCTCGTGCCATGAGGGCACGATCCACAGGCCGTCTTCGATGCGGATGGGTTCGAACTGGCTCTGGGTCAGCTGGACCCAGTTCTGGTCGGCGACCTGTTCGACCGAAAACGCCGGCACCGGCGCCACGCCGGTGGCCGAGCAGGCTTCAGCGAGCGCGGCCTCGATGTCGGCATCGGAATCGAACAGTGCCACCACCCGGCTGTGATCCCAGAGCGCGCCGGGCAGGTGGCCGGGCTCCCCGAACTGCGGCTTTTCGGCCGCAGTGCCGGCATCGGCGTCATCGATCGAGACGGTCAGTGCGCCGTGCTCCATCAGCGCATCCGACAGGGCCTCGGCACGCGCAGCGTCCGCGAGCAGCGACACCGACAGCCACATGGTCAGCGGTCCTTGGTCTCGGGCACCTGCGTGGCGAGCTTCTGTTCCAGGTAGTGGATGCTGGTTCCGCCGCCGACGAAGCCGCCGTCCTGCATCAGCTCCTGGTGCAGGCGGATATTCGACTTGATGCCCTCGATGACCATCTCCGAGAGCGCGATCCGCATGCGGCGGATGGCCTGGTCACGGGTGTCGCCAAAGGCGATCAGCTTGCCGATCATGGAATCGTAGTGCTGCGGGACCGTGTAGCCGTTGTAGGCATGCGAATCGACCCGGATGCCGGGGCCACCCGGCATGTGCCAGTTGCTGATCCGGCCGGGGCAGGGCGTGAACTTGAAGGGGTCCTCGGCATTGATCCGGCACTCCATCGCGTGACCCTTGAAGGTGACGTCCTTCTGCTTGAGCCACAGCTTCTCGCCGGTGGCGATGCGCACCTGGGCCTGCACGATGTCCACGCCGGTGATCAGCTCGGTGACCGGGTGCTCGACCTGCACCCGGGTGTTCACTTCGAGAAAGGAGAAGGCTTCGCGATCGAGATCGACGAGGAACTCCATGGTGCCGGCGCCAACGTAATCCAGTGCCCGCGCCAGGCG
>JAGRFX010000103.1 GCA_020445805.1 Rhodocyclaceae bacterium
GGCTACGACCTGGTGCTGGCCGCCAACCTGATCGACCGCCTCTACAGCCCGCGCAAATTCCTGGGCACGATCCATTCGCGGGTGAATGTCGGCGGCCTGCTGCTGATCGCCTCGCCCTACACCTGGCTGGAGGAGCACACCCGCAAGGAAGAGTGGATCGGCGGCGTCAAGAAGGATGGGGAGAGTTACTTCACCCTCGATGGCCTGAAAGACCAGCTCGGAGCGCATTTCCGCCTGGTGGACGGGCCGCGGGAAGTGCCGTTCGTGATCAGGGAAACTCGACGCAAGTTCCAGCACACCCTGTCGGAGGTGACCCTCTGGGAGCGCCTGCCGGACTGAGCGGTGTGGGCAGATGGGGGGCGTGAGGGAAGGCTTGCGCAGGCGGGAAAAGCTGTATAAATTGTCACTGTACAAAACAACAGTTTTTCCCGGAGAGACCTCATGGAACGCCTGATCCCCGTCGCCATCGCCGCCGCTGGAACCCTCGCAGGACTCCTGATTGCCGCAGGCCGGCCCGCCGACGTGGTGGCGCCGCTGCTGGTGGCGCTGGCCGGTGTCGTGGCCCTCCGCCTGCAGGGTGGGCGCACCCGGCGCGGCGGCTGAGGGTCGCCTGACCGATGCCGGCGCGGCTCGCCCCGCCGGTCGGCTTCTTCTATCATCGGGGCCCGCCTGGTCCGCTTCCGCCCCGATGCCCCACTCGTCGCCCGATTCCCTCGATACCCCCTACGCCAGCCTGACGCCGGAGCGCATCCTCGACGCCCTCGAATCGGTCGGACTGGACTGCGACGGCAGTCTTCTGGCGCTCAACAGCTTCGAGAACCGGGTGTGGCAGGCCGGCATCTACGACCAGGCGCCGGTGGTCGCCAAGTTCTACCGGGCCGCCCGCTGGAGCGACGCCCAGATACTCGAGGAACACCACTTCACGCAGCAGCTGGCCGAGGCCGAGGTGCCGGTGGTGGCGCCGCTCTGCCTGGGCGGTCAAAGCCTGCATCACTTCGAGGATCTGCGCTTCGCGGTCTTCCCGCGGCGGGGCGGACGTCCCCCCGAACTCGAGGACCCGGAGGTCCTGACCTGGACCGGTCGATTCCTCGGCCGAATCCATGCAGTCGGAGCCACGGAGGCCTTCCGGCATCGCCCGGGCCTCGACATCACGAGCTTCGGCCGCGAGCCCGTGGCCTTCATCTTCAATGGCCACATCCTGCCGCCCGACCTGCGGGCGCCGTGGCAGGCCATCGCCGAGCAGGCCCTCGAGGCCGTCGAGCGCTGTTACCAGCGAGCCGGCGCCCAGGCCGTCCTGCGCCTCCATGGCGACTGTCATGCCGGCAACCTGCTGTGGACCCCGGACGGGCCGCACTTCGTGGACTTCGACGACGCGCGCAGCGGCCCGGCGATCCAGGACCTGTGGATGCTGCTCTCCGGCGACGAGCACAGCATGGCCCGGCAGTTCGACCACGTGCTCGAGGGCTACGAGACATTCGCCCGCTTCGAGCCCGGTCAGCTGCACCTGGTCGAGGCGCTTCGCACGCTGCGGCTGCTGCACTACGCCGCGTGGCTGGCGCGGCGCTGGGCGGATCCGGCCTTTCCGGCGGCCTTCCCGTGGTTCGAAGGCCCGCGCTACTGGCAGGATCACATCCTGGCGCTGCGCGAGCAGGTGGGGCTGATGGCCGAATCGCCCCTTGTCCGTCTCTGCGGCTAGGGCGCGGCCCGGGGGCTCGATGACCATGCGCTGCGCATTCCGCCACGGCCCGCGCCACGTGCCGCGGCGCACGCAGGAGCGGCTGGTCTAGAGTGCCAGAGGCCCCACGGCCGCTGCCCACAAGACCCCGCACAAGGAGACACGCATGACCGTCAGCCTCGCCCAAGCCGCACTCCAGTTTGCCAAGGCCTGCACCACCGCCGGTCCGGACAACCAGGGAACCGGCCAGCTCGCGGCACCCAAGGACTGGAACCCCGGGCGCGATCCGATGACCCGTCACCAGGCGAAGATGACGGTCCCCGAACTCAAGAAGGGCGCGCCGGGGCCGGGCTGCACCATGGACGAGCTCGTCGACTACGGCCGGCAGGTCATGAAGTTCCAGGCCGGCAACTGCCTCGAACAGTGCGCGGCGGCCTGCCTCTACCTCGCCGGGCGGAAGGAAAGCCCGCCCTTCTACGTGGTTCGCCTGAAGCCACCTGCGGATCACGTCTTCGTGGTGATCGGCCAGGCGCCCGCGGGCGACGGATCCTTCCCGGACGACTTTGCCCGGTGGGATGCCCAGGCCGTGATCGTCGATCCTTGGGTCTCGATCTGTTGCAAGGCTCGGGACTATCCTTCCCTGTGGAAACTGAAGCTCGACGTCATGGGCGCGGCGGGCGAGGAGCTGGCAGCCTCGACGGGCTGGCAGCGGGCCGATTCCGCCCAGTGGAAAAATGCACCGACCACCCATGCGAAGCAGAGCTACACCCGCTGACCCGTCCCTCGTCCCAGCCGCCCGGCCATGTCTGCGCTTCCCCGTGGCGTGGGTGCGCCGGCTGGTGTTCGGCGCCGCGCTCGCGGTCTCCGCGGTGTCGCCCCTCCGGGCCGAGGGGCTCGACCTGCACTGGTTGTGGGACGACCGCTGTGCCCAGTGCCACGGTCACAGCGCCGAGTTTGCCCGCCGCCTGAGCTGGCGCGATGGCGACCTGGTGCTGGCACATCCCGTGGGCGATCCCCTGCGTTTCCTGCGCCACCACTACCCGCCCGAGGCCGAGACGGAGCCCATCTATCGCATGCTGCAGGCCGAAGCCGCCACGCCGCCCCGCTTCCGGGAGGCCTGCGCCGGGTGCCATGATTCAGCGGCGGTACTGGCGCGCGAGTCGATCGTCTTCAGGGGTTCACGTCCCGTCGTGCGACGCACCGGTCAGCCACTGGGCGAGGCCCTCGCCGGGCACCGCGGCATCGACGCGGAAGCGCAGGTATTCTTCGAGGCGCTCCTGACCCGCGTCGCGCGCGAGGTCCATCGGCCGCCCGCAGACTGAGCCTCAGTGCGTCTCGCCGAAGACCAGGCGCAGGCGCTCCCGCTGGGAGTCCAGGTCCGCCTGGGGATCCGCGTAGCGGCGCGCGATCTCGCGGAAGGTGTCCGTGAGGGCCAGGAAGGCATCCGTCACATCGGGATCGAACTGGGTGCCCCGCCCGGCGACGATCAGTTCGACGGCGGATTCGTGGCTGAACGGCTTCTTGTAGACCCGTTCGCTGATCAGGGCATCGTAGACATCCGCAATGGCCATAAGCCGCGCGGCGACCGGGATCTGGTTGCCCTTCAGGCCATCCGGGTAGCCGGTGCCGTCCCATTTCTCGTGGTGACAACCGGCGATCTCCTTGGCGAATCGCAGGAAGGTCACCGACAGGCCGAGCATCCGCTCGGCAGCGACGATCGCGTCGTGGCCCAGCCGCGGGTGCCGCTTGATGATCTCGAATTCGTCCGGACTGAGCTTGCCGGGCTTCAGCAGGATGCGATCCGGGATGCCGACCTTGCCGATGTCGTGAAGGGGCGCCGACTTGTAGATCAGGTGGATGTTCTCGTCCGATAGCAGCGGTCCGAAGCGGGGATGGCTGCGCAGCTGCTCCGCCAGCGCATGGACGTACTTCTGGGTGCGTCGGATGTGGTTGCCGGTTTCGGCATCCCGGGTCTCGGCCAGGGAGGCCATGGCCATGATGGTCGCGTCCTGGATCACCCCGACCTCGCGGGTGCGCCGGTCTACCTCGCGTTCCAGGTAGGCGTTCCGGTCGCGCAGGAAATTGCTGGCATGGCGCATCGTCAGGTGGGTCCGGATTCGGGTCAGGACGATGGGCGGGCTGATCGGCTTGGCGATGTAATCGACGGCGCCGACGTCGAAGCCGCGCTGCTCGTCGCATTCGTCGTTGCGCACGGTCAGGAAGATGACCGGGATGTCGCGGGTCTCCGGGTCTGCCTTCAGGCGTTCGCAGACCGCATAGCCGTCGAGCCCCGGCATCATCACGTCGAGCAGGATGAGATCCGGCTTCGGCAGGGCGCGCGCCAGGGCCAGGGCCCGCTCGCCGGTATTGGCGATGCGTGTCCGGTAGTTGCCCTTGTGCAGGCACTGGACGATGGGCTCGATGGACTCGGGTGCGTCGTCCACCACGAGGATCGTGGGCTGCCCGCTTTCCTGGGCGATCGAGGGGGTCATGGCGTGTCTCCGGGCGGCGGGTCGGGGACCCGCAGCATTGGGCCGAGCGCGTCGAGCGCCGCGGCAAAGTCATAATCCTGCATATGTTCGGCGACGTGGCCGACGGCGTCCATGCCAAATG
The DNA here is from genome assembly GCA_020445805.1 of Rhodocyclaceae bacterium. Taxonomy (GTDB): domain Bacteria; phylum Pseudomonadota; class Gammaproteobacteria; order Burkholderiales; family Rhodocyclaceae; genus Cognatazoarcus. The sequence goes on from JAGRFX010000103.1 coordinate 4,289, forward strand.
CCTTGACCATGTCGCCGCGCAGTTCGGCAAAGAGCCGCGTCGAGGCGCCGTCGCTGCTTGACAGCAGGTCCGCCAGCCGCTGCAGCTCGCTGGCGAGGAGTGCGGCGGCGCGCCCGGGCTGGGCGCTGTCGGCGACCTCGTCGCGATGTCGGTCGATGGCGGCGACGAGGGCCGCCAGCTCGTCGCGGGCCGGGGCGAGGTCGTCGATCGCACCGACGCCCCGGCGAAGCTGGGCTTCGATCGTGGCCATGGCGTCCGCCAGGCGTGCCGCGCCCACATTGCCGGCGGCACCGCACAGTTCGTGCGCCAGGTGGCGTGCGCGGAGCAGGTCACCCCGTGAGATCGCGGCCGCGATCTCGTCGAGGGTGGCCGCATGGGTGGCGCGAAAGCGGCGCAGCAAGCCCACCAGGCCGAGCCGGTCGCCGCCCATGCGTCGCAGCGCGGCTGCCATGTTGATGCCGGGAATATCGCCGGTCGAGGCGCTCACCGACGGCCGCTCGGACGGACCGTCCCGGACCGCCCGGGCCAGCGCGGCGAACAGTTGCGGTGGATCGATCGGCTTGGCGACGTGGTCGTCCATGCCCGCGTCGAGGCAGCGCTGTCGCTCGGCCGCCATCGCATGGGCCGTCATCGCAATGATCGGCAGTTGCCGGAAGCGCGCGTCGGCCCGCAGCTGCCGCGTCGCCTCGAAGCCATCCATTTCAGGCATCTGGAGGTCCATCAGGACCACCTGGTCGAAGCCCGGATCGACCTGCAGCAGGGACAGTGCCTCGCGGCCATTGGCCGCGCAGCGCACCTCCACGCCGGCGCGCATCAGGGTTTCGCGCGCCACCTGGCGGTTGACCTCGTTGTCCTCGACCACCAGGACGCGCAGGCCGGCGAGCTCCGGCGGGCGGGCCATCGGCTCCGGCAGGGAATCCACCATCACCCCGGCCCCGAAGGTGTCCATGACGCAGTCGAGCAGGCTGGAGGCCGTCAGCGGCTTGTGGACGAAGCCGTCCGCGCCCGCCTCGGTCGCCTGCCGGATCGACTCGCCGTCGCCGAAGGCGGAAATCACGACGACCGCGGGCGCGTTCTCGAGGGCGCGATCGCTCTTGAGCCGCCGCGTCGCCTCGATGCCGTCCATGTCCGGCATCCGCAGGTCCATCAGCACCAGGCCGAAGGGGTCGGTCGCCGCTGCCCCATGCACGGCCGCGAGGGCTTCGCTTCCCGAGCCCACCGCCGTCGCGCGCAGGGGCAGGCCGGCCAGCAGCGAGAGCAGGACCTCTCGGGCGCTGGGGTGGTCATCGACCACCAGCACCCGCAGGCGCGACAGCACGCCCGGAAGCCGGCGTGACGCAGAACCGGCGCCGGCGCGACCAAAGCGCGCGTGGAAGTGGAAGGTGCTGCCTCGCCCGGGTTCGCTCTCCACCCGGATCCGGCCGCCCATCATCTCGACCAGTTGCCGCGCGATCGAGAGGCCCAGACCGCTGCCGCCGAAGCGGCGCGTGGTCGAGCTGTCCCCCTGCGAGAAGGCCTCGAAGAGTCGGGACTGCTGCTCGGCGTCGATGCCGATGCCGGTGTCCCGGACTTCGAAGCTCAGTTCGACCTGCGCGTCCTCCGAGGGGCCCACCCCGACGGCGAGGCGGACCTCGCCGCGCTCGGTGAACTTGATGGCGTTGCCGACCAGGTTGGTCAGCACCTGGCCCAGCCGGAGCGGGTCGCCGACGATCTCGGCGGGCACCTCGGGTGCCACCTCGAGCAGGAACTCGAGCCCCTTCTCGTCGGCCCGCTGGCCAACGAAGGTGACCAGCGTGTCGAGGACCTCGTCGAGCCGGAACGCCCGCTTCTCGAGCGGCAGCTTGCCGGCCTCCAGGCGCGAGAAATCGAGGATGTCATTGATCAGCGTGAGCAGACTGCAGCCGGCCGCGTGGATCTTGGCCACGTAGTCTTCCTGCTGGCCGTCCAGACCGGCGCCCAGCGCCAGGCGCGAGAGGCCGATGATCGCGTTCATCGGCGTGCGGATCTCGTGGCTCATATTGGCCAGGAAGCGCGCCTTCGCCTCGGCGGCGTCCTCGGCCAGTTGCTTGGCTTCGGCGAGCGCCTGGGTGGCCGCACGGCGGGCGGAGATGTCCTCGAGAATCCAGATGCACTGGCGCAACTGGCCGCGGTGGTCCTGCAGGCCGCTGACCGTGACCGACACCCAGGGGGTATCGCCGTCGTCCCGGCGCAGGCGGCATTCCCGCCGCCAGTAGTCGCCCGCCGCCAGCGTCACGGCGAGATCCTGGCCGCACGGCAGGGGCGCGTCCGCCTCGTCGAGCAAGGCCGGGCGGCGACCGTGCAGGGCCTCCAGCGGGTGCCCGCTGTTGCGGCAGAACTCGGGGTTGGCGTATTCGATCTGCGCTTCGGGGTCGGTGATCACGACCATCACCGGACTCTGCTCCACCGCCCGCGAGAGCTTGCGCAGCTCCTCTTCGGCGTGACGCCGTTCGGTGATGTCGTAGGTCCAGCTGATGACCGCGGGTGCCCCATGCACGTCGATCAGGGCCATCGACAGCAGGGTCCAGAAGTGCGCCCCCCGGCAATCCACCAGTTCCACCTCCTGGTCCCTGACCGGCAGGCCGTCGCGCAGTCGGGCCAGCAGCCGGGCCGCCTGCTGGTCATCCCGGAACCAGCCGATGACCGAGCGCTGCAGGTAGTCGTCGTGGCTCACCCCGGCCAGCTCGCAGGCCCGCTGGTTGGCGAATATGGGGGTGCCGTCGGGCCGGTTGATGACCACGGCGATGGGGCTCGACTCGAGCATCCGGCTGGCCCGCTCCTCGGCCTCGCGCGCCGCCCGCTCGGCGTTCTTCTGCTCGGTGATGTCGACGATGACGCCCAGCAGCCCCCCCGGGTCACCATTGGCCAGGCGGAATCCGCGCACCCAGTACAGCGCGTCGTGCGCCCGGCCGTCGGCGAAGGGCAGGCGGGTCTCGCGATGAACCGTGGCGGCTTCGGATATCGTGCGGACGTCTTCGTCGTGGTAGGCGACCCGGTCGTCGGCGGCGAGATAGGGCAGGTCGAGCACGGTCTTGCCGACCATGAAGCCCCGGGTGGTGCCGAAGGCTGCTTCATAGGCCCGGTTGCAGCCCAGGAAGCGCGCATCGGGGCCCTTGTAGAAGACCGGATTGGGCACCGCATCGATCAGCACCTGTACGAACAGCAGCTGGTCGGCCAGCTCGGCCTGCTTGCCGGAGAGGGCGGCCGTCCGCTCGGCGACCTGGTCCTCGAGGCGGGCGCGGGCCGCGTCGAGCGCCTCGGTGGCCTCGCGCAGCTGGCTGCGCATCCGCTCCTGGGCCTGGGCGAGACGCTCGATCTCGGTCCAGTGGGCGTCCACCGGCGTGGTGGGGGCCAGGTCGAGGCGGCCGATGCGCTCGCTGTGCTCGGCCAGCTGCCGGAGCGGTGTGCCGACCCGTCGCGCGAAGCGCATCACCGCGATCGCGCCGAGTACGCCGATCACCCCCATCAGGGCGGCGATGGGCGCCAGGGCACGCAGGGTAACCGGAACGAAGTCCGCCTCGCGGGCGAAGGCCGCGATCCACAGGTTCTGGTTGCCGAGGCGCAGCGCATCGTAGCGTCCGACCCAGGCTTCGCCGTCCGACTCGTAGCGATAGGCCTCGTGGGACGGGCGCGCGGCCGTGACCCAGGCCCGGTGGCCGGCCTGCAGGAAGGGGATGTCCACATCGGCAACGGGCTTGAGGATCAGTTCCTTGCGCACGGCCTCGCCCTGCAGCCGAGCGTCGCGCGGAATGCCCAGCAGGCGCTCGTCGTCGGAGAGCACGGCGGCCCCGCCGGTCCGGCCCACCGACAGCCCGAGCGTGATGCGCGAGAGGTCGGAGAGGAGGATGTCGAAGGCGAGGATGCGGAGACGGCCATCGGCACCCTGCCAGCGGGCCGAGACGGTGATGCCGGGTTCGCGGGCGGTGAAGAAGGTGTAGTAGGGCGTCCAGTAGACGGCATCCTCGCCCTTGAGCCCCTGGGCGCCGCGGAACCAGGGCCGCGAGCGGGGATCGTAGTCGCGGGTTTCCCACTCGCTGCCCTGGGGGTCGAAGCGGGCATCCCAGCGTTGCCATCGGCTGGCCAGGCCCGAGCCCTCGGGCCGGGTCTGCCGACTGCGCCAGCCGGCGCCATCCGGATCGCGGATCAGGAACAGCTCGCTACCGTCCTCTTCGGCCAGCAATACGCCGGAGATCCGCGGATGGGTGTCGAGCATCGGCGCCATCATGTGCAGGAAACTGCCGGCGTCGCCGACCTGCAGTTGCCCATTGCGGCCCCAGGCCCGCGCCGTGGCAAGCAGCGCCTCCGCGTCGCGGAAATCGCGGCTGACCACCTCGATGACATGGAACGAGGCCCGCTCGAGGGAGCGGGCCGAGAGGCTGCGTGCGGCCGGGTCCAGGATGCCGAACTGGACCCCGATGCCGAGGGCCAGCAGGCATAGGGCCAGCAGTGCCGACATCCGGACCAGCAGGCTGCGGGCCAGGGTCGAACGGGCCCTGCCGGGCATGGGCGAAGCGTCGGGCGAACGCATGCGGCGGAAAAGACCCTGGACGCAGTAAAGGTTTCAGTTTAGCGCCGGCCGCTCAACTGAGGTAGACCATGACAGGCGCGTGGCGGGCGCGCAGATGCGGGTTTCAGCGCGATTCGCGTTCCATCTTCTCGAGCTGCGCCTCGCGGCCCTGCATGCTCGCATTGATGTCCTGCTGAACCTGCTGCTGGAGGACCCGGGCGTTCTCCAGCTCCTGCTTCTTGGCCGCCGCAATCGTGGCCGTGGCGGTGGCGGTATCCGCCACGCCGCAGCCGAAGCAGAGCAGTGCGGCGATCAGGGCGAGGACGATCGATTTCACGGGGGCCTCCATCAGAGGTGCCAGGGGGGTTCCAGTCTCCCGCTTGCCATTGGAATGGGAAAGCCATGGGCTACCGACGCATGGAACCCGGCGACAACTGGCGGCACGCTCGTCCGGGGCGGTTGCCAGTGCCCGCGCCTTCGGGTAAAAGGGCGAGTTTCGCGCGGCGTCGGGCCATGGCCTGGCCGCGACCCGATTTCCGGCGGTATCCATGAGCACCCCTTTCCCTCCCGAACTCCTGCGCGATGTCGAGAAGCGGCGTACCTTCGCCATCATCTCGCACCCCGACGCCGGCAAGACCACGCTGACCGAAAAGCTCCTGCTGTTCGGCGGCGCCATTCAGCTGGCGGGTACCGTCAAGGCGCGCAAGAGCGCCCGCCACGCCACCTCCGACTGGATGGAGGTGGAGAAGCAGCGGGGCATCTCGGTCAGCAGCTCGGTCATGCAGTTCGAGTACCAGGGCCATACGGTCAACCTGCTCGACACCCCGGGTCACGAGGACTTCTCGGAGGACACCTACCGGGTGCTGACCGCGGTCGACGCGGCGGTGATGGTGATCGACGCGGCCAAGGGCGTGGAAGCCCAGACCATCAAGCTGCTCGACGTCTGCCGGCTGCGCAACACGCCGATCATCACCTTCGTCAACAAGCTCGACCGCGAGGTGCGGGAGCCCTTCGAACTGCTCTCCGAGATCGAGGACGTGCTGAAGATCGAGTGCGCCCCGGTCACCTGGCCCCTCGGCATGGGCAAGTCCTTCCGCGGCGTATACCACCTGCTCGAGGACCAGCTCCTGCGTTTCACGCCCGGCGAGGAGCGCCGCAGCGTGGCCGAGGTCATCAAGGGGCTGTCCAACCCCGAACTCGACGCCCAGTTCCCGGGCGAGATCGGCCAGCTGCGTGATGAGGTCGACCTGATCCAGGGGGCCAGCAATCCCTTCAACCTGGAGGGCTTCCTGGCGGGCCAGCAGACGCCGGTGTTCTTCGGCTCCGGTATCAACAACTTCGGCGTGCAGGAGATCCTCGAGGCCCTGATCTCCTGGGCGCCGCAGCCCCAGCCCCGTGACGGCGGGAACCGCATGGTCGAGCCGGCGGAGGCGCCGTTCTCGGGCTTCGTGTTCAAGATCCAGGCCAACATGGACCCCAAGCACCGGGACCGGATCGCCTTCTTCCGCATCTGCTCGGGCCGCTACAGCTCGGGCATGAAGGTCCGCCACGTGCGCGCCGGCCGCGAGATGAAGCTGGCCAACGCCCTGACCTTCATGGCCAACGAGCGGGTGCTGAAGGAGGATGGCGTGGCGGGCGACATCATCGGCATCCACAATCACGGCCAGCTACAGATCGGCGACACCCTGACCGAAGGCGAGGCCCTCGGCTTCAAGGGCATCCCCTACTTCTCGCCGGAACTCTTCCGCGCGGCACGCCTGCGCGACCCGCTCAAGGCCAAGCAGCTGCAGAAGGGCCTGCAGGAGCTGGGCGAGGAGGGCGCCATCCAGGTCTTCGAGGCCATCGGCGGCAACATGCTGCTGGGGGCGGTCGGCCAGCTTCAGTTCGAGGTGGTGGCCCAGCGGCTCAAGGACGAATACAAGGTGGACGCGGTCTTCGAATCGTCCGACATCTACACGGCCCGCTGGCTGACCTTCCCCGACGACCTCACCCGGCGCAATTTCGAGCGCGAGCAGTCGATGCGGGTGGGCAGCGACGTGGACGGCAACCTGGTCTACCTGGCGAGCTCCCGCTACAACCTCGAGGTGACGATGGAGAAGTGGCCCAAGGTCGGCTTCCACGCCACCCGCGAGCACGGGCAGAAGCTCTAGCCCCGTGGCGGGCAAGGACGCGATCGAGCAGAAGTTCCGCCAGGCCGTGGCCGCCCACGGCGCCGGCCGCGCCGACGAGGCCATGGCGGGCTACCGGGCGGTGCTCGCCAGGGATCCGAAGCACGTCTTCGCGCGCCACTACCTGGGCGTCGCCTGCCACCAGGCCGGCCGGCTGAACGAGGCCCTGCCGCTGCTGGAGAGCAGTACGGCAAGGCTGATGGACAACGCCGGCTGTCGGCTCAATCTGGCGAATCTCTACAAGGACCTGGGTCGCCGCGCCCAGGCGGAGCAGCACTACCTGGCCGCCGCCAGGCTCGATCCGGGCCTGGCCCTGGTGGGCTTCAATCTCGGCCAGCTGCGGGAGTCCACCGGCGATCTGGCGGGCGCCACCGAAGCCTATCGCAGCGCCATCCAGCTGCCCCAGGCGGCGGCGCGGCTTGCCGTGCTGAGCGTCGATGTGGATCCGCAGGCCGCCACGGCCCTGGCGCCCGCCGCGACGGAAGCCGCGCTGCTCGGCGAATTGCTCGCCCTCTGTGCCCACGCGGGCGACGGTCCTCGCGCTGAGCGGGTGATCGCCCGGCTGTCGGCCCTGGGCGACGACGTCCCGCTCACCGAAGCGGGGGCCACGCTGGCCCGCAGCGGTCACCTGGCGCTGGCGCGCCTGTCCCTGGAGGCGGCCCTGGCGCTGAATCCGGCGGCCAGCCGGCCGCGGGCGGCGCTGGTCACGGTGCTGAACGACCTGGGCTGCTTCGGCGAGGCGCGTGGGCATGCGGCGCTGGGCCTTGCAAACGACGGCTCGGACGTGCGCCTGTGGGTCGGCGCCGCCGACGCCGACAAGGAGCTGGGCGACCTGGCCGCGGCCGTGGGCGGAATCGAGCGTGCCGTGGCCCTCGCGCCCGAACGCCTTGACATCCTGAGCAGCCTGCAGCAGCTCCGGCTGTGCCTGCCCGGCGGCGATCCGGCGGGCGACCTCGTCGCTGCGCGGGCCTACGGCGAAGCGGTGACCCGTCATGCCCCTCGCCCTGCGGCGCTGCCCTCGGCGGCGCCGCCCCGTGCGCCGGGCGGGCGATTGCGGGTGGGCCTTCTCAGCGGCGAGCTGGCGTGGACGCCGATCGGCCGCTTCCTGGCCGGCTTCATCGAACACTATCCGCGCGACCGCCTGGAGCTGTGGCTGTTTTCGGACCGCGCCGCGGCGCCGGATGCGCTGGCCCAGCGCCTGCACAAGCGCGCCCACCGGGTGGTCGACTGCGCCGGCTGGGCCGACGCACGGCTGGCCGAGGCAATCCACGCTGCCCGGCTCGACGTCCTGCTCGAGCTGACCGGGCATGCCGGTGCCAACCGGCTGCCCATGCTGTCGTGGCGGCTGGCACCCCGGCAGGGCAGCTTCCTGGGATACGCGGGGACGACCGGTGCGCCGGGCATCGACTTCCGCATCGCCGATGCGATCACCGAGCCGGAGGGGAGCGAGGCCCACAGCAGCGAGCGCCTGCTGCGGTTGCCGGGCAGCTATTTCTGCTTCGATCCGGCCTGTCCGCTGCCCGAGGTCGCAGCGGCACCCATGGGCGAGCGCGGCCATGCGACCTTCGGCTGTTTCGTGCAGCGGCCCAAGGTGTCTGACCCGGCGCTGGCGGCGTGGTCACGTGTGCTGGAAGGACTGCCCGGTTCGCGCTTCCAACTGCGCTGCCGATCCTTCACGGATCCGGCCGCGGTGGCGAGGACCGCCGACAAGATCGCCGCGCTGGGCGGCGACCCTGCCCGCTTCGACCTGCTGCCCTGGGGCGCGCAGGGGGATTTTCTGGCCCACTACGGCGGCATCGACATCGCGCTCAATACCTACCCGTTCCACCAGGCGACCAATCTGTGCGACGCGTTATGGATGGGGGTGCCGACCCTCAGCCTGACCGGCGAGCGTCACTGCAGCCGGATGGCCGACAGCCTGTGCCGGGCGGCGGGCCTCGAGGGCTGGTGCCTGCCGAGCGAGGACGCCTGGGTCGAAGCCGCGCTTGCCCTGGCCTCGGATCGCCAGCGGCTCGCGGCCCTGCGCGCCGGCCTGCGCGCCACGGTCTGCGCCTCGGCGCTCGCCGATGGCAAGGGCTTTGCTGCCCGCCTCACGGAGGCCCTGCGCGGGCTCTGAGTGCGGCGGGCGACCGGCCTCAGTCGTGGTGGCCGATCTCGCCGTCCTTGAAGAGGGCGTCCTTCAGTTCCTTGTCGAAAGTCGGGTCGCGGCGGCGTATCCACTCCAGCACCATGGCCGCGTGCTCCTTCTCCTCGTCCCGGTTGTGGGCCAGGATCTCGGCCAGCTCCTTGTCCTTGCAGGCGTCGACACGCTGGTTGTACCAGTCGACCGCCTCGAGCTCTTCCATCAGCGAGGTGATGGCCCGGTGCATGTCGCGGGTTTCGTCGCTCAGTTCTTCGATCGGTTCGTGATAGCCCTCGTTGGCCATGATGTACTCCGGTGGTGATTGAAAGGGATAGCTGGGCGGCTGCCATGCCGGCCGCCGTCGAGGTTCAGAGGCGCTGCGGGACCCAGGGCTGGCAGCGATGGCACTGCTCGCCCAGCCCCTCGATCCCGGCCCGCACCTGGTCGCCGTCCTTGAGCCAGCGCTGCGGCTTGAGGCCCATGCCGACGCCCGGCGGGGTGCCCGTGGCGATCACGTCGCCCGGATAGAGCGGCATCCAGCGGGAGAGGTCGCTGATCAGGCGCGGAATCCGGAAGATCATCTCGCTGGTGCGGCTGTCCTGCAGGCGCTCGCCATTGACCTCCAGCCACAGCGTGAGTTCATGCGGGTCGGCGATTGCATCCGCGGTCGCCAGCCAGGGCCCGAT
>JAGRFX010000104.1 GCA_020445805.1 Rhodocyclaceae bacterium
CTCGCCAAGGAAGTGCGGCCGGACTGCATCATCGCCACCGGTCGCTCCGACTACCCCAACCAGGTCAACAACGTCCTGTGCTTTCCCTTCATTTTCCGCGGCGCGCTGGACGTGGGCGCGACGAAGATCACCGAGGAAATGAAGCTCGCCTGCGTGCGCGCCATTGCCGAGTTGGCCGAGGCGGAGCAATCGGACATCGTGGCGAGTGCCTATTCCGGTGCGGACCTGCGCTTCGGCCCTGAGTATCTGATTCCCAAACCCTTCGACCCCCGCCTGATCGTCAAGATCGCGCCGGCGGTGGCGCGGGCCGCGATGGAATCGGGCGTCGCCACCAACCCGATCGACGACTTCAAGGCCTATGTGGCCAGCCTGTCGGACTTCGTCTACGCCTCCGGCATCATCATGAAGCCGGTGTTCTCGCGCGCCCAGAGCGTGGCACCCGAGCAGAAGCGCGTGATCTACGCCGAGGGCGAGGATGAACGTGTCCTGCACGCGGTGCGGGTGGTGGTGGACGAAGACCTGGCCCGGCCAATCCTGATCGGCCGTCCGACGGTGATTGAGCGTCGTATCGAGAAGATCGGCCTGGATCTGGTGCCCGGTCGGGACTTCGACGTGGTCAACGTCGAAGACGATCCGCGCTACCGGGAACTGTGGACCGACTACCACCGCATGATGTGGCGCGACGGCGTCACTGCCGAGATCGCCAAGGCCAAGCTGCGCCGCGACACCACCCTGATCGGCTGCATGCTGCTGCGCCGGGGTGACGCCGATGCGCTGGTGTGCGGCTCCTTCGGGACCTACGAATATCACCTGCGCCAGGTCGAGAACGTGATCGGCCTGGGGGCGGATGCCAAACTCTTCGCGACCATGAGCATCCTGCTCCTGCCGCAGCGGGTGCTGGCGATCGCCGACACCTACGTGAACGAAAATCCGAGCGCCGAGGAGATCGCCGACATTGCGATCATGGCGGCGGACGAGCTCAAGCGCTTCGGCATCGAGCCGCGCATCGCGCTGCTGTCGCATTCGAATTTCGGCAGCTCGAAGTCGGCTTCGGCGCGCAAGATGCGGGCCGCGCGTGACATCATCTCCGCCTCCCGGCCGGATCTGGAGTGCGATGGCGAAATGCACGCCGATGGTGCGCTGATGCCCGATGTCCGTCGTTCGTCCAATCCCGAAAGCTCGCTTCAGGGTGAAGCCAACCTGCTGGTGATGCCCAACCTCGACGCGGCCAACATCGCATTCAACCTGTGCAAGGCGGCAAACAGCGACGGCGTGACGGTCGGGCCGATCCTGCTCGGCGCCAGCAAGCCGGTGCATGTGTTGACCCCGTCGGCGACGGTTCGGCGCCTGGTCAACATCACGGCCCTGGCCGTGGTCGATGCCGCGGAGCAGCGTGAGGTCGAAGGCCGCTAGTCCAAACCTCGAAGTCCAGCCTGTCGGCGGCCGGCGCACAGTGTGCGCCGGCCGTTTTCGTTGACGCGTATCCCCACGCAGCGGCTGTACGTCGATCCATGACCGGAGCGGGCCCGGACCCAGCGCCTCGACTGCGGGCTAGAATGGCGCCAAGGCGGGACACAGATTCCACACCAGGAGAGACGACGATGGCGAGCAAGGCGATTCGATTCCACCAGACGGGCGGCCCCGAGGTCCTGCGCCTCGAGACGCTCGAAGTGCCGGATCCGGTTGCAGGCGAGGCGCGCGTGCGCCACGAGGCGATCGGATTGAACTACATCGACACCTACCATCGCAGCGGACTCTATCCGGTGCCGCTGCCGTCCGGGATCGGACTGGAGGGTGCGGGTGTCGTCGAGGCCGTTGGCGCGGGCGTCAGCGGGCTGTCGGTGGGAGACCGGGTCGCCTATGCCGGTGGGCCGCTCGGCGCCTATGCCGAATCCAGGAACATCCCCGCGGATCGGCTGCTGAAACTGCCTGACGGTATCGCGGCGGAAACAGGCGCGGCCATGATGCTGCAGGGGCTGACGGCCCAGTACCTGCTGCGGCGCACCTATCGGGTCCAGCCCGGTGACACGATCCTCATCCACGCCGCGGCTGGGGGCGTGGGCCTGATCGTGTGCCAGTGGGCCAAGGCGCTAGGCGCGACGGTCATCGGAACGGTCGGGTCCGACGAAAAGGCCGCGCTCGCCAGGGCCCATGGCTGTGACCACCCGATCAACTACCGCAGCGAGAAATTTGCCGAGCGGGTGCGCGAGATCACGGGGGGAAAAGGGGTTCCGGTGGTCTATGACTCGATCGGCAAGGATACCTTCATGGACTCGCTGGCCTGCCTCCGGCCGCTGGGCATGATGGTCCTGTTCGGTGCGGCGTCGGGGCCGGTGCCCCCCGTCGATCTGGGGGTCCTGGCGAAAATGGGTTCGCTGTTCGTAACGCGCCCCACCTTATTTACCTATACCGCCGCCCGGGCCGACCTGGAGACCATGGGCGCAGAGCTGTTCGACGTGGTGTCGACGGGCAAGGTCCGCATCGAGGTCAACCAGCGCTTTCCCCTGGCCGAGGCCGCGGCTGCCCATGAGGCGCTGGAGTCACGGCGCACCACCGGGTCGACGATCCTGTTGCCGTGATTCACGCCTTGCGCGGACGCCGCCTCGCCCTGCTTGCCACCATGGCTGTCATCGTGGCGGTGGTTCCCGCGATTGCTCGCAGCGAGCCGACCGCTGCCGGCGTGGCCCGGCTGGGTGAGGCGGAGCGGCAGATCGAGGCGCGTTTCGTCGCCCGGGTTGCTCAGGCCGTGGGATTGCAGGAGTCGGAGATCCGCGCCCTGCTACCGCAGGAGGCGAGAATTGCGGACCAGGGGCGGCGCCTCGTCCAGGCCATCGGCAAACATCACCGGCGCCTGGGGCCATCGGAAGAAGCGGCGGTACTCGAAGCCGACCGGGTCCGCCGCGAGGAACTGGCCCGCTCCCGGCGCTGACCGCGCGGCCTCAGCGGTCCGGCAGGTACCGGCAGATCTGGTTGCGCCCTGCACCCTTCGCATGGCGCAGGGCCTGGGTCGCGTGTTCCAGCACGTTGTCGAGGGTCGATGCGCTGTCGATGGGCGCAAACCCGATGCTGACCGTGACCTGTCCGACCTGCGGAAATCCGTGGGCTGCGACGCGTTGCCGGAAGCGTTCGAGCACGCGTTCCACATCATCGGCCTCGGCCGGGCGCAAGACCACGACGAATTCCTGTCCTCCGAAGCGGAAGAGCTTGTCCCGATGGCGGAAGGTCTCGCGCATCAGGTTGGCGAGCAGGGTCAGGACTTCGTCGCCGTAGAGGTGACCGAAGCGATCGTTGATTCGCTTGAAGCGATCCACGTCGAGGATGGCGATCCAGTGCGGGGCCTCGTCGGGCCGATCCTCGCGGCGCTCGGCGCCGAGCGGCTGCGTTCCGGGCTCCGGGTCATGCACCAGGGTGCGGAGGATCTTGTCGACCTGGTCGTCGAAGGTGCGCCGATTCAGCAGTCCGGTCAGGGTGTCGCGTTCACTGAACTCGAGCAGGCTGAGGTAGTTGCGGTACAGCCCGACGAAATGCTCCGCCTGCTCGAGCTCCGGTGCTGCCATCATCGCCGGTCGCAGCAATTCGATCACCGCGGCGATCTTGCCGTCGTAGGCGACGGGTATGCAGTGGATGAAGCCGCCCGTCGGGGCTTCGACGGCCACCGACTGCTCGTCGCAGACACAGGACTCGAGTTCGGGCCTGGACTCGAGCGGCAGCGCCACCTCGGGGGATTCGAAGTCGGTGTCGCGGCTGGTGATGCCCTGCCCGGAGATGCGGGTGCTTCGCTCGAGCAGCAGGCGCGTGCCGGCGGGCTGCAGCTTGTAGATGCTGACTTCGTCTGCGCCGATCGTCGCCGACAAGGCGGAGACGATCGCGATCTCCAGCAATGAGCGGTCGCTGTATCGGGGGGAAACCTCGCCGCTTTGAAGTATGTGGATCATGATCGCGGAAGTGCCTCTGGCGCCAGAGCAGAATTCTAGCGGCTTGGCTCTGTCGCGTCTCGTTTTGTGATCCTGATGTCATCCGCATCGGCGACGCAATGCCCCGCTCGGGCGGTACGAGGGTGCCGGGCGAAACGCGTGGCCGCTACACTGTGCCCTTGCTCTGGTCTCGGAGGTCCGCCATTTCCAGCCCGTTGCCGTTCGCGCTGCGCGTCGAATCCGCGCCCGTCACCCTCGCGATCGTCGCGATCAATGTCCTCGTATTCGTGTGCCTGGCGGTGGCGAGCGGCAGCTGGACGCACATTCCCTCCCGCGTCCTGATCCCGTGGGGCGGCAACGATGGCGCCATGACGCTCACCGGTGAGCCCTGGCGATTGATGACATCCGTTTTCCTGCATGGGGGGCTGCTCCATGTGGGCCTGAACATGCTGGCGCTCTACCAGGCCGGCAACCTGGTTGAGCGGATGTTCGGGCCGGTGCGCTTTGGCGTCGTCTATCTTGCTTCGGGCCTCCTGGCGAGCCTGGTGAGTGTCTGGTGGCGCCAGGACGTGGTGAGTGTGGGTGCGTCCGGTGCCATCTTCGGGGTTTTCGGCGCGCTGCTCGCGTTTCTGGTCGTGCATCGAGCGCGCATGCCTCGCCAGGCCTACGCCCGTCTGCGCACCATGACCCTGAGCTTCGTGGGCTACTCGCTGGTGATCGGGCTCGCGATACCCGGCATCGACAACGCGGCCCATGTGGGGGGGCTGATCGGCGGTGTCGCCGTGGGCTGGATACTGGCGGCGACCGATCGCCCGGCCGCGCTAAGGCTGGTGGTGGTGGCGGTTGTCCTGGCGCTGTCGGGTGCCGCCTGGCAGCTGGCGGAACGGCCGGTGGCGGTGAATCCGGTCGTCGCACACTTCGCCGCCGTCCAGCCCCTGCTGGCGGCGCGCCAGCGCCAGGTGGTGGAAGACCTCGGCGAGGGACGGTTGTCGGCGGCCGAAGCACTCAGGATCATCGAGACCGAACTCAAGCCAAACTGGGATGCCCTGATTGGCAGCCTGGCCGCGCAGGCGGCACGGCAGAAGGGCGCGCCTGACGCCTTGCTGGCCTACGCGCAGCTCGAGCGGGCAGGGCTGGATGCCTTGTCGCTCGGCCTCAAGACCGGCCATCCAAGCTGGTTCGAAACGGCGGCGGACCTGCGCCTGCAGGCCAACGCGGCGTTGCATCATTTGCCCGGCGTCGACGGTCGCGACAGTCATTGACGGGACGCCCGGGCCCGCCGACCCCGCGCGGTTGCCGGCGTTGGTGCTGCAGCGCTTAGAGCCGGCCGAGAATTGCGATAAAATTTAGCGGTTTTGGCCGGCCGGTCAATTAGAATGTGCTAATATTCCCGAAGAAGGGGGCTTGAATGAACTTCGAACGCGCGCGGTACAACATGGTCGAGCAGCAGGTGCGGCCCTGGGACGTCCTGGATTTCGATGTGCTGGATCTGCTCATGGAGGTCCGTCGCGAAGAGTACGTTCCGCCGGCGATGAAATCGCTTGCGCTGTCCGAAGCCGAGATCCCCCTCGGTCATGGTGCCTCGATGCTCAAGCCGGTCATCGAGGGCAAGGTCCTCCAGGCCCTGCAGGTGCGCCGCAGCGATCAGGTGCTGGAGATCGGCGCGGGCTCCGGTTACTTCGCGGCCCTGCTCGCGGCCCGGGCCGAGTGGGTGCGCTCCATCGAGATCGAGCCGGAACTGGTCAAGTTCGCCAGTGACAACCTGAAGCGCAACGGGGTCGAAAACGTGGTGGTCGAGGACGGCGACGGTTCGCTGGGCTGGCCCGCCCGAGCGCCCTACGACCTGATCGTGGTTTCGGGCGGCCTGTCCGTCCTGCCCCATGCCCTGCTCGAGCAGCTGAAGGTCGGCGGCCGGCTGTTTGCCTTCGTGGGCGATGCACCCCTGATGAGTGCGCGCCTGGTGACCTGCACCGGAGAAGGAGAGTTCCGCACCGAGGACCTCTTCGAGACCCTGGTGCCTCAACTGAAGAACGCGCCCCAGCGCGATCGCTTCGAATTCTGAAAGGGATCCTCCATGCGCCAGATCCGGCCGACCGAACTGAAGTCCTGGCTCGACGACAACAATCGAACCGCGCCCGTCCTGCTCGACGTGCGTGAGCCCAATGAGTTCGCCTACTGCCGGATCGAAGGCTCGCTACCGATGCCGATGGCCACGGTGCCGTCGCGCTGTGCCGAGCTGGATGCCGCCGCCCCGGTGGTGGTGATCTGCCATCATGGCGGCCGCAGCGCGCAGGTTGCGATGTTCCTGGAGCGCCAGGGGTTCAGCGAGGTCATCAACCTGGCCGGCGGCGTTGCCGCGTGGGCGGGGGAGATCGATCCGGCCATGCCGCGGTACTGATCACGCTGGCGATGCACGATCGACCGGGCCGGGCGACGGCCCGTTTTTCATGCAGCGGGGCGAAGGGCGCCCCGACCCGAGCGGAGACGATGATGAAGAAGCTTTGTGTGGCCTCGCTGATCGGCCTTTCGGTGACCTCGGCATGGGGCATGGATCTGCTGGAGGTGTATCAGGAGGCGCTGGCGAACGATGCGCAGTACGCGTCTGCGCGCGCCCAGGCCGAGGCGGGACGCGAGAGCGCCGTCCAGGCCCGCGCCGGGCTGCTGCCGAGCATCGGTGCATCGGCCAACACGACCTACAACCAGAACACCTTCTCGGGGCAGGATCGCAACTACAACAGCAATGGCTACGGCGCACAGCTCACCCAGCCGGTGTTTCGGTGGCAGAACTGGGTGCAGTACCAGCAGGGGCAATTGCAGGTCGGCATCACCGAGGCCCAGCTCGCGAATGCACGGCAGGACCTGGCGCTGCGCGTCGCGCAGGCCTATTTCGAGGTGCTGAAGGCTGCCGACGTGCTCGAGGCCGTCAATACGCTCAAGAAGGCGGCGAGCGAGCAACTGGCCCTCTCCAAGAAGAGCTTCGAGGTCGGGACGGTGACCATTACCGACGTCCATGAGGCGCAATCCCGTTTCGATCTTGCCAACGCGCAGCAACTGGCGGCCGCGAACGCCCTGGAGGTTCGGCGTCAGTCACTGACGCAGCTGATCGGCCGGCCGGCCGGCGTGCTCGCCCCGCTGCGCAGTGGCGTCAGCATCGCGGCGCCGTCACCTGCAGACATCGACAGCTGGGTCGGTGCGGCCGAGGACAACGCCTACGGGGTCCAGGTGCAGCAGCTGGCCGCCGAGATCGCCGCACGGGACGTCGAGCGCAACCGGGCCGCGCATCTGCCGACGGTGGATCTGGTCGCCCGCTACAACAAGTCGAGCACCGGATTTTCGTCGACGACAGGATCGGCCGCTGATTCCACCACACGCAGCATCGGCCTCGAGGTGGCCGTCCCGCTGTTCGCCGGCGGCGCCCTGTCCTCGCGCGATCGCGAATCGGCGGCCCTGAAACTGCGGGCTGACGCGGATCTCGAGGCCGCCCGTAGGGCTGCGGCCCTCGCCGCGCGGCAGGCCTACCTGGGCGTCACCAGCGGCATGGCCCAGATCAGTGCGCTGGAGGCCGCGCAGGTGTCCTCGAACTCGGCCCTGGAGGCCAACCGGCTGGGCTACGAGGTCGGCGTCCGCATCAACATCGATGTGCTCAACGCCCAATCGCAGCTGTCCGATGCGGAGCAGCAGCTGGCGGCAGCCCGCTACGACACCCTGGTGGCCCAGTTGCAGCTCGAGGCCTCGGCTGGCCAGCTCGACGAAGCCGACATTCAGCGGGTCAATGCGCTCCTGAGCCACTAGGGGCTGCCCGGATCGAGGGCGAGGAACACGGCGCGGCCCGGGTGGCCCCCCGGCTACGAGGCAGAACGTGCTCGTCGGGCCAGGCCGTGCCAGGCCACCCGGCAGGTCATGCAAGGTCCGCCGTGGGCGCCCACCCGCGTGATCCTCCTGCGCTCTGCCGCAGCAGTCGACGTCTCAATGCGAGCCGCCGTACAAGAGTCCACAGTGCCTGGTCGGAGAGCGCCACTCAGGCTGTCGGACCCTTGTGGCGCCGAGCGGGCGGGTCGATACTCCCGGAACACAAGGCCTGCGCAGGCGTGCGCTTGCCATTGTCATTTGGTGGGAGTGCTTGATGAAGAGCGAATTGGAGCGCAGGCGGTTCTGGCGTGCGGCCTTCCAGGCCCGCGCAACGCTGGCGAGCGAAGGGAAGTTCGTTGGGGCAGACGTCGTCGACCTGTCACTGAAGGGGGCGCTCATCGATGCCGACTCGGCCTGGCACGCCTCGGTCGGTCAATCGGTCCAGCTCGACCTGCCCCTGTCCAGCGATGCGCGGATCCTGATGCAGATGCGCGTCATGCACGTGGAAGGGGCCCGGGTCGGATTGCGTTGTGAGCACATCGACATCGACAGCATGACGCACCTGCGCAAGCTGGTGGAGCTCAATTCCGGCGATCCATCGATGCTGGAGCGTGAGCTGGCCGCTCTGGCGGCGTGAATCCTGGCCTCTCGAGCAGGGAATCCAGCAGGTGCAGGGTCATCTCGGTCGCGCCGCCATGGGTCGCGCTGAAGGCGAGTGCGGCCGCACTCATCGCGGCCCGACGCGTGGGATCTGCAATCAGGGCAAGCGCGCAAGCGACGCCGTTGGCTACCTCGTCGGCCCGCACGGCCGCGCCAGCCGCAATGGCCAGCTCGGAGATTTCGGCGAAGTTGAAGGTGTGGGGACCGAGGATCGTCGGCAGGCCGACTGCGCAGGCTTCGATCAGGTTCTGACCGCCGAGGGGCTGCCAGCTGCCACCGATGATCGCGACATCCGCTGCGCCGTAATAGGCAAACATCTCGCCCATCGAGTCACCGAGCCAGACGCGAAGCTCGGCCGGCAATGGGCCGGACTGGCTTCGGCGAGCCCATGGGACGCGCCGCGACGCGATGAGAGCACCGACTTCATCGAAGCGCTGGGGGTGACGTGGAACGACGACCAGCAGCGCTTCGGTCGGTGCTTGGGCCAGAAAGGCATCGAGAAGGGGGGCTTCTTCCCCGTCGCGGGTGCTGGCCGCGAGCACGATGGGGCGTTTGCCAAACCCGGATCGAAAGCTGTCTCCCAGGACCCGCTGGCCGCTCGGTACGGTCACGTCGAACTTGACGCTGCCGGTCACCACCGGCGCTGGGGCGCCCAGCCCGGCCAATCGGCGCGCGTCGTCCCGGGACTGGGCCGCCACGCCGGCGAGGCGCGAAAAGGTCGCCCGGGCAAACCGTCCGAGTCGGGCGTAACGGCGGGCAGAGCGCTCCGACAGACGGGCATTCACGAGCGCCATGGGCAGGTGCGCTTCAGCTGCCTCGTGGATCAGGTTCGGCCAGACCTCGGTTTCCATCAGCAGGCCGACCCGCGGTCGGAAGTGCCGCAGGAAGCGGCGCACGAGGGGCGGCAGGTCATAGGGCAGGTAGGTCACGTGGACCCGGCTTCCCCAGCGGGCGAAAAGTTCGCTGGCGGTCTGGCGGCCCGTGGGCGTCATCACGCTGATCAGCACCCGTGCCTCGGGATCCCGCGCCAGCAAGGCCTTGACCAGGGGTTCGGATGCCCGGGTCTCACCGACCGACACGGCGTGAATCCACCATGCGCCGTCGAAGCTGCCCGCGGTGCCGAAGTACCCGAGTCGCTCCATGACATGCTGCCGGTAGGCGGGCTGGCGACGGCCCCGCCAGGCCAGCCGCAGCAGCGCAATTGGAAGCACCAGGAGCCAGACGAGTGTGTACGCTGCACGAAACATGGTCCGGAAGTTTAGCCCGCCTGTGCAGGGGGCGAACGAGATTGCGGGGCCTTCCGGTCGGGCTGTGTGAAAATCCTTTGCATGCGGACTAGGAGGACACTCGCGAGATGACGATTCTGGTGACGGGCGGGGCAGGATTCATCGGCGCCAACTTCGTGCTCGACTGGCTGGCTGTCGGCGACGAGCGCGTGGTCAATCTCGACAAGCTCACCTATGCGGGCAATCTGAAGACGCTGGCGGGCGTCCTCGAGGATCCGCGCCATGTCTTCGTGCAGGGTGACATCTGCGACCGGGGGCTCGTCGACGGCTTGCTCGTGCAGCACCAGCCGCGGGCGATCGTGCACTTTGCTGCGGAAAGCCACGTGGATCGATCGATCCACGGCCCCGGTGAGTTCGTTCGCACCAACGTGGAGGGCACCTTCACCCTGCTCGAGGCGGCGCGGGCCTACTGGGGGCGGCTCGAGGGCGACGCGTCGGCCGACTTCCGCTTCCTGCACGTCAGCACCGACGAGGTCTACGGTTCGCTCGAGGCCCATGATGCACCCTTTACCGAACAGCATCCGTACCAGCCCAACAGCCCGTATTCGGCCAGCAAGGCGGCCTCCGATCACCTCGTCCGGGCCTGGTTCCACACTTACGGACTGCCGGTCGTCACGACCAACTGCTCCAATAACTACGGTCCCTACCAGTTCCCCGAGAAGCTGATTCCGCTGATGATCGTCAACGCGCTCGCCGGGCGGGAGCTGCCGGTCTATGGGGATGGCCGGAACGTGCGCGACTGGCTTTACGTGGGTGACCACTGTGCAGCCATTCGCAGGGTGCTGGAGGCGGGTGTCCCGGGCGAAACCTACAACGTGGGTGGCTGGAACGAGATGGCCAACATCGAGATCGTGGAGACGGTCTGTCGCCTCCTCGACGCGTTGCGGCCATCGGAGCTGGGGCCCTATGGGCGGCTCGTCCGCTTCGTCACCGACCGACCGGGCCACGACCGGCGCTACGCGATCGACGCCCGCAAGATCGAGCGCGAACTGGGCTGGCGGCCGAAGGAAACCTTCGAGACCGGAATCCGCAAGACCGTCGAGTGGTACCTGTCTCACACGGACTGGGTCGTGGACGTGCAGAGCGGCGCCTACCGGGACTGGCTCAGCACCCATTACGGTCGCCACAGCGGAGCGCCGGCGTGAGGGTTCTTTTGCTGGGCCCGGACGGACAGGTCGGTTGGGAGCTGCGGCGTGCGCTGGCGCCCCTGGGCGAGGTGGTCGCGGTCGGCAGGGCAGGGGCGGGCGACGGGTGCGGTGATCTGGCCCAGCCCGGGAAACTGGCCGACACGGTACGACGCGTGGCCCCCGATGCGATCGTCAACGCGGCGGCCTACACGGCGGTCGATCGAGCCGAATCCGAACCCGAGCTGGCCCAGGCCATCAACGCGACCGCGGCGGGTGCCCTGGCCGATGTGGCCAGGGCGCTGGGTGCGTGCCTCGTGCACTATTCCACCGACTACGTGTTCGATGGCGGCGGGACCCATCCCTGGCAGGAGGATGACGCCACGGGGCCGCTCAACGTCTATGGGAGGACCAAGCTGGCCGGCGAGCAGGCGATCCGCGACAGTGGGTGCCGCCATCTGATCCTGCGAACCAGCTGGGTCTATGCGGCCCGGGGCGGCAACTTCGTGCGCACCATGCTGCGCCTCGCCGCCGATCGGGAGCGACTGACCGTGATCGACGACCAGATCGGTGCGCCGACGGGTGCCGAGCTGATCGCCGATGTCAGTGCCCACCTGTTGCACGCATCGGCGCGGCAGCCCGACCTGGGGGGGACGTATCACCTGGCCGCTGCCGGCGCGACGAGCTGGTGCGGTTATGCCCGCCACGTCATCGACTTTGCCCGCGTCCGCGGCAAGACGCTGGCGGTCCGCGAGGTGGCCGCGATCACGACTGCGGACTATCCGACGCCGGCGCGCCGGCCCCTGAACTCCCGCCTCGACTGCAGCCGCCTCGAGCGCGCCTTCGGGCTGACCCTGCCCCCGTGGCAGGATGGCGTCGAGCGGATGCTGAGCGAAATTCTCGATACACCATGAGTGCTTCCACGCCAGCCCGCAAGGGCATCATCCTGGCAGGCGGTTCCGGTACGCGCCTGCACCCGGCGACCCTCGCGGTCTCCAAGCAACTGCTGCCGGTCTATGACAAGCCGATGGTTTACTATCCCTTGTCGGCGTTGATGCTGGCGGGCATCCGCGACATCCTCGTGATCTCGACGCCCCAGGACACGCCACGCTTCGAGCAACTGCTGGGCGATGGCAGCCAGTGGGGCCTGAGCCTGCACTATGCCGTTCAGCCCAGTCCCGACGGGCTGGCTCAGGCCTTCCTGATCGGCGAAGACTTTCTGGCCGGCGGCCCGAGTGCCCTGGTCCTCGGCGACAACCTGTTCTACGGCCATGACTTCGCCAAGGGGCTCCACGCGGCGGCCCGTCGTGATGGGGCCACGGTCTTTGCCTACCCGGTGCACGATCCCGAGCGCTATGGCGTGGTCGAGTTCGATGCCCAGGGCAAGGCGGTCAGCCTCGAGGAGAAGCCGGCGCAGCCGCGCAGCCGCTATGCGGTGACCGGGCTGTACTTCTACGACGCGCGGGTCGTCGAGATTGCCCGGGGGCTCAAGCCCAGCGCACGGGGCGAGCTTGAGATCACCGACATCAACCGCCAGTACCTGGACTGGGGCGACCTCGACGTGCAGGTGATGGGGCGTGGCTTCGCCTGGCTCGATACCGGCACCCACGAGTCACTGCTCGAGGCCAGTCTGTTCATCCAGACCATCGAGAAGCGTCAGGGCCTGAAGATCTGCTGCCCTGAGGAAATCGCCTGGCGGGCCGGGTGGATCGACAATGCGGCCCTCGACGCGATGGCGGATCGCCTGAGCAAGAATGACTACGGGCGCTACCTGAAGCGCCTGCTGAAGGAGAAAGTGTTCTGATGGAGCTCCATCGCACGGCCATTCCCGATGTCCTGGTACTCGAGCCCAAGGTCTTTGGCGATGCGCGTGGCTTTTTCCTCGAAAGCTTCAATGCGCGCGCGTTCGAAGCAGCGACCGGCTTTGCACCCCAGTTCGTGCAGGACAACCATTCCCGCTCGGCGCGCGGGGTGCTGCGCGGGCTCCATTACCAGATTCTCCAGCCCCAGGGGAAGCTGGTGCGGGTGGTGAGCGGTGCGGTCTTCGACGTGGCTGTCGACCTGCGGCGCTCGTCGCCCAGCTTCGGACGCTGGGTGGGGGCCGAGCTGAGCGCCGAGAACAACCGCCAGATGTGGATTCCGCCGGGCTTCGCGCATGGCTTCGTGGTGCTCACCGAGTCGGCCGATTTCCTCTACAAGACGACCGACTACTACGCGCCCGAGCACGAGCGCTGCCTGCTCTGGAACGACCCGAGCGTCGGCGTTGCCTGGCCGCTCCCGGTCGAACCGCTGCTCTCGGCGAAGGACCGCAAGGGCAGCCTGCTGGATGTCTGCGAGGTCTACGACTGAGGCGATCGCTGCGGCGCTGCGGCATGCTTCCTGGAATTGCCATGACCCTGTGCGAGAATCCGGCCATCTGACCGTGAACGATTGAGGACTGGATGAAGATTCTCGTAACCGGTGCTGCCGGATTCATCGGCATGCACACTTCCCAGGTGCTGCTGGCCCGGGGCGACGAAGTCGTCGGTATCGACAACCTGAACGACTACTACGACCCGACCCTGAAGGAGGCCCGGCTGGCACGGCTCACGCCCCACGCCAACTTCCGCTTCGTCAAGCTCGATGTCGCCGATCGGCCCGGCATGGAGGCGCTGTTCGCAGGCGAGCAGTTCGACCGGGTCATCCACCTGGCAGCCCAGGCCGGCGTGCGCTACTCGCTCGAGAATCCCCACGCCTACGTGGACAGCAACCTCGTCGGCTTCATGAACATCCTCGAGGGCTGCCGCCACAACCGGGTGGCGCATCTGGTCTATGCCAGCAGCTCGAGCGTCTATGGCGGCAACACCCTGATGCCGTTCTCCGAGCATCACAGCGTGGATCACCCGATCAGCATGTATGCGGCCACCAAGAAGGCCAACGAGCTGATGGCCCACACCTACAGCCATCT
>JAGRFX010000105.1 GCA_020445805.1 Rhodocyclaceae bacterium
TCGCCTTCCTGCGAGAGGGAAAGAGCGTCGAGAAGGGCCGCATCCCAGATACCTCTGGCAGCCGCATCAAGCCAAAAACAAAGGAAGGCACCGAGCGGCTGGTCCGCGCCGCGATCCGCTACGCCATCGACAATGACCGCCGCAGTGTGACCCTGGTGCACAAGGGCAACATCATGAAGTTCACCGAGGGTGCCTTCCGCGACTTTGGCTACAACCTGGCGAAGACCGAGTTCGGTGCGGTCGAAATCGACGGCGGCCCGTGGTGCAAGTTCACCAACCCGAAGAGCGGCCGCGAGATCATCGTCAAGGATGCGATCGCCGACGCCTTCCTGCAGCAGATCCTGCTGCGGCCGGCCGAGTACGACGTCATCGCCACCCTCAACCTGAACGGCGACTACGTCTCCGACGCACTGGCGGCCCAGGTGGGCGGCATCGGCATTGCGCCGGGCGCCAACATCTCGGACAAGTACGCGGTCTTCGAGGCCACCCACGGCACGGCGCCGAAGTACGCCGGGCTCGACAAGGTCAATCCCGGCTCGCTGATCCTCTCGGCCGAGATGATGCTGCGTCACATGGGCTGGACCGAGGCGGCGGACCTGGTCATCAAGGGCATGGAGTCGGCCATCGCGGACAAGCAGGTGACCTACGATTTCGCGCGCCTGATGGAGGGGGCCAACGAAATCTCGTGCTCCGAGTTCGGCGACGCGATGATCGAGCGCATGTAGGTCCGGCCGGCGGCCCGCCTGAACGCAAAGGCCCCGCCGCTGCGGGGCCTTTGTTCATGTGCGCTTGCCGGGTGGCTTACTCGCGGACGATCAGCACCGACACGGCAACCTTGCGCAGCAGCTTCTCGGCCACGCTGCCCAGCAGCAGGTGCTGGAAGCCGCGCCGGCCGTGGGAACCCACCACCAGCAGGTCGGCGCCGCTGTGCGAGACGTGGGCCGCGATCTGGTCCGCCGCGTGCTGCGTGTCGGAGCTCAGCAGGTGGCAGTCGGGCGTGATGCCCTGGCTGGTGGCCGTCTGGGCCGAGCGGTCGAGGGTGTCCTGCCCCTCGGCCATCAGGGCCTTGAGGGCGTCGGACTTCTTGACCAGCGTGGTACCGGTGATGTGGGAGAAGATCGACTCGTCCACCGCGTGGACGATCTCGAGGCGGGCGCCATTGAGGCGTGCCAGTTCAATGGCCTTGTCCAGGCCCAGGGTCGACGTGCTGCTGTCGTCGACGGCGACGATGATATGGTTGTACATGAAGCTTCCTTTCGAGCGAATTCCGGCTGGGCGCAACACTAGCACCGTGCGGGCCGGTCCGGCATCGGCGTTTTCCCCAAGCCCGCGTCGACGATCTGACCCGTGGGGTGAATGATGCATATCGATGTGGTATCCGACTTTGTCTGCCCCTGGTGCTTCATCGGGCTGCGCCGGCTCGAGGCGGCCCTCGCCCAGGCCTGTGCGCAGGGGGTGGTGCCCCGGGTGAGCTGGCATCCCTACTTCCTGAACCCCCATACGCCGCCCGCCGGCGAGCCCTATCGCGCGTTCATGGAGCGCAAGTTCGGCAGCGCGGCGGCTGTCGAGGCCCTCCACGCGCGGGTTGCCGCTGCGGCGAGCGGCGACGGCATCGGGTTCCGCTTTGGCGAGATGCCGGTGCGACCCTCGACCCGCCTGGCGCACGGCGTCGTGGCTGCCCTGCAGGCCGCCGGCCAGGATGTGGGTGGCCTGGTGCCGGCCGTGTTTTCCGCCCACTTCCTGGAATTGCGCAACATCGGCGATCCGGACGTGCTCGCGAGCCTCGTCGAGGCCGCGGGTCTGCCCACCGACGTCGTCGCCGAACTGGCGCGCGCGCCGGCGGACATCACGGCGCTCACGCATTTTGCCGACGCCCTGCGCCTGGACGGCGTGCCGGCCTTCGTGTTCGACCGCCGGCAGGCCGTACTGGGCGCTCAGCCTGCCGGCGTCCTGCTCGCGTGCATGACAGACCCGCCCGCCTGAGTCGGCTGCGCCGCGCGCGCAACCTATATACTCCCCGCATCGAACGAGAGGGGGCGGGATGCGCAAGGGTTCCGTAGGTCACCGGCTGCTGGCGGTCTTCGTGTTTGGCTGCCTGATGCTCAATGCGCCCCTGCTCAGCATCTTCGACAAGCCGGTCCAGGTCCTCGGGCTGCCGCTCCTGTATGTCTATGTGTTTGCGGTGTGGATCGGGCTGATCGGCCTCATCGCCTGGATCATCGAGGGCCGCTAGCGTGCTCACGGCGCCCGTCCTCATCATGGTCACGGTCGCCTACCTGGGGCTCTTGTTCGGCGTGGCCTGGTTCGGCGATCGCCGGGCCGACGAGCGCCGCTCCATCGTGGCCTCGCCGGTGGTCTATTCCCTGTCGCTCGGCGTGTATTGCACGGCGTGGACCTACTACGGCAGCGTAGGCCGCGCGGCCTCCAGCGGCGTCGGCTTCCTGCCGGTCTACCTGGGTCCGACCCTGGGGATGACCCTCGCCTGGTTGCTGGTGCTGCGCATGCTGCGGATCAGCAAGCGCTACCGGATCACCTCCATCGCGGACTTCATCTCCTCCCGCTACGGCAAGAGCCAGCTGCTCGGCGGTGCGGTGACGCTGATCGCGCTGATCGGCACGGTCCCCTACATCGCGCTCCAGCTCAAGGCCGTGTCGGCCAGCTTCGTGCTGCTCGCCGATCGGGGCGGCGATGCGGGCCAGCTGGGCTGGCTGGCCGATGCCGGGCTCTACACCACGGCCCTGCTGGCGGTCTTCGCGATCCTGTTCGGCACCCGTCACCTGGACGCGACCGAGCGTCACGAGGGCATGGTGGCGGCCATCGCGGTCGAATCCGTGGTCAAGCTGTGCGCCTTCCTGGCGGTGGGCATGTTCGTGACCTTCGTGATGTTCGACGGGGTGGGCGACATCTTCCGGCGGGTCGCCGAGGCGCCGGAGCTGGAGCCGCTGCTGACCCTGGTGGGCGAGGGGGCCATGGGGCACGGGAGCTGGTTCGCGCTGACCCTGCTCTCGATGCTGTCGGTCATCTTCCTGCCCCGCCAGTTCCAGGTGATGGTGGTCGAGAACGTGGACGAGGGCCACCTGCAGCGGGCGGCGTGGGCCTTTCCGGCCTACCTGCTGCTGATCAACATCTTCGTGCTGCCGATCGCGCTGGCCGGATTGCTGCATTTCGGGCCGTCGTCCGTGGACCCGGACACCTTCGTCCTGACGCTGCCGCTGGCGGCGGGGCAGGAGCTGCTCGCCCTGCTGGTCTTCGTCGGCGGCCTGTCGGCGGCGACCGGCATGGTGATCGTGGAGACCGTGGCGGTGTCCACGATGGTCTGCAACGACCTGGTCCTGCCGGCCCTGCTGCGCCGGCGGCGCTGGATGGAGGCGGCCGGCGACGAGCTCAGCAACGTCCTGCTCAACATCCGCCGGGTGGCGATCGGCATCGTGCTGCTGCTCGGCTATCTCTACTACCGGCTCGCCGGCGAGGCCTACGCCCTGGTCAGCATCGGCCTGATCAGCTTCACCGCGGTGGCCCAGTTCGCCCCCTCCATGTTCGGCGGCATGTTCTGGAAGGGCGGTTCGCGGATCGGTGCCCTCGGCGGCCTGGGGGCCGGGTTCACCATCTGGTTCTACTGCCTGCTGCTGCCGTCCTTCGCCAAGTCGGGCTGGCTCGACAGCAGCTTCCTGAGCGATGGCCCGCTCGGCATCGACCTGCTGAAGCCCGAGCAGCTGCTGGGGGTGACCGGGCTCGACCCGATCAGCCATGCGCTGTTCTGGAGCCTCCTGCTCAACTGCCTCGCCTATGTGGTGCTGTCCTTCCGCTATCCGCCCAATGCGCGGGAGGCGGCCCAGGCCTCGCTGTTCGTGCACATCATGGACGACGACCACAGCCCCCAGGCCGCGTTCTGGCGCGGCGGCGTGGATGTGGACCAGCTGCTGCCGCTGGTCTCGCGTTTCGTGGGCGCCGGAAGGGCTCGGGCCGCGTTCTCGCGCTACGCGCGCAGCCGGGGGCTGAAGCGCATCGAGGATCTCGAAGCCGACGCGGGCCTGATCCACTTCGCCGAGGCCACGCTGGCCGGCGCCATCGGCAGCGCCTCGGCCCACGTGCTGATCGACTCCATGGTCGATGCCGAGCCGCTCGGCCTGGAGGAGGTGATGGACATCCTCGACGAGGCCAGCCAGGTCCGGGCCTATTCGCGCCAGCTCGAGGAGAAATCCCAGGCCCTGGAGAAGGCCTCCGCCGAGCTGCGGGCGGCCAATGCGCGGCTGCAGGAGCTGGATCGGCTGAAGGACGACTTCATGTCCTCGGTGACCCACGAGCTGCGCACGCCGCTGACCTCGATCCGGGCGTTTTCGGAGATGCTGCACGAGGATCCGCGCATCGATCTCACCGAACGGACACGCTTCCTCGGCATCATCGTCTCCGAAACCGAACGCCTGACCCGCCTGGTCAACCAGGTGCTGGACCTGGCGAAGATCGAATCGGGGCACGCCGAATGGCACAACGAGTCCATCGATCTCGTGGACGTGATCCGCCACTCGGTCGAGTCGACCGAGCAGATCTTCCGCGATCGCGAGGTGGCCCTGGCCGTGTCGCTGCCGGATTCGCCCTGCACGCTGCTGGCCGACCGGGACCGCCTGATCCAGGTTGTCATCAACCTGTTGTCCAATGCCGTGAAGTTTGCGGATCCGGCCCGGGGCAGGGTGGAGATCGGCCTCGTGAATGCAGACGGGATCTACCGCGTGCGGGTGGCCGACAACGGTCCGGGGGTCAGTCCGCAGGATCGAAAGACCATCTTCGAGAAGTTCCGCCAGGTGGGCGACCAGCGGGCCAAGCCGGCCGGGACAGGGCTGGGCCTGCCCATCAGCCGTCAGATCATCGAGCACTTCGGCGGGCGGATGTGGGTCGACAGCCCCACCGGAGGGGGCGCCGAGTTCCTCTTCGAACTGCCCCACACGCGGGCTGACGAGATGGCGACCGAATGAATTAGAATGTTCTCAAAAACAAGAGAACACAAAGCAAATCCGGGGGGGAGTACCCATGACCAACAAGGTCCTGATCGCGGATGACGAGGTCAATATCGTCATTTCGCTCGAGTTTCTGATGAAGCGGGAAGGCTTCGACGTGTCGGTCGCCAAGGATGGCGAAGAGGCCGTCGCCAAGATCCGGGAAGAGCGCCCGGACCTCGTCCTTCTCGACGTGATGATGCCCAAGAAGACCGGCTTCGAGGTCTGCCAGGAAGTGCGCGGCGACGCCGGGCTGGGCGATACCAAGATCCTGATGCTGACGGCGAAGGGCAGGGACACCGAGATGGCCAAGGGCCTCGCACTCGGCGCCGACGCCTACATGACGAAGCCGTTTTCCACCAAGGAGCTGGTCAGCGAGGTCAGGAAACTGCTCGGAATCACCGAATGAACTCGAACGCGCGCCTGGGCATCGCGATCGTCAGCGCGGCAGTCCTGTTCTTCGTCTTCTCCGGTGCGATCGGCGTCCTGTTCTGGAACGACCTTTCCGCGGACGAGCAGCAGATCCTGCTGCCCCTGCTGACGCCCCGCGCCGGCCTGCTGACGGCCATGGTCGTCACCGGCGGAGTGGTGGTGGCCCTGATCATCAAGACCCTGTTCGAGTCCTACGACGTGCTGCCGGCCCGGCTGGCCGAGACCGCACGGCTCATTGTCACCACCGAACCCGCCCGTCGACTCGCGCTCGAAGGCCCGGGCGGGGTCCGCGAGCTGGCGAACGTGGTCAATGAACTCGCCCAGCACCGGGAATCCCTGCAGCGGGACGTGCAGGCCCAGATCCAGGAGGGGCGTCGCTCGGTCGAGGAAGAGAAGAACCGGCTGGCGGCCCTGATGTCCGAGCTGACCCAGAGCGTGGTGGTGTGCAATCTGGACGGGCGCATCCTGCTGTACAACAACCGCGCCCGGATGCAGTTTCGCGCCATGTCGGATGCGCCGGCCGTGGCCGGCGGCGGCGAGCTGATCGGCCTGGGGCGCTCGATCTACACGGTCTTCGACCGGGGCCTGATCGCCCATGCCATCGAGAGCCTGCAGCACGGCATGCGTCGCAGCAGCTCGCAGCCGGTGGCCCATTTCGTCACCACCACCCGTGCGGGCCAGCTGATCCGCGTGCAGATGGCGCCGGTCATGAGCGCCCGCGAGGACAAGCAGGAGCAGACCCTCACCGGCTTCATCCTGATGCTCGACAACATCACCCGCACCTTCGAGGCCGAGTCCCAGCGCGACCTGCTGCTGCACAGCGCCACCGAGGGCAACCGGGCCGCCCTGGCCAACGTGCGGGCCGCCGTGGAGATGCTGGACTACGACGACCTCGAGCCCGCCATGCGCGAGCGCTTCATCGGCATCATCAAGGACGAGGTGCAGGGCATGAGCGTGCGCCTCGACGAGGCCGCCACCACCTTCGCGTCGACCCTCAAGACCCGCTGGCCGCTGGAGGAGATGCTGGGCGCCGACTTCGTCAATGCCGCGCGACGCCGGATCGAGGAGAAGGTCGGCCTGCCGGTCAAGCTCGAGGACGTGGACGAATCGGTCTGGCTGCAGCTCGATTCCTTCTCGCTGCTGCAGGCCCTGACCTACCTGGCCTCGCGCCTGTCCGACGAATTCGAGGTGCGCGAGGTGCGGCTGCGGCTGGCCGCCGCCGAGCGCATGGCCCACCTGGACCTGATCTGGTCAGGCCAGGCCATGAGCACCGAGACCGTCATGGCCTGGGAGCTGGAGCCCATGCAGATCGGCAGCGAGTCCTCGCCCCTGACGATCCGCGACGTGGTCGAGCGCCATGATGGCGAGATGTGGCTGGAGCGCGAGAAGACCCGCCACCGGGCCTTCTTCCGGGTGTTGTTGCCCAAGGCCCAGCCCCAGGAACAGCCCGAGGCCGAAACCTTCCTGCGCGGCGAAAGCCGGCCCGAGTACTACGACTTCGACCTCTTCAAGGCCTCCGAGCACGAGCACGCCCTCGACGACCGCCTGCTGTCGGAGCTGACCTTCACGGTCTTCGATACCGAGACGACCGGGCTCAACCCGTCCCAGGGCGACGAGATCATCCAGGTGGGCGCCACCCGCATCGTCAACGGCAAGCTCCTGAAGAGCGAATCCTTCGAGCAGCTGGTGGATCCCAAGCGGCCGCTGGCCCCCGAATCGGCCGAGATCCACGGCATCACCGAGGTCATGCTCGCCGGCCAGCCCGATATCAAAGCGGTGCTGCCGGCCTTCCATGCCTTTGCCGCGGATACGGTCCTGGTGGCCCACAACGCGGCCTTCGACATGCGCTTCCTGCAACTCAAGGAGGAGGCGACCGGCCTGCGCTTCGACCAGCCCGTGCTCGATACCCTGCTGCTCTCGCCCCTGATCCACCCGAACCAGGAGTCCCACCGCCTCGAGGCCATCGCCGAGCGCATGGGCGTGCACATCATGGGCCGGCACACCGCGCTGGGCGACGCCATCGTGACCGGCGAGGTCTTCCTGAAGATGCTTCCGCTGCTGGCCGAGAAGGGCATCCGGACCCTGCGCGAGGCGCGCGAGGCGGCCGAGAAGACCTACTACGCGCGGGTGAAGTACTGAGCGGCATGTCGGTGCCGCTCGCCACAGCACTCCCGGACATGCCGCGCGTCGTGTCGGAGTCCGCTTCGCGCCGGGAGCGCGTGTGAGCCAGTTCGAGCGCCGGCTCGGTCGGAACTACGTCCTCTATACCGGCGGCTTCATCTCCTTCGTCATCCTGCTGGCGATCGGCGAGGAGTTCGGTCTCTCCCAGCAGGTGATCGGGCACCTGTTCCTGTTCGCGACCATCGCCATCTACGCCAGCATCGGCGTGCTGGCGCGCACCGCGGACGTGTCCGAGTACTACGTGGCGGGCCGCCGCGTGCCTGCCGTGTTCAACGGCATGGCGACCGCGGCCGACTGGATGAGCGCGGCCTCCTTCATCGGGCTGGCGGGCACCCTGTACTACGGCGGCTTCGAGGGCCTGGCCTTCGTCAGCGGCTGGACCGGGGGCTACGTGCTGGTGGCGCTGCTGCTGGCGCCCTACCTGCGCAAGTTCGGCCAATACACGGTGCCGGACTTCTTCGGCGCCCGCTACGAGGGCAACTTCGCGCGCATGGTCGCCCTGGGGGCCACCATCCTCACCAGCTTCGTCTACGTGGTGGCCCAGATCTACGGGGTCGGGCTCATCACCAGCCGCTTCGTCGGCGTCGAGTTCGAGATCGGACTCTTCGTCGGGCTGGCGGGCATCCTGGTGTGCTCCTTCCTGGGGGGCATGCGCGCCGTGACCTGGACCCAGGTGGCCCAGTACGTGATCCTGATCATCGCCTACCTGGTGCCGGTGGTGATCCTTTCGCAGAAGATCACCAACGTGCCGGTGCCCCAGGCCTCCTACGGCATCGTGCTGCAGAACCTGGGCAAGAAGGAGCTCGAGCTCTTCAGCGAGCCGCGCGAGGTCGCGGTGCGCAACCAGTTCTACTACCGCGCCGAGGCCTACGCGGGCAAGATCCGCGACCTGCCGGGCTCCCTCGAGGCGGAGCGTCGGTCCCTCACCGACCGCCTCAACCAGCTGCGGCTCGGCGACGGTTCGGCCCGCGACGTGGCCCTGGCCGAGCGGGCCCTGCGGGAGGTGCCGCATACGGTCGAGGCGGCCCGCGAGCTGTGGGAGCACAAGCGGCAGCAGAACCTCGCCCGCTCGCAGCCGCCGCTGCCGCATGCCGAGGCCTACCCCGGCGACACCCAGGCAGAGTCGGACCAGGAGCGCCTCAACTTCCTGGCCCTGACCTTCGTGCTGATGCTCGGCACGGCCGCCTTGCCCCACCTGCTGGCCCGCTACTACACCACCCCGGGCGTGGCGGCGGCCCGGCGCTCGGTGTTCTGGTCCCTGTTCTTCATCCTGCTGCTGTACCTGACCGCTCCGGCCTACGCGGTGTTCGCCAAGTGGGAGATCTACACCCACCTGGTGGGCTCGGACATCGCCACGCTGCCGGCCTGGGTCGCCTACTGGGGCAAGGTCGGGCTGGTGGACATCGAGGACCTCAACGGCGACGGCATCCTGCAGCTGGCCGAGCTGAGCCTCAATACCGACGTGATCGTGCTCGCCACGCCGGAAATCGCCGGGCTGCCCTACGTGGTCTCGGGCCTGGTCGCCGCGGGCGGGCTGGCCGCGGCCCTGTCGACGGCGGACGGGCTGCTGCTGACCATCTCCAATGCCCTGTCCCACGACCTCTACTACAAGGTCATCAACCCCTTCGCCTCGACGCAGCGCCGGCTGGTGATCGCCAAGTCCCAGCTGCTGGTGGTGGCCGTGGTGGCGGCCTGGGTCGCCTCCCTGCGGCCGGACAACATCCTCTTCATGGTGGGGCTGGCCTTCTCGATTGCGGCTTCGGCCTTCTTTCCGGCCCTGGTGCTCGGGATCTTCTGGAAGCGGGCCAACCGCTGGGGGGCAATCGCCGGCATGCTCTCGGGCCTCCTGATCACCATCTTCTATGTGGTGCGGACCCACGCCTTCTTCGGCGGCAGCCTCGACCATGCCTGGTTCGGCATCAACCCGATCTCCAGCGGCATCTTCGGCGTGGCGGTCGGCTTCGTGGCGATCATCGTGGTGAGCCTGCTGACGCCGCCACCCAGCCAGGAAGTGCAGGAGCTGGTGGAGTTCATCCGCCACCCGGGGCTGCCACCGCCCTCATCCCACGGAACGGACTGAGCACGTGCCCGGCCCGGGCGTGCGGATGTCGGCCTTTTCATCTGGGATTGGTCTGCTATAATCCGCGCCTCGCGTGGAGAGGTGGATGAGTGGTTTAAGTCGCACGCCAAGAAAGCGGCCTTCGGGCCGCTTTTTTCTTGTGCTCTGGACGCGAGGGCCTCGGTGAGGCGCACAAGAAAGCGGCCTTCGGGCCGCTTTTTTCTTGTGCTCTGGACGCGAGGGCCTCGGTGAGGCGCCGGGGCGGGACATCGGTCTGGACGCCATGCCTGCCTTTGAATCACTCAGTTCCGGGGAGTGGCCCGGCGGCCAGACGCCCGGCCTGGGTCTGCAGGCCCTGGAAGATCGGGTCGCTCGCGGCCGGCGGGAATCCGTCGGGAAGGGTGCGCTGGACCGCTTCGACAACCGCTGGCGCTCGTCGGACGAAATCGTCGATGAGCGGCTCTAAATCGGGTCCCAGCGCGTTCTTGCTCGCCGTGGCGCGCCAGTGCCGACGCTGAATATCGTACATCCGGTAGGCGTCGTTCCTTGAGCGCAGGGCCGTGGCGAGCTTCACCCTTTGCCACGGGAGCTGGCGCGCGCCCGAGCCGATGATGGGGCAGGTAGACATGATGTCGTAGAGGGGTGTTCGCCGGAACTGGCTGCCCGGCAGGAGACTCAGGATGTCCGCCATGCCGGGGCCGCCGTGTTCCTGGTACTTCCGGTCGGCCGGCACCCCGAGCGCCTGGCAGAGATCCTCCTGGGGGCGGCGTGCCAGCCAGCCCTCGAGCGGGATGCGGTCGAAGCGCGCCACACACAGGGCCTTGTGACGCCCGAAGCGGAGCATCTCGCACTGCGCCACATCCAGGCCGAATGCGCGCGCAATCCGGGCACACAGCCATGCGTTTTCGACCGATCTGGAGAAATCGGCCCGCATACGGCCAGGCTCGCCCACCGGGAGTTTGAGGATATGCGTCGTGGGCGTGCTGCCCAGGGGGTGGCACCAGCGCCCCTCGTGGTGCAGCAGCGCCGTCTTCTCCTGCGCGCCGGCAATGGAGATCCTCAGCGCGTCCTCGTCGCTGAGCGCAGCGGGGCATTCGAGACGGTGGCATCGAGCAGCGCTTCGACCTGGTCGTCCGTCAATGGCTCGGCTTCGATGCGGTGCGCGCCGGTGGGCGCGACGCATGTCCGAGATGCGGTCGCGTCCATTTGGGCGACACGACTGCGCAGTGCGACAGACAGGTCAGATCGCCCACGACGGTGTGGCGGGTTCGCGAGCTTGCGTCGGGGGCGCTTGTGTTCCAGGTACTTCGTCAGGCCTGAGACGCTACCCGCCCGTTCCGCCACGGAATCGGGAAAAAGGGCGTCCCTCGACCGCTTTCTCCTGTCTCGTAGCACCGCTTCGCCGCAGCCCGCCAGGCGGGCGAAGCGCGTTGCCTCCCCACGATCCGGACCGGCTCGATGAGGGATGCCCACGTCGTGCGCAGCAAAAGATCGCATTTTCTGCGTGACTACCCGGTCAATGATTTGGTAGGGTAGTTAACGGCGGCTTGCCATCCAGTTGTTCGCAGGCCCCGGCAACGGATCCAGCCGCCCCAGCGGCTCCACATTTGCGACCTTGGACAGAGGGAGATAGGGAAGGCATGAAAAAACGCATCTATGCACTGGCACTGACCAGCGCGTTCGCCACGCCGGCGATGGCAGGAGACAACGTCACCATCTATGGCATCTTCGACATTGCGATGGCCTACGGAAAAGCCGACGACGCGACGTTCTCGGGCTTCATGCGCGACGGCGGCCTAGCCGGCAACCGGTTGGGCTTCAAGGGCGCGGAAGACCTGGGCAACGGCCTCAGCGCGGTCTTCACCCTGGAGCAGGGCTACCTGCCGGGCACGGGTGGCCCGCACCGGGATGGCCGCAACTTCAGTCGGCAAAGCTGGCTGGGCCTGAAAGGGGGCTTCGGCTTTGTCGGGCTCGGCTACCAGTACGCGCCGGGTTACCTGATTCCGGGCAACTTCCAGGTGATGGGGGGCTCCGCCGGCTTTGCGCCGCGCTCGACCCTGGCCTTTGCCGGCGGCTACACGATTTCGCCGGGCAGCGGCGCCCGCTTCGACAATGCCATCCGTTACGCATCGCCCAAGTTCGGCGGCGTCGAGCTCCAGGGGATCTACGCCTTCAGTGCGGTCCAGAGCGACGCCGGCGGCGCGGTGGATCGCTCGGACGATGACCGCATCGGCCTCGGCATGAGCTTCGACGGCGGTCCGTTCAAGGCCGGCGTGGTTTATCACAACATTGGCAGCGGTTCGGATGCGGACGATACGAAAGAGGTCTTCGTCGGCGCCTCCTACGACCTGGGCGTCATCAAGCTGCTCGGCAGCTGGTCGCGCAAGGATGCGGACGGTTCCACCGCGGCCGACAACACCCTGCTGTCCTTCGGCGCGGTGATGCCGGTGGGGCAGGACGGCAGCGCCCACCTGGGTTACGCCAAGCTCAATCCGCGCGGCGACGACAACAACGGCAAGTCGATCACGCTTGGCTATATCCAGGGCATCTCCAAGCGCACCAAGGTCTATGCGGCCATCAACCGCCTGAGCTACGACGACGGCGTGACCTACGCCGGCGCGCCGGGCGCTGCGGTCAGCGTGGCTGCGGCGGGCGAGAGCGCCAATACGGTGCTCGCCGGCATCTTCCACAGCTTCTGAGCGCGCGCCCCAGCCACGGGGCTCGTGTTTCTCCTCTCCGCCCGCGTGTGTTTCCGGGCGGTTGCAAGGGTCGGCCCAAGCAGGGGCCGGCCCTTTTTTCGTCGGGCCAACAGAAGTCTGGACTGTCAATAAGAAATGTTTTGGCCAAGCGTTTGACAGGGTAGTTTTTGCGTGGAGCAATGCAGTCATCGAGGCAGTCGGCGGCAAAGACCGGCGCCCGACATGCAACCGGCCATGCACCGGATTCGCAGTCCCAGAGGGAGACAACCCATGAAGCTTCCGGCCGTTCCGTCAATCAAGCCTCCCGCGCATTCGCTGCCACGCGGCGAACGCCGTGCGGCGCCCTGAGCGGGCGGAGGCATCCATGGATTTCCAGATCGCCCTGTTCCTGGCCCAGGACGGCATCACCGGCGGCGCCATCTACGCCTTGCTGGCGCTGGCCCTGGTGCTGGTGTTCTCGGTGACCCGCGTGATCTTCATCCCCCAGGGCGAGTTCGTGGCCTTTGGTGCCCTGACCATGGCCACCCTGCAGGCCGGGCAGACGCCCGCTACCCTGTGGCTGCTGCTGGGTGCCGGCCTGGCCGCTGCCCTCGTCGAGGCCTTCCGGCAGGGGCGCCAGGGCCGGCTGGCGAGCGGCTGGCGCGAACCGGCCCGGCTGCTCGCCTATCCCGCTGCGGTGACTGCGCTGACGCTGGTCCTGCCGCTGGCCGATCTGCCCAACCTCGTCCGGGTGCTGCTCACCCTCGCCATCGTCGTGCCCCTGGCGCCGCTGATGTACCGGCTGGCCTTCCAGCCGGTGGCCGAGGCGCCGGTGCTGGTCCTGCTGATTGTTGCGGTGGCCGTGCATGTGGCCATGGTGGGCATGGGGTTGCTGTTCTTCGGCGCCGAGGGTGCGCGCACGGCCGCGTTTTCGGATGCCTCGATCTCCCTCGGGCCGCTCGACATCAATGGTCAGCAGCTGTGGGTGGTCCTGGCCTCGGCGGCGCTGATCCTGGCCCTGTGGCGATTCTTCTCGGCCACGCTCTACGGCAAGGCCCTGCGCGCCACCGCGGTCAATCGCAATGGCGCCCGGCTGATGGGCTTTTCGCCGGTCTTTGCCGGCAAGCTCACCTTCCTGCTGGCGGGCCTGATCGGCACCCTCTCGGGCGTGCTGATCGCGCCGATCACCACCATCTACTACGACACCGGCTTCCTGGTCATTCTCAAGGGCATGGTCGGCGCCATCCTGGGCGGGCTGGCGA
>JAGRFX010000106.1 GCA_020445805.1 Rhodocyclaceae bacterium
CATGGAGGTGACCCAGTTCACCTATTTCCAGCAGGTCGGCGGCATCGATTGCAAGCCGGTGCTCGGCGAGATCACCTATGGGCTGGAGCGACTGGCCATGTACCTGCAGGGGGTCGAGAATGTCTACGACCTCGTCTGGTCGGTCGGCCCGGATGGCCGCGCGGTCACCTACGGGGACGTGTTCCACCAGAACGAGGTGGAGCAATCGACTTACAACTTCGAGCACTCGAACGTCGAATTCCTGTTTTCGCTCTTCGGCAACTATGAGTCCGAAGCCAAGCGCCTGATGGAACAGAATCTGGCGCTGCCTGCCTATGAGATGGTGCTCAAGGCGGGGCATACCTTCAACATGCTCGATGCCCGCGGTGCCATCTCGGTGACCGAGCGGGCCGCCTACATCGGGCGCATCCGCAACCTGTCGCGCGCTGTCGCAGCCGCGTACTACGCCTCGCGCGAAGCTCTGGGCTTCCCTATGTGCAACGAGGCCGACATCCCCAACAACAAGGAGGCCGCGTGATGTCCGACGCGACCCTGCTGGTCGAACTGCTGACCGAAGAACTGCCCCCCAAGGCGCTGCCGCGTTTGGGTGAAACCTTTGCCATCACCATCCATAAGGAACTGGTGGCCCGCGGCCTGGCCGATGAAGCCGCCGCGGTGCGCCCCTTCGCCTCCCCGCGCCGCCTCGCGGTGACCGTGGCTGGTGTGCGGACTGAAGGCGTTGCCCGCGAAGTGACCGAGAAGATCATGCCCGTTGCCGTGGCGCTCGACGCCGATGGCAAGCCCAAGGCACCGCTGCTCAAGAAGCTCGAGGCCAAGGGCATTCCCGAGTCCGAGATCGCGAAATTCGAGCGGCGCATGGACGGCAAGGCGGAGGCCCTGTTCTACACCAGCACCGTGCCGGGTGCGACGCTGGACGATGTGCTCGCCGAGGCGGTGGGCGTGGCCATCAAGGCCTTGCCGATCCCGAAGGTGATGCGTTGGGGCGCGGGCGAGGCGCAGTTCGTGCGTCCGGTGCACCGGCTGACCCTGCTCCATGGCGATCGCGTGGTGCCGGGTTGCGTGCTCGACCTGCCGTCGGGTCGCGTGACCCGCGGTCATCGTTTCATGAGCCGGGGCGAGATCGAACTGGTCAACGCGGATGCCTATGAGGCCACGCTGCTGGCGGAAGGCAAAGTGGTGCCGAGCTTCGACGAGCGTCGTGCCAACATCGACTCGCAACTGACCGCAGAAGCCGCGCGCCAGCAGGCTCAACTGGGCGACTACGCCGACCTGCTCGACGAGGTGACCGCGCTGGTCGAGCATCCGACGGTTTACGTGGGTCAGTTCGAAGAGGAATTCCTGGCCGTGCCGCAGGAATGCCTGATCCTGACCATGCGGGCGAACCAGAAGTACTTCCCGCTGTTCGACGCCGACGGGCGCCTGCGCAACCGCTTCCTGATCGTGTCGAACATGCAGGTGGCGGACGCCTCGAACATCGTGCAGGGCAATCAGCGGGTGGTCCGCCCGCGCCTGGCCGACGCACGATTCTTCTTCGAGCAGGACCGCAAGCAGACACTGGAGAGCCGGCTCGATCGCCTGGCCAGCGTGGTCTATCACAACAAGCTGGGCAGCGTGCGCGAGCGGGTCGCTCGTCTCGAGCGGCTGGCCGCGTTGATTGCGGGCCAGCTCGGATCCGACGCGGCCCTGGCCGGCCGCGCGGCACGCCTCGCCAAGGCCGACCTGGTGACCGAGATGGTCGGCGAGTTCCCCGAGCTGCAGGGCATCATGGGGCGCTACTACGCGATCCACGACGGGGAGCCGGAGGTCGTCGCCGAGGCGGTGGCCGCCCACTATCTGCCGCGCTTCGCGGGGGATGCGCTGCCGGCGGGCAACGTGGCCTGCGCCGCGGCGCTGGCCGACAAGCTCGATGCCCTGGTGGGCTTCTTCGGCATCGGCCTGGTGCCGACCGGCGACAAGGACCCGTTCGGGCTGCGCCGGGCGGCGCTGGGTGTGCTGCGTATCCTGACCGAGACGCCACTGCCCCTCCACCTCGCGGCGCTGATCGCGGACGCCGCGGCGGGATTCGGGGCCGGCGTACTGACCGAAACCGATTTCGAGGGCAAGCTCTTCGACTTCATGCTCGAGCGCCTGCGCAATCAACTGCGCGATGCCGGACAGCCGGTGGCGGCGATCGACGCCGTGCTGGCCCTGCGGCCCACGCGGGTGGACCGGGTTCCCGCGCGGCTGGATGCCGTGGTGGCGTTCCAGGCCCTGCCGGAGGCAGAGTCGCTGGCGGCGGCCAACAAGCGCATCGTCAATATTCTCAAGAAGAACGACGAGTCCTTGCCGGAGCCCGATGTGGCGCTGCTCCAGGACGCCGCCGAGAAGACCCTCTTCGTGCGCATCGGCGAGGTCGAACCGCTGGTCCGCTCGCATCTCGCGGCGGGCGACTACACCGAGTCCCTGCGTGTGCTGGCGGGGCTGCGGGACAGCGTCGATACCTTCTTCGCCGATGTGATGGTGAACGTGGACGAGCCGCTGACACGCCGCAACCGTCTGGCGCTGCTGGACCGGCTGGCCGGCCTGATGAACCAGGTGGCGGATCTGTCCAGGCTGTCTTGATTGAGCCGGGCGGGCCGTGGGCATGACCGCCTGCGGCCCACGTGGCGGGGAAGGCCGATGAAACTCATCATTCTTGACCGGGATGGCGTGATCAACCGCGATTCCGACCAGTTCATCAAGTCGCCGGAGGAATGGATCCCGATTCCCGGCTCGCTGGAGGCGATCGCCCGTCTCAACGAATGGGGATGGCGCGTCGTGCTGGCGTCGAACCAGTCGGGTGTCGGCCGTGGCCTCTTCGACATGGATACGCTCAACAGCATCCACGAAAAGATGGTCAAGAGCCTGATGGCCGTCGGCGGGCGCATCGATGCGATCTTCTTCTGCCCGCACGCGGCCGACTCCACATGCGAGTGCCGCAAGCCCAAGCCGGGCCTGCTCAACCAGATTGCCGAGCGCTTCAATGTGAATCTCGAAGGGGTGCCGACCATCGGCGACAGCCTGCGCGACCTGAAGGCCGGCATCGCAGTGGGCTGCAAGCCCTACCTGGTCCTGACCGGCAAGGGCGAACGGACCCGAGACGATCCTGACCTGCCGGAGGGCGTCGAGATCTTCCCCGACCTGGCGGCCGTCGTCGACCACCTGACCCTGGATACCGATCCGTCGTGAATCTCCTGCGCTCGACTCTGTTTGCACTGGTGCTGGCCATCGTGACGCCGCCCTTTGCCCTGTTCGCCTTCCTCACCTTTCCGTTCAAGCCCCATACGCGCTACCGTCTTATCACGACCTGGACCGACATCACGCTGTGGTTCGTGCGACACCTGCTGGGCATCCGCTACAGGATCGAGGGCCGCGAGAACATGCCCGGGACCGCCTCGGTGATCCTGGCCAAGCACCAGTCGGCCTGGGAGACCATGGCCCTGCAGCACATCTTTCCGCCGGTTGCCTTCGTGCTGAAGCGGGAGCTGCTCAAGGTGCCGTTCTTCGGCTGGGGCCTGGCGCAGATGCCGATCGTGTCCATCGATCGCGCCGCCGGCAAGGATGCCCTGGTGCAGGTTGAGGAGCAGGGGCGGCGGCTGCTGTCCCAGGGCTTCTGGGTGGTGGTGTTCCCGGAAGGGACCCGGGTCGCACCCGGCGCCAAGCGGCGCTACAAGATCGGCGGCGCCTTCCTTGCCTCGCGCACCGGGGTGCCGGTCGTCCCGGTCGCCCACAACGCGGGTGAGTTCTGGCGGCGCAATGCCTTCGTCAAGCAACCAGGCGAGATCGTCGTCAGCATCGGCCCCCCCATCGACCCGGCGGGGATGACCCCCGAAGCCGTCAATGTGGCGGCGCAGGCCTGGATCGAGGGCGAGATGCACCGCTTGTTCCCGCACCACTACACGGACGGGGCGCAGACCACCTGAGCCATTGGCTGGGCCCGGCCGGCATTCAGCGCCGGGGCTGGCAGGGCCGTGCTGCCGTTCGCAGCTATGGCCTTGATGGCCATTCCCCGCGCCCCCTGGGGTCGCCGAACCCCGAGCCCGCGCAAGTCAGCCATCGCCTGGCCGGCGGTCGGTTCGGCTGACGGCCCGTCCCGGCCACAGCCGCCTGGGCATCGGGACCCTTGGCGCTGTGCACGCCACGGATACGCTGGTGTTCTCCCTGGGCCACTCGGTGGCACTCAAGGGGCGTACCTCGCGCGGCCACCTGAACCGGAAACGGGCTGGGAGTCTTCGGCGGGCTTCCGACCCATCCGATGCGCAGCCTGTGCTCGCCCCGCCGGGCATGGTGATCCCGATACCGTGGACGAAAAAAAGCCCCGTCGAACGACGGGGCTTTTTGGCTTGAAGCAGGAAGACTTAGGCGGCCTTCTTGGACTTCGCAGCGGTCGTGCCGACGGCCTTGACGGTCGCGTTGGTGGCGGCGGTCACGTTGGCTTCGGCGATCTCGGCGACCTGCTTGGCAGCCTTGGTCATGCTCTCGTAGGCCGAGTTGGCGGCGGCGATGGCCTGCTTGACGGCGGCGACGGCAACGTCGGAGCCAGCCGGAGCGGACTTGGCAGCCTTGTCCAGGACTTCGGCAACGTTCTTGTTGGCTTCGGTCAGCTGAGCCTCGACCAGCTTGGACAGCTCTTCCTGGGTCTGGGTGGCGATCTCGTAGACGTTGCGCGAGTAGGCAACGGCCTTCTCAACCATCGGCTGGGCCATGGCGGACTGCAGAGCGACCAGCTCCTGCACGTCCTTGGCACCCATCAGCGACTTGGCGTTGGCCACGCCGTCTTCCAGCACGGCACGGGCGGTGTTCAGGTTCAGGGCGGTCAGGCGCTCGGCGCTGGCGAAGGCAGCGTTGGCGACGGACAGCAGGGTTTCAACGTTGGCCTTGCCGGTGGCGGCGAACTGCTCGGGGGTAGCGAACATCAGTGGATCTCCTCGGTAGGTTGGTTCGGTTCCAAATCGGTGGCGCTGAATTTTGTGCGCCGCGTCATGAGGTGATTATAGACATGCGCGGTTCGCTGTCAACAATTTTTTGCGCAATGCACAAATGCGAAATGATCTATAAAAATTGCATTAAAACAAACAGTTGTTTGAACGTCTAAGTATTTTTGCGGAGTCCAATGTTGCATAAATAAGAAAAGGGGCCGCCGTGGCGACCCCTCTGGAGTGGTTGAGCCTGTTGCGATGCGTTTCAGTCGTGCCCGAACTGCGGCGGGCGTTTCTCGACGAAGGCCTGCATGCCTTCCTTCTGGTCTGCGAGGGCGAAGGCCGCGTGGAAGCTGCGGCGTTCGAAGAGCAGGCCTTCCTGAAGGCTGGATTCGTAGGCCCGGTTGACCGCCTCCTTGATCATCATGACCACCGGCAGCGAGAAGTTGGCGATCGTCGCTGCGGCTGCCAGCGTCTCGTCCAGCAGGCGTCCGGCCGGAAAGACCCGCGCCACAAGACCCGCGCGTTCGGCTTCTTCGGCGTCCATCAGGCGCGCGGTCAGGCACATGTCCATGGCCTTGGCCTTGCCGATGGCCCGGGGCAGGCGCTGGGTACCCCCTGCGCCGGGCAGAATGCCGAGCTTGATCTCCGGCTGGCCGAAGCGGGCGGTGTCGGCCGCAAAGATCATGTCGCACATCATCGCCAGCTCGCAGCCGCCGCCGAGCGCGTAGCCCGCCACCGCCGCGATGACCGGCTTGCGGCAGGTCTTGACCCGCTCCCAGTTGCGCGTGATGTAGTCGCCCTTGTAGGCGTCCATGTAGCTGAAGCCAGCCATCGCCGCGATGTCAGCGCCGGCCGCGAACGCCTTCTCGCTGCCGGTGATGACGATGGCGCCGATGCCCTCGTCGGCTTCGAAGCCGTCGAGGGCCTGGCCGATCTCGTCCACCAGCGTGTCATTGAGCGCATTCAGGGCGGCCGGGCGGTCGAGGGTGATGAGTCCGACCCGATCGCGGGTCTCGACGCGAATATTCTGGTAGCTCATGGGTGTTGCGCCTCCTATTCGGGCGATCGGGCCAGGGTCAGGGGGACTTCTCGCCGTTGCTCTCGCGGGGCTGGATGATGGCCCGGACGCGTCCGCCGCCCTCGCTGCCTTCCGGTGTCTTGCTGTTGGTCACCAGGTAGGTTTCGGTGGCTCCGTCGTACTCGATGTACTCGCCGCGCACTTCGTCGCCACCGCTTTTGACCTCGGCCTTGCCGACCAGAATCGCCTTACGGGTCCGGGCGTCGTACTCGATGCGCGTGGCCCGGCCTTCGACGAAGTCGTCGCGGCCCTCCCGCTGCTGGCGGATGGCGGCCCGCCCCCCGTCGCCCCCTGAGGCGACCCCGTGCTTGAAGCCGTCGGCATCCTGGGTCACGACGAGCTTGTCGCACCGAATGACCAGCGAGCCCTGGGAAAGGACGACGCCGCCCTCGAAGACATGGACATTCTTGCGATTGTCGATCGAGCCCCGGTTGGCCTCGATGCTGACGGGCTGCTCGCTGTCCCCACGGGCCGCCAGGGCACCGAAGGGTACGAGGCCGGCGAGGAGCAGGGTGATCAGGCGCGCACGTATTGTCATGGGAACCTATCGCGTGAAATTGGCCACGATGCCGCCCGAAAGTTCGAGGGTGGCGGCCATGTTGTCGGCCTGGAAGCTGCCGGCCAGCAATTCGTCGCCGCTCTCGATGTAGCGAACGGCCTGGTCGCCGGCGACCCGTTCTGTCTCGGGCCAGATCGTCATGGCCTCGGTCTGGAGTGTGGCAGAGGCACGCAGCGGCGTTGCGTCGCGCACCATCAGGACGTTGCCCTCCAGGCGCACGGTGTCGCCGTCGGCGCTCACGATGCCGGCATTGGCCTGGGCGCGGATCGGGGCATCGCCGCCCAGGAAGAGGAGCGTGGGGGCGGTCAGGGCGGTGCGCTCGGGGGCGGCGAAATGGCGCATCTCGTCCGCCGTGAAAACGTACTGGCGCCGGCCGTGGGCGTCGAAGCGCTGCAGCGTGAAGCGGTCTACGATCATGTCGGGCGAGGTGCTGCTCTCCACCGCCTGGCGTGCCTCGGGGGGTTCCGAGATGCGAACCAGCCACGAGGTGCCGGCGGCCACCAGGCCCAGGACCAGCAGGGGCGCCCATTGGTCGACCCGAAAGGCGCTCACGATCCGGCGATCCGCAGGGGCCGGTTCATCAGATCACCTTGGCCCGCATCAGGTCCAGCGTGGTCACGGCGCCCACCAGTTGCATCTCGTTGTCCAGCA
Organism: Rhodocyclaceae bacterium; assembly: GCA_020445805.1. Classification (GTDB taxonomy): domain Bacteria; phylum Pseudomonadota; class Gammaproteobacteria; order Burkholderiales; family Rhodocyclaceae; genus Cognatazoarcus. The sequence goes on from JAGRFX010000106.1 coordinate 7,229, forward strand.
CCAGCAGCTGGCTGATGCGCTTGTCTTCCATCAGGGTGGCGGCTTCGACCGCCAGGGCATCGGCGGTGATGCGCTGGGGCGCACGGGTCATCACGTCGGCGACCCGGATGCCGCGGATATCGTCGCCCCGCTCGAAGGTCCGCCGCAGGTCACCGTCGGTGAAGATGCCGATCACGCGGCCATCGCCAGCGGTGATGGCGGTCATGCCCATGCCGCCGCGGGTGACCTCGATGAGCGCCTCCGACAGGCGGGCATCCTCTTTCACGCAGGGGACCGCGCTGGCCGGTCGCATCACGTCGCGGACATGAGTGAGGAGGCGGCGGCCCAGGCTGCCGCCCGGGTGGGAGCGGGCGAAATCATCGGCGCCGAAGCCGCGCGCATCGAGCAGCGCGACGGCCAGTGCGTCGCCCAGCGCCAGTGCGGCGGTGGTGCTTGCGGTCGGGGCCAGATTGAGCGGACAGGCTTCTTCCGTGACGCCGGCGTCGAGGTGGACATCCGATTGGCGGGCGAGCGGGGATTCGGGATTGCCCGTCATGCCGATCAGCTTGGCACCCTGGCGTTTGACCAGGGGCACGATCGTCAGGACCTCCTCGCTGGCGCCCGAATTGGATATGGCGATCACCACATCGTCCGGGGTGATCATCCCCAGGTCGCCATGGGCGGCCTCCGCGGCGTGCACGAAGTAGGCCGGCGTACCGGTGCTCGCCAGCGTGGCGGCCAGCTTGCGGCCGATGTGTCCGGTCTTGCCGATGCCCGTGACGATGACCCGGCCGTGGCGGGCCAGGATCAGTTCGAGCGCCTGCACGAAGGCGCCGTCGAGGCGATCCGCCAGGGCGTGGACGGCACGCGCCTCGATGTCGAGGACTTGGCGGGCCAGCGCGAGGCTGTGACCCAGGTCTGGCGGGGAGTCGGGCACGGTTCTCGGCGCGAAGCGCTGCGGTTAGACTGTGGTGAATTATATCAGAGGCCCCCAAGCGGCTTTTGCGCGTGCTCTCAGGGATTTCACCCGGATGATCGACACTCTCGAGGCCGTCCTGCTGCTGCTGGCTGCCGCCGTGGCGACGGTGGCGCTGTGCCGCAGTGTCAATCTGCCGCCGGTGCTCGGCTATCTCATTCTGGGCGCGGCGCTGGGGCCCCATGCGCTCAATGCCATGGGCGAGTCCGAAGGGGCCAGCCACCTGGCCGAGTTCGGCGTGGTGTTCCTGATGTTCTCGATCGGCCTCGAGTTCTCGCTGCCGCGCCTTTTCAGCATGAAGCGCATCGTGTTCGGGCTGGGCGCCGTGCAGGTCCTGGTCACGATCGTCGTGGTTGCGCTCCTGGGCGGGCTGTACGGCCTGGGCTGGGCCGCCAGCATCGCGCTGGGGGGCGTTCTGGCGACTTCTTCGACCGCCATCCTCTCCAAGCTGCTGACCGATCGACTGGAACTGGACTCGAAGCACGGGCGCGAGATCATCGGCGTGCTGCTGTTCCAGGACATCGCCGTGGTGCCGCTCCTGATTGTCCTGCCGGCCCTCTCGCGACCCCCGGCCGAACTGGGGGTCACCCTGCTGATCGCGGCCGTGAAGGCGGCGGTGATGCTGTCGATCGTGCTGGTGTTCGGCCAGAAGTGGATGCGGACCTGGTTCGCGCTGGTGGCGCGACGCAAGTCGGCCGAACTCTTCATGCTCAACATCCTGCTGATCACGCTGGGCCTTGCCTGGCTCAGCGAGCAGGTGGGCCTGTCGCTGGCCCTGGGGGCCTTCCTGGCCGGCATGCTGATCTCGGAGACGGAGTTCCGCTACGAGGTGGAGGAGGACATCAAGCCCTTCCGCGACGTGCTGCTGGGCCTGTTCTTCGTCACCGTCGGCATGTTCCTGGATGTGGGGCTGATCCTGGCCAATCTGGTCGGCGTGCTGGCCATGCTGGTGCTGATGCTGCTGGTCAAGTTCGGCGTCATCGTCGGCGCATCGCGGCTCTACGGCTCGACACCGGGCACGGCGATGCGAACCGGCCTGTGGCTGTGCGCCGGCGGCGAATTCGGATTCGTGATGATCTCGTCGATCGACGGGGTCGGCGTGCTGCCGCCGGAGATCCTGCAGGTCACGGTCGCCGCCCTGGTGCTGTCGATGCTGGTTGCGCCACTCATCGTCCAGATCAGCGACAAGCTGGTCATGCGCTTCGTGGCCTCGGAGTGGCTGCTGCGCTCCATGGAGCTGACCCGGGTCGCCGCCCAGTCCATGAGCACCCAGGGCCACGTGATCATCTGCGGCTATGGGCGCAGCGGCCAGTACCTGGCGCGCTTCGTTCAGCAGGAGGGCATCGACTACGTGGCCCTGGACCTGGACCCCGACCGGGTGCGGGAGGCCGCTGCGGCGGGGGATACCGTGGTCTACGGCGATGCCGCGCGTCGCGAGACCCTGATCGCGGCCGGTATCAGCCGGGCATCGGCGATGGTGGTGTCGTTCTCGGGCGTCGATGCGGCCCTGCGTGTCCTGCACCACGCCCATGCCCTCCGGCCCGACCTGCCGGTCGTCGTGCGCGCCATCGACGAAGCGGATCTCGACAAGCTGACGCTGGGCGGTGCGGCCGAGGTGGTGCCCGAGGCCTTCGAAGGCAGCATCATGCTGGCGTCCCATGCACTGGCACTGATCGGCGTGCCGATCAACCGCGTGGTGCGCCGGATCCGCGAGATCCGCAGCCAGCGCTACGAGATGATGCGGGGCTTCTTCCACGGGGCCAGCGATGACGAGGACGGCCCCGATGCCCAGCAGGAGCGCCTGCACTCGGTGGTGCTGCCCGAGGGCGCCTATGCCGTGGGGCGCTCGATTGCCGAACTGGATTTCGGGGTGATGGACGTGACCGTCTCGGCGGTGCGCCGACGCAATATCCGCGGCATCAGTCCCGACCCGGAGATGGTCTTCATGGCCGGCGACGCGGTCGTGCTCCGGGGCCGGCCGTCCGGCCTGAGTCTCGCCGAGCAGCGCCTGATGGGCGGCTAGCGGCGGCCTGTCAGCCCAGGGTCAGCCCGGGCTCAGTACGCGACGCAGACCGTATGGACGTTGCCGTCACCCTCGTTGGTCGGTGAAAGGGCGGTTGCCGTCGGTGCGCTGCCTGCGGTGGTGGTACCCGCCTGAACGATGCCGGTATTGGTCACGCCGTCGTCGAGGGCCGCGTCGATCTGGCGCGCAAAGCGGGCATTGATCCGGCCGGAGCAGACGAAGAAGGAGCCCGCCATGCCGGAGAAGGGGGCGACGCCGGTCACGCCGATCGGCCCGTTCTCCGCATTCTTGGGCATGTAGTCGGCGTCGGTCAGCGTCGTGGTGCCCGTCGTCAGGCCGGCCTTCCGGACGTGGAGCCAGACCCGGAAGGATTCGTCGGTGGTGGTGGCGGAATCCCACGCGCCCTCGATCCGGCCGTTGCCCTGGGCGGAGGCCGGCGTGGTGGCCACCGTGCCGGTGCCGAGGTGGGCCTCGGCCTTGGGATCGTCGCCGGGCAGGAAGCGGAAGCGGTCCTGGTAGGCATAGACCATGGTCGAGACCGAGCGGAAATCGTTGATCAGGCTCTTGGCCTTGGCGCTGTTGATGAGCTCCTGCCCCTTGAGGACGCCGCCCAGCAAGAGGCCGATGATGACCAGTACCACGGCAATTTCGACGAGGGTGAAACCGGCTTGCGATTGCTTCATGGGGAGCTCCTGGGTCAGGTCCTGACCGGGCGGCATTGTTCGTATGAAGCCATTTGAAGCAATATTCGTGCGCGCAATACGCTGGAATTATTGGGGGCAGCCTCGCATTTCCGGATGCGACTGTCGAGATTTCAACAGTCGAGCGACGGAATCTCGACAGCCTGTCGATTCATCGACAGCCGCCGCGATCTTCCCCGGCGGCCGTAGAATGGACGGACTGGCCGGGAATGTGGGTGGGAATGAGTCGCTTCAAGGAGCAGTTCGCGGACTTGCTCGAGCGCAGGCAGTTGCTGCTCTCGGCGTCGCTGCTCGTGCTGGTCGCGGGGTTTGCCAGCGGGCCGGACAGCGAGGCCGGCCGCTACCTGATCCTGGTGCACTTTGGCCTGTTCCTGCTGTGGCAGCCGGTCGTCCGCCCCAACTACCGCCTCGGCGCGGTGGACCTGCTGCTCCTCTTCGCGGTGCTGACCGGCTTCCTGCTGGCCATGTCGCCGGGCCTTCTCGCCGCCTGGGTGATGGTGATCGCGGCCGTGATCGGCGGGCGCTCCTTCATTGCCAGCTCGCCGGCCGGGCGCACGCCCTATCTGCTGGCCCTCGGTCTCCTGATGCTGTTCCTGGTGCTGGTGCTGCTGCCCGACGCGCTCGACGTGCGCTCCCAGGAGGTCGCCCAGTTCGCGCCCGTCTCCCGCGTGGGGCTGCCGCTGATGGCGATCGCGATTGCCTTTTTCCCGGTCGAGTCCGATTGCGATCCGCGCACGCTGGGCGGCATCGACCTGCTGTCCGCGCTGATGATCTTCCTGGTGCTGGCGGTGACGCTGCTGGGGGCGCTGGCCCTGATGCAGGTCCAGCAGCTGCCGTACTTCCAGTCGCTGGCGCTGGCCCTGCTGGGCATGGCCAGCGGCCTCTTCGTGCTGGCCTGGGCCTGGCATCCGCGGGTCGGTCACGCCGGCCTGGGTATCCAGCTCTCGCGCCGCATGCTGTCCTCGGGCCTGTCCTTCGAGAACTGGCTGCAGGGCTTGTCGGCGCTGGTGATCGAACGCAGCGATCCCGACGACTTCATAGGCGCGGCGATGCAGGATCTGCGGCGCTTCCCCGGCGTGGTCGGCGGCCAATGGCAGTACGAGGCCACTTCGATCCAGCACCGTTTCGGCGGCAAGGCATCCCACGCCGAGACCTTCCAGCATGCGGGTCTGGAAACGACCCTGTACTTCCGCCGCCGGCCGGTGGATGGACTGCTGTGGCAGTACAACCTGATGCTGCTGGTGCTGGCCGAGTTCTACCGCGAGAAATGCCAGACCCATCTCTTGCAGGTGAAATCCTTCGAGACCGCCGTGCATGAGACCGGCGCGCGCCTGACCCACGACGTCAAGAACCTGCTCCAGTCCCTCAGCACCCTGTGCTTCGCCGCCGCCCGGCCGGATGCCGATGCGGCCTCGCTGCAGCGGCTGCTGCGCAGCCAGCTGCCCCAGATCTCGGCGCGACTCGAGAACACCCTCGACAAACTGAGGCAGCCGGAAGAGACGTCCCTGACGGACACGCCGATCGCCGACTGGTGGCAGGACGCCTGCGCCCGACACGAGGGCCAGCGGATCCGCTTCATTGCGGACCTCGGCCAGGCCGGGCAGCGGGTCCCGCGCGAGCTCTACGACTCCTGTCTCGACAATCTGCTGCAGAACGCGATCGCGAAGCGGCGTCTCGAGCCCGGCATCGACATCCAGGTGGAACTCGACGCCGGCGGCCGGCTCAGGGTCTCGGATGGGGGCAGTGCGATTCCGGCCAGCGTGGCCAGGGTCCTGCTGCAGCAGCCGCTGCGCTCGGAGCAGGGCTTCGGGATGGGGCTCTACCAGGCGCGTCGCCTCGCGCTGCGCGCGGGCTACCGGCTGGAGCTGCTGCGCAACGAGGCCGGCGACGTGGCGATCGAGCTGTCGCCGGATCCGTCCGCCGCGGGGCCCAGCAGCCGGCTGACCTCGATGGGCCCCTTGCCCTTGAGCTCGACGACCACGGGCGAATCGAACAGGAAGGATTGACCCAGCAGGGTTCGGGTGCGCGCGTCGCACAGGATGCCGCCCGGGTTGCCTTCGGACGAGAGCCGGCTGGCGATATTCACGGTGTCGCCCCAGAGGTCGTAGATGAACTTCTTGCGACCCACCACCCCGGCGACGACCGGCCCTGTGCAGATGCCGATGCGCAGGTCCACGATCGGATGGGCCGAGCACTCGCGGGCGGCGGTCCCCATGGCGAGGGCCAGCCGGGCGATCGCAGCCGGCGCGCATTGCTGGTCCTGGTTGAGGCCGCCGGCCACCATGTAGGCATCGCCGATGGTCTTGATCTTCTCCAGCCCCAACTCGTCGGCCAGTTCATCGAAGCGCGAGAACACCCCGTTCAGCATCCGGAAGACTTCCTGGGCACTCATGTCGCCGGCGATGCGCGTGAAATTGACGATGTCGGCGAACATCACGGTCACTTCCGAGAATCCGTCTGCGATCGTCTCGCTGGAGTCCTTGAGCCGGCGGGCGATCGGCGCGGGCAGGATGTTGAGGAGGAGGCGCTCGGAACGGGCCTGCTCCTCGAGGAGGTCGCCGTGGGCCTGGCGGAGGCGGTGCTCGGCGATGCGTTTCTGGCCGATCGCGAAGCGCAGCAGCGCGTAGACGATGATCGAGATCGTCGCGAAGTTGAGCACGAAGAAGACCACCGAGGTCCGGATCGG
>JAGRFX010000107.1 GCA_020445805.1 Rhodocyclaceae bacterium
CCGGGTGAACCTCGATACCCTGACCCAGGCCGAGGTGGCTTCGTGGAAGCCGGGCCAGGTGCTGCTCCTGAACGGCAAGATGCTCACCGGCCGCGACGCCGCCCACAAGCGGATCCAGGACATGCTGGCCAAGGGCGAGCAGTTGCCGGTGGATTTCACCAACCGGATCATCTACTACGTGGGCCCGGTCGATCCGGTGCGTGACGAGGTGGTCGGCCCGGCCGGACCGACGACGGCAACGCGGATGGACAAGTTCACCCGCATGATGCTCGAGAAGACGGGCCTGATCGCGATGGTCGGCAAGGCCGAGCGCGGGCCGGTCGCCATCGACGCCATCAAGGACAACAAGGCGGCCTACCTGATGGCCGTGGGCGGCTCCGCCTACCTGGTCTCGAAAGCCATCAAGACCGCCAAGGTGGTCGGCTTCGGCGACCTGGGCATGGAAGCCATCTACGAGTTCGAGGTGGAGGACATGCCCGTCACCGTGGCGGTCGACTCGTCCGGCACCTCGGTCCATAACACCGGCCCGAAGGAGTGGCAGGCCAGGATCGGCAAGATTCCGGTCGCGGTCGCCTGAGCGCCGACATGCGCAGGAGCCCGGCCCCGGCCGGGCTTTTCATTTTCAGGGAGTTGTCCCATGTTCTGGCTGGATCTGGCCGTGGCCAGTCGTCGAGACGCAGAGCGTGCCTACTTCGAGTTCGAAGACGGCACGGACGAGGATGAGATCACCCGCGCGCGGCTGGAGGATGTCTCGGAATTCGAACTGGCCCATCTCGGCATGCTGCTGACGGATGGCTTCAACCCCGAGCTGGTGCTGGACGGCGACGCCCCCGAAGACATCGTGACCGCCTGCGATCCGGCGCTGGTCAGGGCGCTGGCAGGCCTCGGTGACAGTGACGCACCGGACCTCGCCAGACGCTGGGAGAACGCCAGCGGGCTGGCATCGGCGGACGCGGCTCTGGACACCTTGCGCGACCTGGCACGCGAAGCCAGCCATCGTGCCCTGCCCCTGCTGTATGCCCAGGGCAGCGACCGCGGCGACACCATCGCCGGCGACTGACCGGTCCGCTCTCAGGTCGGGCGTTCGCTGGCGAAGCGGATCCGGACGCCAAAGCCCGTGCCGCCATCGGCTCTCGGCAGGCCATCGATGAAGTCCAGCTGGGCATGCACGGCCGCGACGATCCGCGCCACGATCGACAGTCCCAGGCCACAGCCCTCCTGATCCGACTCGCCCCGGTAGAAGCGCTCGGCCAGCCGCTCGCGCTCGCCCTCGGCGACACCCGGCCCGTCATCCAGCACGCACAGGTCGATGTGCAGGGCGCTGCGCACGACCTCCACCTCGACCCGCCCCCCATCGCGCCCGTAGCGGAGTCCGTTGTCCACCAGGTTCCCGATCAATGCCCTGGCCCAGGTCTCGTCGAGCCACACCGGAATGCCGCGCGGCGCATCCAGCTGGATTTCCTGGCCCCGCTGCAGGGCCCGCGGCGTCAGGTCGGCGCAGGTGGCTGCCGCCACGTCGCCCAGGTCAACGGGCGCGTCCCCCACGACCCCCGCGGCCGAGGGGTCGAGCCGGGCCAGGGCGAGCATCTGCTCGACCAGGTGCGTCATCCGGGTCACCCCGTCGAGCACATTCTGCAGCGCGCGTGCGCGCTCCACCGGATCAGCCACCCGCATCGCGACCTGGGCCTGGACGCGCAGGCCGGCCAGGGGCGTGCGAAGCTCGTGGGCCGCATCGGCCGTGAAGCGTCGCTCGCTCTCGATCGCACGGCCGACCCGGATCGTCAGGCTGTCGATGGCCTCGAGCAGGGGCGCGATCTCGGTCGGACAGGGTTCCGACAGCCGGATCGGCCCCAGGCGGTCCACCGGCATCCGGGCGACCGTGCCGGCCGCCTGCTGGACCGGCCGCATGGCCCGGCCGATGCCCCACCAGATGACCAGCGCCATCACCGGGAATCCGACACCCAGGGGAATCAGCAGATGTTCCGCGAATTCGTGCCCGAGATCCTCGCGGATGGCATAGCGCTGACCGACGACCACCCGGTAGAGCCGCTCGTCCCGGTCCCGCTCGGTCCGCACGAAGATGCGCCACGGCACGCCCTCGAGCTCGAGCCGCAGGAAGCCATCCGTCAGTCGCTCACCGGGCGGGAGCCCGGCCTGTTCCTCGGGGACATGGGCGAGGACCTCCCAGCGCCCGTCCCGCATCCTCAGAACCTGGTAGAAGACCGGCATCCGGTAGGGGTGGGCCTGCTCGGCCGTGGGCATGATCAGCTTCTCGGCCTCGGCGCCCTTCACCAGGCCCAGCAGCAACTCGCTGGCCTGGACCATCTGGGCATCGAACAGCTCGTCGGTCTCTTCCAGCGCGTGCAGGAAGGCCGACACCGCCGCCACGAGCCACAACAGCCCCATGGAGGAGATCAGCACGGCCATCAGGCGCCCCCGCAGGGAATAGCGCAGATAGCCGCTCATGCGCCAGCGGCTTCGTCATCCATCATCATGTACCCGACACCACGAACCGTCCGGATCATGTCTCCGCCGATCTTGCGGCGCAAGTGGTGCACATGGACCTCCAGGGCGTTGCTGCCGATGGACTCGCCCCAGGCATACAGCTGTTCTTCCAGCACCCGCCGGGTCTGGACCCGGCCCTTGCCCTCCAGCAGCAGGCTCAAGAGTTCGAACTCGCGGCTGGTCAGGGCCAGGGACTCGCCACTTATGCGCACCTCGCGGGTGGCCGGATTCAGCTCCAGGTCGCCCCGGGTCAGCAGGGGTACCGGACGCCCGCGGGAACGCCGCACCAGCGCCCGCAGCCGCGCAGCCAGCTCGTCGAGATCGAAGGGTTTGAGGACATAGTCGTCCGCGCCCAGGTCGAGGGCTTCGACCTTGGCACGGACCTCGTCCCGGGCCGTCAGGACCAGCACCGGTGTGGCGTCGCCCCGCCCGCGCATGGTGCGCAGCACGGCCAGGCCGTCCCGGCGCGGCAGGCCCAGGTCGAGGACCACGGCTGCGAAGGATTCCGCCTCGACGGCCGCCAGGGCCGCATCGCCGTCCCGGACCCAGTCCACGCCGTTCCCCAGCGTGCGAAGCCCCGTGACCAGCCCGTCGCCCAGCAGTCGATCATCCTCCACCAGCAGTATGCGCATGCCCTCTCCTATCCCGGAATCGCTACCGAGCGTTCATCGAAGATACCCGCGCTTGCGTCGCGGTGGCAGGCGCCGCAATTGGCCTCGGATGCCACCACCGGACTCGACCACGTCGCACGCGGAATATTGTTGTGCCGATGGCGGAACCATCGGGTATCCGTCACCCGGAGCGGGCGGTCCGACAGGGCCATCCGCTCCATCACGGCCAGGCCCGTCACCGAACGACGCACATCGGCAGCGTTGTGGGCCAGCCAGGCGCCCACCTCGACCCGCTCTTCATGGGCCAGCGCCACCCGGCTCCCGAAATGGGCCGGCAACTCGGCCAGCAGGGCCATCCAGGACGCGCGCGGCAGAAGCTCCGGTGCAAACGCGAGGTGACAGCTGCCGCAGCGAACCCGCCAGACCCCTTCGCTGCGCGCCGTGATCTCGGCCGCGCCGTGCTCGCCGGCCGCCAGCCGGGGCACGCCGGGCAGGAGCGCCACCGAGGCCGCGGCCAGGCAGGCCAGCAGCAGCCATCCCGGCCCCGCGGCACGCCCCACCGGCACGACCCGATCGCCAATCGCTCGCGTCACGATTCCTCTCCCCCTCATGACGACAGTCTGCGCCGCGAGTCTTAGCGTTTCCTTAACCTGTCAGCCGTTATCCGACAGGCCAACCCGCAGGGCTCCGGCACGCGATTTCAATTTCAGACACATAAAGACACATCAGCGAACTGCCGTTATTCCGTCCAAACCACCGCTGCGCTCTCGGCCCGCAGGCCGTTGCTCAGTCGAACCAGAGACCGGAGACATCCCTTGCTGTCCAAACGCCTGATCGCGGCCCTCTACCTCGCCGCGAGTGCTTCGCTCGCACCTGCAGACACCTTCCCTCCGGACTGGAACGGCGGCACTGTCAATGAGGCCGGCGGCCCGGTTCACTTCGCCCCGGTGGCCTGGCCCACGGAACCGCCCAACGCCGCGGACTGCGGCCACGCCTGTGGTGAGTGGACCCCGTATACGCGCTTCCAGGGCGGCATCGCCGACCCCCGGGTGCAGGATCCGTCGAACGGCGGCACCTCGCCCCAGAACTACGTGAACGTGGCGTCGTCGTGCATCGACAAGTCGCTGCCGAGCATCTACTACCACCTTTACAAGCACCCGAGCGATCCGACCAAGGACGTGCTGATGTTCCGCTGGCGGGTCGAGCAGGTGGCCCACACCTACGCCACCGGCCCCTCGGCCGGCAACTACCGCAGTTCCGATCCCTGGAGCTCGGCCCTGTGGACCGTGCTGTTCGACATCGACGGCGACGGCTACCGCGACCTGGCGGCACACCTGGATGGTTCGTCCGGCAATCCGGCCGGCCCCATCGACATGATCGCCGGCATCTGGGGCAACATCCCCACCCAGTCCATCGATTACCTGAATGACCCCTCGATCCGCCTGATCGCCCACAACCCGACGGCCTTCACCTCGGGCGGCCAGATTCTCAACTTCCACGACGGCGTATCGGCCCCCGACACCGCCTGGCCGCCGGGCGGCAGCGCCAACACCTGGGACTACGGCACCAGCCGGGCCAAGCTCGTCTCGACCAATGCCTGCAACGAGTACTTCGTCGACTACCAGATCCCGGTGCGCATGCTCGATGCCTCCCCCACCGGCCCCAACCCGGCCCTGAACGGCCCGAAGATCACCCGCGACACCCCGATCTCGATGCTGTTCTGTACCGCCAACAGCCTCAACAACCCGTTCCAGAAGGACTGCTCGCTCGACCGCGCCTACATTGGCGACGAGGGCAAGCCCGGCCCCTTCGGCGACTACCTGTCCTTCAACAAGACCACCCCCTACAGCCAGCCCATCGTGGCCAAGGTCGAGGCCAAGGCCCCGGCGACCTGCCCCGGCAACTATGATCTGTCGGCGACCGTCCAGGACACGCTCTATGTGGACGGCAGCGGCCAGATCGCGCCCTCGGTCACGTCCGTGCGCTTCCTGTACTGGGCCGACACCGACGGTGACGGCACGATGGCGGGCGATTCGGGCAGCGCGTGGACCGACGCGGTCCCGGCGGCGCTCGAGGCCGGCAGCCTCAACCGCTGGCGGGCCAGCTGGAACGCCACCAACCTCCCCAAGGGCAAGTACCTGATCGGGGTCCAGGCGGTCGATGACCGCACCCTGCACGACGACGGCGTGCCCGACGCCCCCGTGAACAACCGGACCTTCTCGTACCTGCCGGGCAGCACCGACAGCCTCACGCAAGCCCAGATCTATACCAATCCGTGGTCCTACGACGGCGCGGCCCGGACCTGGACCAGCGGCGGTCCGGGCGACTGGATCACCGGTCAGCAGGCACTGTTCCCTGCCCACGGCACGCCGACCGTGCCGGACAGCAGCGAGAACTGGTTCGGCAACCCAGACGTCACCGGCGTCCAGACCGCCCTGATCGGCGTCGCGATCAACGCCTGCGGTGTCGCGCCCACCCTCACCAAGACCGCCACGCCGACGAGCACCACGGTCGGCCAGGATGTCAGCTTCACGCTCACCGTCAGCAACCCGGCCAACAACAGTGGCGCGGTCGACCTGACGAGCCTGGTGGATCCCTTGCCGGCCGGCTTCATCTACAACGCCGGCTCGACGACCGGCGCCTTCGGCACTGCCGACCCGTCGATCAGCGGCAACACCCTGACCTGGAATGGCAGCGTCTCGATTGCGCCCGGCAACAGCGTGAGCCTCTCCTTCACCGCCAAGGCGCCGACCGTGACCGGCACCTACACCAACACTGCCACCGGCAGCAGCGACTTCGGGCCGCTGACCAGCGAACCGGTCCAGATCGGCGTCGGCGCCGCGCGTCTGTCCCTCGCCAAGTCCGCGAGCAGCCTGTCCCTGAACCAGGGCGACCCCCTGACCTGGACCCTGAGCTACGCCAACGATTCGCCCATCGACGCCCACAACGTGGTGCTGACCGACGTGTTGCCCGACGGGGTCGCCACGGCGACCTGCACGGGGGGCTGCAGCTGCACCGACAACGACGCCAGCAGCACCTGCAATGCGGGCGATACGCTGATCTGGTCCCTCGGCACCCTGGTTGCCGGCAGCGGTCCGTTCTCGGTCAGCGTCACGACCTCGGTCGCCAATCCCTATCCGGGCACGGCCGCGGTTCCGCTGGTGAACACTGCCACGATCACCTCCGACGATACGGCGCCGGTCGTCGCCAGCGCCTCCAGCTACGTGAACGTGCCGCGGCCGGAACTCAGCCTGTCCAAGGTCGCCGGCGCCGGCCTGATCGCACCGGGCGCGACGGTCACCTACACCCTCTCGTGGCAGAACACGGGGAGCGGTGACGCCACCGGCGTTGTCCTCTCCGATCCCATCCCGAGCGGCTTCAGCTTCGTCAGCTGCACCGGCAGTTGTGTCGTGAACGCCGGCGTCGCGACCTGGAACCTCGGCACCGTGGGCGCGGGCACGCAGGGCTCGAGAACCCTGACACTCCAGGCTGGCAGTCCGTTCACCGGGTCCGCCAACCCGGTGACCAACACGGCCAGCATCGACTCCGACCAGACCAGCCCGGTCACCGACAGCGCCGACGTCGGTGTCTCCGAAGGCGGCACCCTGTGCCGCACCTATTACCTCAAGAGCCAGCAGGGCGACGTCGGCTCGGCAGGCACCCAGTACCTGACCGACACGACCGCGCCTACCGGCAGCCCGAGCACCATTCAGGTGGGGATTCCGTCCAATCCGAACCCCGTTCCGACCCTCGAGGTCGCGCGCTTCTACCAGGATCCGGCTTCGGGCCAGCTGGTCAACTTCAATGGCAGCTCGACCTTCTCGGGGCAGATCTACTACACCAAGTCCGCTGCCCTCGGCGGTGCGTCCAACTCGAACCTGACCCTGGTGGTGTCGATCTACGACTACGACCCCGTGAGCGGGACCCAAGTGCAGCTCGGCTCGGCGTCCTACACCGACAACGGGAGCCCGACCCCACCGGTGCCGCTGAGCAGCGTGGCACCCACGGGCGCGATCCAGAAAGACCACCGGCTGCTCATCGTCGTCGCCGTCGTCATGGCACAGAACAAGGCCACGACGGTGGAGTTGCAGGTGGATTCGGCCAGCAGCTTCACCCAGATCTGCGCGCCTCCGCCAGCCAACCTGCTGATCGAGAAGAGCGCGGACGCGACCAGTGTCGTCAATGGGGCCGGTGGCCAGCAGATCACCTATACGATCCGCTACGCCAACACCAGTAACGTCACCTCGGCGACCAACGTCATGCTGACCGATGCCCTTCCGACGGGCACCACCTATGCGTCCAGCACCGGCGGCGGTGTGCACGACTCGGGAACGCCGGGCAATGTGAGCTGGTCCCTGGGAACCCTCGCCGGCGGCGCCAGTGGCAGCGTGAATCTGACCGTGAACGTCAACAACGACCTCACCGGCCTCGGCACGCTGCAGAATACCGCGACCATCGAGAGTACCGAGACCAGCCCCAAGAGCGCCAGCGCCAGCACCCTGGTGCAGGGCGGCGGCAGCAGCGGCGGCACCCCCAAGCTCGTCCTGACCAAGGCGGTGGACGACACCAGCCTGGTGGCCAGCCAGACCGCCACCTACACCCTCACGCTCCTCAACGCAGGCGACGGCATCGCCACCGGCATCAGCGTCACCGACCTACTGCCGGTGACCGGTGACTACACCTATGGCACCTGCCTCACCGCCAGCGGTACCTGCAACCAGAGCGGCGGGACCGTGACCTGGGCACCCGCCAACCTGGCGGCCGGCGCCAGCGTGACGGCGACCGTCACCATGCAGGTTGCCGCCAGCCCGGCGAGCGGCATCACCACCCTCGACAACCAGGCCACGGTCACCGACGCGGACTACTGCACCGGCGCGACCCCACCGGCCAGTTGCACCAGCAACACCGTCACCGTGAGCATCAGCACCCATCCGGACCTTGCCATCGCCAAGTCCGTGGATGCCGCCACACCCGCCGCCGGTGACACCCTGACCTATACGCTGACCGTCACCAACCAGGGCACCAGCGCCGCCGAGGACGTGGTGGTGCGAGACCCCATCCTCTCCTACATGCGCTTCGCCGGCGGCATCAACGCAACGCTCGGCAGCGGCGCGTTCGATGCCATCGACAACCGGGTCGTCTTCTCGGTCGGCACCCTCGCCCCCGCGGCCAGCGCCACCCTGTCCTTCCAGGCCGACATTGTCGACGTGCTCCCCAGTGGCACCCTGCCGCTGGTCAACGTGGCCAGTGCCAGTGCCTCCAACAGCCCGCTGCGCACGGCGAGCGCGACCAGCACCGTGAGTGCCGGCCCCGTGGTCTCGATCAGCAAGGCCGGTCCGGCCAACCTCCCCATGCCCGCCGCGCACCTGAGCAGTGCCGCAACGGCCGCCACCACGCTCTTCGTGGACGACGCCAGCCGCTTCGGCGCGGGGCAGATCCTGCGCATCGGCAGCACGCTCACGCGCATCCAGTCGATCGCCGGCAACAGCCTGGTGGTCGATACGCCGGTCACCGCCTCGAGCGGAGCCGACGTGCTCGTGGGGGGCACCTGGTCGCTCACCTACCGCAACACTGGCGACGCCGATGCCACCGGCGTGGTGGTCAGCGACGCCCTGCCGGCAGGCTGGCGCTACGTCGGCTCGACGCCGGCCGCAACCTCAGCCCCCAGCGTCGACGCCAACGGCACGGTCAGCTGGACCATCGGCCTGCTGGCGGCGGGCAACAGCGGCACCGTCCAGGTCGAGGCGGTGCCCACCAGCGCGGGCAGCTACACCAACCAGGCGGTGATCCAGGACGCGGTGTATTGCACCGGCGCCACGCCGCCGGCCAGCTGCAGCAGCGACTGGGTCACCACCGTCGGCGGACTGTCGGTCCGCAAATTCACCACCACCCCGGTGATCGCTGCAGGCGCAACCGCCGACTGGACCATCGTGGTCACCAACAGCAGTGGCAGCGTCGTCAACGGCGTGACGGTGCTCGACGAGTTGCCGGCCGGCTTCACCTACGCCACGGGCACCACGACGGTCGATAGCAACCCGTTCGGCGACCCCACCCTGGTCGGCGGCGACGGCGGCCGGCCCCAATGGACCGTCAACGTCCCGGCGGGCGGCACCACCACCATCCGATTCACGGCCGACGTGGATTCGTTGGTCGGGCCGGCCACCTACCAGAACGGCGCGGTCCTCGGCGCCAGCGGCATCGGCATCACCCCCTTCGACCCCCTGTCCACGACCGCAGAGGATGTCACCGTGCTGGCCGCCGGCACCGGCCTGGTGGAGGGCGTGGTCTATCGCGACCTGGACGCCAATGGCGACTTCGACCCCGCCATCGACACGCCGCTGACCGGCGTTGCGGTGACCCTGATCGATGACACGTCCACCGTGTATATCGCGCTCACCGATGGTGCGGGCTACTTCAGCCGCGTCGTATCCGCGGGCAATACCACCGTCGATGTGGATGACGCGACCCTCCCGGCCTCCCTGGTGCTGACCAGCGGCGCCGACGGCAGCGACCCGGAGGTGGTGGTGGTTCCGGACGGTGGCAGTGTCCGCGACGACACCGGCTATGTGGCCGCCAGCGGCCTGGTCGGCGCGCTCTCGGGCCGGGTCTGGCTCGATGGCGACAATAACCAGTCCCAGGGCGGCGGCGAGGCCGGCGTGCTCGGCGTGGCCGTCCAGCTGCGCGCTGCGGTCGGCGGCGCGGTGGTGGCGACCGCCTACACCGACCAGCTCGGCAACTACAGCTTCCCGACCGTCCCGGCAGGCGACTACCTGATCGATCCGGTCGTTCCGTCTGGCTACTACCTGACCACGGCCAACGATCCGGCCCCGGTCACGGTCAGCGGCGGGAGCAGCGGCGGCGCCAACTTCGGTATCAACCTCGGCGTCACGCTCTCCGGCCTCGTCTTCGACGACTCCGGCACGGGCGGCGGGACCGCCGCCGACGCCATCCGCAACGGCGGCGAGGCGGGCACCGGCAGCGGCGCACCGCGCGTGATCCTCACCAATGGCTCGGGCACCGTGCTGGCCGTGGCGTCCGTGGCCAGCAACGGCCAGTGGAGCGCCGGCGTCCCGACGGGCACCGGCTATCTGGCCATCCTGTCGACCGCGAGCCCCACGGTCGGCAGCAGTTTCTCGGCGTCGTCGGCCACCTCCAGCGGCTGGCAATCCACGGGCGAGAACCACAACGGCGTGGTGGACGGGACGGCCGACGGCCGCCTCACCGCCATCGATGCCAGCGGCAATGTGAGCGGCCTCAATTTCGGGGTCGAGCCCGTCGCCACGGCGCTCCCGGATGTGTTCACGACGGTGGACGCCCCCGACAGCGTCTCGGCGGGCGCCCCCCTCTCGATACGGGTGGTCATCGGCAACCAGGGCACCGCGACGGCCGAGGGCGTCACGCATGGCCTGCAGCTGCCCACCGGCCTCACCGGTGTGACGTGCGCCGGCGTGGCCTGTGCCTACGACCCCACCACCGGCGTGCTGACGGTGAGCGGGCTGCCGACCGTGCTGGTGCCCGGCCAGTCGGCCAGCTATCTCCTCACCTACCTGGCACCCGCCAGCGGTCCGCTGGGGGTGACCTCGACGGTGGCCACCACGACCCCCGGCGAGACGCCGACGGCCAACAACACGGCCATCGACAGCACCGTGGTGTCCAGCCCGGTGGTCGATGTGGCGGTCACGGTCGAAGCCCCGCCCAATGCATTGGCGGGCAGCACCGTGACGGTGGACGTGGTCTTCGCCAATCTCGGCGCCACCGATGCCACCGCCGTGACCTACACCGCCAGCCTTCCGGCCGGCCTCTCCGGCGTGGCCTGCAGCGGCAACGGCATTGCGTGCAGCTACGACAGCGGCACGGGTCTGATCACGCTGACCGGCCTGCCGACGACCCTGCTGGCCGGCCAGCAGGTCGCCCTCGGGGTGCGCTACACGGCGCCCGCCAGCGGCACGGTGGTGCTGAGTGCCGGCACCAACGCCACCGCCGATTCGGTGGCGGGCAACAACACCGACAGCGACAGCACCACGATCGTCAGCGCGGCCAGTGTCCCCGACGCCTACAGCCTGGTCGCGGCGCCGCTCACCAGCGCCGCCGGTGCGCGGGTCAGCGCCGACGTGACCTTCGGCAACCTGGGCCCGGATCCGGCAAGCGCGAGCTATTCCGTGCTGCTGTCCGGCACCGCGGTGGCGGATGCCGAGATCCGCTACAAGGGCGTGCTGTGCACCTGGAACGCCGGCACGGGCGCACTGACGGGCTGCGGCCTGCCAGGCGTGCTGCAACCGGGCGAGCACTTCACGGTCCAGGTGGCCTACACGGCCCCCGCCAGTGGCAGCGTCACCGTTTCGAGCAACATCGGCGCCAGCGGCGAGAGCTACCTGACCAACAACCCGTCCTCGGCCACCATCACCGTGTCCGTCACGCTGGTGCCCGATGTGGTGGCCCAGGTCGATGCACCGGCCAGCGTGGCACCGGGTGACAACGTGCGGGTCCTCGTGACCTATGGCAACCAGGGACCGGCCCGGGCCGACGGGGTGACCTACCGGCTCTCGCTGCCGGCCAGCCTGAGCGGGGTGACCTGCAGCGGCGCCCAGTGCAGCTACGATCCGGCCAGCGGGATGGTCGTCCTGACCGGCCTGCCGACCTCGCTGACGACCGGCATGCAGGTCAATGCGATCGTCGACTTCCAGGCGCCGGCAAGCCTGGCCACCACGCTGTCGGCGCCGGTCGGGTCGGGCCTCAAGCACGTGGCCGCGTCGGGCTTCGTGGCGACGCCCAGTGCCGCCGGCAACACCCTGACCCTGACAGCGACGGCGATCATCACCACCACGACGCCCGGCGAGACGCCCACCTCCAACAACCAGGCCAGCGCGCCGACCACCCTGGCGACAGGGACCGTCGCGGATGTCACCACCTGGATCACGGCGCCCGCCACGGCGGCGCCCTCGACCCAGGTGCATGCCAGCGCCAGCTTCACCAACCTGGGGGTCGCCAACGCCACCGGCGTGGGCTACGCGCTCGGTGGCCTGCCCGCCGGCGCGACAGTCAGCCACAACGGCGTGCCCTGCGTGCTGTCGGGCGGCGTGGTCAGCGGCTGCAACCTGCCGACGACACTCGCCCAGGGCCAGGTCGTGACCCTGGAGATCGTCTATACCTCGCCGGCTTCCGGCTCGGTCACCGCGATTTCCGGCGTATCGGCCACCAACGACGCCGACACCTCGAACAACACGGACCAGGCCACCACCACGGTCATCGCCGCGGCCACCGTCGATGTGGGCACCACGGTGACCGCGCCGGCCAGCGCCAGCGCGGGCAGCCTCGTGGTGTCCCAGCTCGGCTACTACAACGCCGGACCGTCCGGCGCCCCCATCACGAGCTTCGGCCTGGCCATCAGCAACGCACCGTCAGGCGTGACCGTCAGTTACCAGGGGGTGGACTGCATCTGGTCGGGCAGCGCGCTGACCGGTTGCAACCTGCCGTCCAGCCTGGCCCCGGGCGAAGGCCTTTCGCTGGTCATCACCTACACGGCGCCGGCCTCGGGCAGCGTTACGGTGACCAGCACCATTGCCACCTCCGCGACCGACACCAACCCGGCCAACGACACCAGCCAGGCCACGACCACCTTCTCGGCGGTCGCTCCGACCGGTGCCATCAGCGGCGTGGTGTGGTACGACCTGGACCACGACCAGATCGTCGATTCGGGCGAACCGCGGCGCCAGGGCTGGATCGTCGAACTGCTCTCCGATGGCGCTGGCGGGGACCTGCTGGTGGCGCGGGTGACCACGGGCGCGGACGGCGCCTACCAGTTCAATGGCCTCGCCAACGGCAGCTATACGGTCCGCTTCCTGAATCCGCTCGGGCAGACCGTGAGCAGCGGCCCGATGCCGGTGGATGGCGACGGATCGGGCAACGGCGGCTACGCCAGCGTCAGCCAGCTCTCCGGCATCCGCGTCGAGGCCGGCGTTCCGGTGGTGAACCAGAGCCTGCCGCTGGATCCGTCCGGCGTGGTCTACAACAGCAGCACGCGCTTGCCGGTGGCCGGCGCCCAGGTGACGCTGTCGGCACCGGGCCTGCTCTCCACCCATGTGGTCGGTGGCAGCCTGTCGCAGACGGTCGGGGCCGACGGCATGTACCAGTTCCTGCTGTTGCCCTCTGCGCCTGCCGGCACCTACACGCTGACGGTCAGCGCCGCAGGGCTCACCTTCCCCAGCACGGTCATCCCGCCCTCGACCGCGCCGGGTGGGTTCGTCGGCGGCGACGTATCGGGCGTCACCGGAGCACCCACCGGGGCCCAGAACACCACCTACTACCTGAGCTTC
>JAGRFX010000108.1 GCA_020445805.1 Rhodocyclaceae bacterium
GTAGCCGGCGGTATTCAGGCCGGCGCGCTGGTCGCGCAGGCGCTGGTTGATGGCCAGCCGGACCAGGGCCTGGATGCCGGTCATGTAGGCCTGTCCGGTCTCCAGCGTGTACTTGTCCGTCAGGCGGACGTCTCTCAGGGTTTGGGTCATGGTCTTCCCTTGGGCTGCCCGTGGCGGCAGGCGGCTTGTGGCCGCCGGCGCTCCGGTTTGCCGCTTGCTTGGTTGGGGTCAGAGGCTGTTGATGAAAACGATCAGGACGCCGATCGGCGCGACGAAGCGCGCCACCACGTCCCACACACGGAAGGCCGCGGGGCCCAGCCGCAGTTCGGCCCGCACGCTCTCCCGGTCGATGCACCAGGCCACGAAGGCGATGGCCCCCAGGCCGGTCAGCGGCAGCAGGAACTTGCTGGTCAGCTTGTCGAGCAGGTCGAAGACGGTGTTGCCGAGGATCAGCACGTCGCTCCAGGCGTTGAAGGAGAGCAGGGCGGCGATGCCCAGGGCCCAGGCGGCCAGGCCGGTGACGAGGCTGGCGCCGGCCCGCGACAGGGGCGTGCGCTCCTCCACCAGCTCGACCGCCGGCTCGAGCAGCGAGATGGCCGACGTGACGGCGGCGAAGACCAGCAGGGCAAAGAACAGGCTCGCCAGGAGGCTGCCGCCCGAGATGCCGCCGAAGGCCAGGGGCAGGGTCACGAAGACCAGGCCCGGGCCGGCCGCCGCGTCGAGCCCGTGGGAGAACACGATGGGGAAGATCGCCAGGCCGGCAAAGAGGGCGATGACGGTGTCGGCGACAGCCACGGTGCGGGCGGCGCGCAGCAGGTTGACCTCCTGCCCCAGGTAGGAGCCGTAGGCCATCATCACGCCCATGCCCAGGGACAGGGTGAAGAAGGCGTGGCCGAGGGCGGCCAGCAGCACTTCGCCGGTCAGGCGGCTCCAGTCCGGCGAGAACAGGTAGCTGACCGCGGCACCGAAGCCGTCGGTGCTCATGCCGTAGGCGACGAGGACCAGTAGGATCACGCCGAGCGCCGGCATCAGCAGGCGCGAGGCCCGCTCGAGGCCGCCGCGCACGCCACGGCAGACGATGCCGATGACGACGGCCATGAAGAGGGTGTGCCAGGCGAGAAGGGTGCCGGGCGAGGCGAGCAGGCCATCGAAGAGCGCCCCGGCCGTGGCCTTGTCGATGCCGGCGAAGGTGCCGCTGGCGGCGTCGCCGAGGTAGGCGAGCGACCAGCCGCCGATGACGCTGTAGAAGGAGAGGATCAGGAAACCGGCCAGGGTGCCGGCGATGCCCACGACAACCCAGGCGGGGCTGCGCTTGTGGCTGCGGGCCAGGTCGGCCATGGTGTTGACCGGATTCTTCTGGCCCCGCCGCCCGATCAGCCATTCGGCGACGATGATGGGCAGGCCGATCAGCGCGATGCAGGCGAGATAGACCAGCACGAAGGCCGCGCCGCCGCTCTGCCCGACCATGTAGGGAAACTTCCAGACGTTGCCGAGGCCGACGGCCGAGCCGACCGCGGCGATGATGAAGCCCATGCGCGAGGACCAGTGTCCGTGGACCTTGCCCGCGACGGCGCCGGCGGCGCCTTGAACCATCGAAACTGCCATTGGATCTCCTCCAGTGTGTGGTCCCTGATCGAGGGACCGGTGGAGACAGGCAAGGCGCGCCCCGCGCCTTGTGGGCGCAAGTCGGCTCATCCACGAAGGTTGTCTCCACCTGATGTCGTTGTATGGGCCGTCGTTCGTGGGGCGCCGGCACTGGGGGAAATCTTAGGCGGGCAGGCCGGGCGGAATCGTGCGCGTTCCCTGCCGCCCATCCAGAGTAAGGGGCAAATCGTTCCCTTATTTTGCGAACGGGCGCCGGATTATTGCTCTGGTGATGGAAAACGAATGAAAATCATCTCCAGAGCGGCCTCGCCGCGATGGGGGAACGGACATGGATCGGACTGACCGCAGCATCCTCGAACTGCTCCAGCAGGATGCGCGACTGAGCATCGCCGAGCTGGCCGAGCGGGTGTCGCTGACCTCCTCGCCCTGCTGGCGGCGGGTCAAGGCCCTGGAGGAGGCGGGCATGATCCGCGGCTACCACGCGGAGCTGGATGCGCGGCGCCTGGGCTACGGCGTGACGGCCTTCGTGAGCGTGATGCTCGAGCATCACCGGGCCGACCTGGAGGAGCGTTTCGAAAAGGCGGTGATGGGCATTCCGGCCATCGTCGCCTGCCACGTGGTGTCGGGCCGCTATGACCTGACGCTGGAGGTGGTGGCACCGGACCTGGAGGCCTTCGGCGAGCTGTCCCAGAAGGTGCTGCGGACCCTGCCCGGCGTGAAGGAGCTCTACACCAGCTTCTCGCTGCGCACGGTCAAGGGCGGTCGTCAGCTGCCCGTGCCCTGAGCCGGCCTATCGCCGCACCAGCAACATCCCGCATTCGAGGTGATGGGTGTACGGAAACTGGTCGAACGCGGCGGCGGTCGCGATGCGGTGCGTGGCCGACAGGGTCTCCACGTTGGCGCGCAGGGTCTCGGGATTGCAGGAGATGTAGAGGATGTGGTCGAAGCGGCCGGCGAGGGCCACCGTCGCGTCGTCGAGCCCGGCCCTGGGCGGATCGACGAAGAGCGTCGAGAAGTGGTAGTCGGGCAGATCGACCTCGCGCATCCGCCGGTACTCGCGCCCCCCGGCCAGGGCGTCGCTGATCTCCGCGCTGGCCATGCGGACCATGGCCACGTTGCGGACGCCGTTGGCGGCCAGGTTGTCGTGGGCGGCATGGACCGAGGTCTTGCTCATCTCGGTGGCCAGCACCTTGCCGAAGAGCGGCGCGAGGGCCACCGTGAAGTTGCCGTTGCCACAGTAGAGTTCCAGCAGGTCCCCCCCGAGGGAAGCCGCCTGGCGGCGTGCCCAGCGCAGCATGTGCCGATTGACCTCGCCATTGGGCTGGGTGAAGCTGCCTTCCACCTGTTTGTAGCGGAGCTGACGGCCGTCCAGCTCGAAGGCCTCCTGCAGCCAGTCCCGCTCCAGCACACACTTCTGGCCGCGGCTGCGACCGATGACGAGAATGCCCAGGTCGGCGGCAAGCGAACGGGCTTCGGCCTCCCAGGCCGCGTCGAGCGTGCGGTGATACACCAGGCTCGTCATCAGTTCGCCCGACAGGGTGGCCAGGAACTCGATCTGGAAGATCTTGCGCCGCAGATCGGGGCTGGCGTTGATCCGCGCGAGGAGCGGCATCATGGTTTCGCCGATGCGGGCGTGGGCGGGCGGGAAGGCGTCGATCAGGATCGGCTTTTTCGGATCGGCCGGGTCGAACATCGCATAGTGGGCCTGCCCTTCGACATGCCACAGGCGAAACTCGGCCCGCATCCGGTAGCCCAGCCTCGGGGATTCGAACACCTCGGGTTCCGGCAGGCCCAGGGGCGCGAACTCCGACCGGTATCGGGCGAGCTTGGCGGCGAGCTGGTCGGCGTACGAAGCCGTGTCGTAAACGGGCAGGGGCATGGGCGAGGGGCGAGGCGGGTGCGTCGGGAGTGCGGACTATACTGCGCCACGCCCGGGGGGCAAACCGGGCGACTGCTGCGGGCCCGGGCTCAGAGGGCCAGGGACCAGAACTCCGAAACGACGGCCTGGCCATAGAGGGCGACGGGGGCGCGGGTCTCCTGGCAGCGAAAACCACTGCTGCGGTAGAGCTGGCGGGCCTCGGCCAGGCACTGGTAGGTTTCGAGGCGGACCAAGCGTTGCCCGCAGCTGCGGGCATGGGCGAGGGCCGTATCGAGCAGTTGCCGGCCGAGTCGCTGCCCGCGATAGTCCGGTAGCACCAGCACGAAATTAAGGAAGGCCGAGGCGTCGCCGGCGTCCGAGATGGCAATGCAGCCCGCAGGCTCGCCATCGCATTCGGCGATCCACATCTGCTTGAGGGGGTCGGCGCGGGCCAGCCACTCGCCCATCTTGTGATGGATGGTGTCGGCGAAATGCGCGTCGAACGCGTGTTCGGCTGCGTAGATCCGTGCATGTTGCTCGATGACCCAGGCAGGGTCTGCCGGGCGGTATGGCCGGACGCGGGCGATCACGATCGCACGCCCTGCGCGGGGCCCTGGGGCTGCCCGTCCCGTGCGAAGGGTGAAGCGAGATTGGCGATGAGGTGCTCACCATGCGCCCAGCCCGCCACGCCGACCGCGACGTTGGCCCGCGGCGCGCGCCAGGTGCCGAACAGTCGATCCCACACGGACAGCAACAGCCCGTAGTTGCCGAGGGACCGGGCCGGTTCCCGGGCGTGGTGCTCGCGGTGCAGGGCGGGGGTCAGAAGCCAGGGGCCCAGCCAGCGCTCCCAGATGCGAATGCGTCCGAGGTCCATGTGCTGGATCACGTTCCAGGCCATGATGGCCGCGAAGGCCAGGGCGCCGGCCTCGGCCGCGGGGGCCAGCCAGGCCATGACCGGGAGCAGGGGCGCTGCCGAGAGCACCCATTCGAAGGGATGGAAGCGCAGGGCTGTTGCCGCGTCGTAGTCCGCGTCGGCGTGGTGCACGCGATGGATCCGCCACAGCCACGGGATGGCATGCATCAGCCGGTGCACGACGTAGTGAATGCCGTCGGCCAACAGGAACACCAGCCCCGCCTGCAGGATGATCGGCCAGTCGGCCATTGGCCGCGGGCCGAAGGCTTCGAGGTGGGGACCGGCCGTCATCAGCAGGCTGCCGAGCGCCCACAGCCCGATGCCGAGCCACCATCGGTCGATGGCGCTTCGCGTCGCGGGTCGGCGACCAAGGGCCCGCTCGGTGAGCGCCGCCAGCACCAGCAGCGCTGCAAGCAGCGCCCGTCGGTGGTCGAGGAGCGCCTCGACCCAGGTGGGCATCCGCCCTTACTTCTTGCGGTTTCGGAACAGGTTGACGGCCAGGGCTGCGCCAGCGATCGCCAGCAGTGCGAGGGTTTCGGGCTCGGGCACCGGGTTCGGGTCACCGTCCGGCTGGCCGGCGACGGCGAGGATGGCCTGGAGTGCAAGGATCGGGATCAGGAGATATCGGTTCATCGCAGCGGTCCTCTCTGTGGGTGGGTCCGGGTCGGTGCCAAGATGCTGGCCGACCTGTCCGTGAATTGTCTGCCCTGGACCTGTAACGAGACAGAAGTTTACGAGCCGAACAATGAACCACTTCTCGTCGATACGCCGGTCGCGAACGGATCCGGGCTGGGGCCGATGCGCCCGAGGCCGGGCAGCTTCAGGGCCGGCGGCGAGAAGTCGAGACCGATCGCCAGGCCCAGCAGGTTGAGCTCGACACCCTCCTCGGGGGCCGCGATCAGGCCCAGGAGTCCCCCCAGCGAGAGCTGGTAGCCCCGGCCGCTCGGTGCCGCCGCGAGCCAGGCGCCCCCGGGCAGGAAGTCCTTGCCGATGGCCGTCGGGGGCAGGTCGAGCGCCAGCTCCGGCAGGGCGCGGGCGAGGTAGGCGACGAAGGTGTTGCTGTTGGGGCCGGGCCACAGCCGGTAGCGGTCGTCGTAGGGATAGCTGCGGGCCAGGGCGTCGATGCGGTCGATCAGGTCATCGACCTCGGTGCCCCCCCGCAGGTCGCGCAGCAGCTGCGGGCGCTTGCCGTACCAGTAGGCGTCCGGGATCGACGGATGGATCCGGACCGCGCCGCCCCCCTGCCGCAGCCCGAAACCCATGACTTCATAGCGCACGTAGTGGTCGGCGCCGGTGTGCTTGGTGGCGACCCAGGTGTGGACACCGAAGGCGCCGCGCCAGCGGAAAGCCCGTGCCGCATAGACCTGGATGACGGCGTCGGGGGTGTTCTCTGCCGAGGGGGCCTGGCCCGTGCTGTCGCTGCGCGCGGTGCGCCAGTCCACCGGACCGTCGGACGCGGCAAAGTACCAGGCCACGGCGAGCGCCACCGGCGCCAGAAAAGCCATGGCGAGGACTTGAACGGTGCGCTTCAGGATGCGCAAGGCAGTGGGGGCGGACATGGAATACGGTAGGGCACAGCTACGGGAAATGCCCTTGTTATACCGACGAAGTCGACGGGGGTTCCCTTGCTGTCAGAAATTTACTCGTGGGCCGGGCCAATCCGGCGCTCGTGGCCGCGCCAGGGCGAGCGCTTCTTCGGTCGTGCACCAGCCCTCACAGGCGTGTCGTCCGGTCTGGCCGCGGCACAGGTTGAGCACGGCCTTGGCGCGGGCATAGAAGTCGAAGAAGCGGCGGACCTGGTGCAGCTCGGTTGCGCTGGGGCGATGGGTGCTGCAGACCAGCTTGTGGTCGGTCATGCCCCGGTCGACGAGGATGATGGCGCCCCAGGCGGGCAGGTGGTGGTGGCTGCCCAGCGGCAGGCGCGGGCCCAGGACCAGGGCATCGAGCAGGTCGCCTTCGAGCCCGAGCCGATCGGGCACGGCGCCGTAGTTGAAGGGGCAGGGCAGGGGCGAGATGAAATCGACGTGCCCGCTGGAGCCCCGCTTGACGAAGCTCCAGCGGGGAATCTCGATGACCACCTCGAGGGTCGGGGCGCCGTGCGGATTCACTGGGCAAAGACGGGGGGGAGGCGGTCCCCGCGCCGGAAGGCGTCGATGGTCGCCAGGATCTCACCGGCGTCCAGATGGCCGAGCTGGCGCAGCCAGGTGCGGCCGTCGGGTCCGATCAGGGCGTGCTGGGGCAGGGTACGCCCGGTCGCGCCTTCCGCGACCACATGGCGCGGATCCAGTCCGTGCTCGTCGGCCCAGGCCCGCATCTGCCGGGCGGACGCGGACTGGTCGGCCTCCCGGCCGCCGCTGAGCACCGTGACGAACACCGTATCCTTCGCCGCCTGCTGGGCAGCGGTATGACTCTGGTGGGTCTGGCGGTCGCAGGACTTGCACCACAGGGCGTCATAGGTGATCCACACGAAGCGCTTCGGGAACATGCAGGGGCCGAGCGCGGTGCCGGCCAGCGAAACGCCCCAGGGACCGGTGACCGCACCGTTGCAGCCGCCGGCCCGGTCCCAGTCGGTGTATTGCTCGAGCGTGACCGCACTGGACGCGCAGCCCGCCAGCAGGCCCAGGGCGGCAAGCCAGGCAAGGCGAAGGCGGGCGCGGGCGGGCATCGGGCGGCCTCAGGTGCCGTCGCCGAAACGGGCGCACTCGGCCAGCAGCCAGATCCGGAACGCTTCGAGGCGCAGGCTGCCGGTCTTGCGCTCCGGAACGATCAGGTAATAGGCGCGGTCGGTCGGCAGCGCCTGCGGATGGGCGATGACGAGCCGCCGGCTGGCCAGCTCCTCGCGGATCAGGAAAGGCGGAATCAGCGCCACGCCAAAGCCTTCGATGGCCGCCTGGGCCAGCATCGAGAAGAGTTCCAGGCGCATGCCGCCGAGGTCGCCCTCGACCGCCAGTCCACAGGACTCGAACCAGCGACGCCAGGCATAGGGCCGGGTGGTCTGCTGCAGCAGGGGCATGCGGGCGATGTCCCCGGGTGCCAGCGGCGGCGACGGAACCAGGCCCGGGCTGCACACCGGGACGGCGTCCTCGCCCATCAGCAGCTGGGCCTCCGTGCCGGGCCAGCCGGCCTCGCCAAAGTAGATGGCGGCGTCGAACTCGGTCTCCTCGAACAGGAAGGGTCGGGTGCTGGTCGTGAGGTGGACCTGGATGTCCGGGTGGCGTTCGCGGAACCCGGCCAGCCGCGGCAGCAGCCAGCGGGTGGCAAAAGTGGGCACGACGGCCAGCTCCAGCGATGCGGCCGCACCCTGGTGGGCCATGGCGGCCAGGGTGTCGCGCTCCAGGGCGTCGAGCCGGCTGGCGATCTTGCGGCTGTAGGCCTGCCCGGCCTCGGTCAGGCGCACACCGCGGCGGATGCGCCGGAAGAGGCTGACGCCGAGGAACTCCTCGAGGGCGGCGATCTGGCGACACACGGCGCTCTGGGTCAGGGCCAGGTCTTCTGCCGCCCGCGTGAAGCTCTCATGGCGGGCGGCCCGCTCGAAGGCCTGCAGGGACTGGGTGGTTGGCAGCTTGCGGCGCATGCCGGCTCCGTGAAGGGTCTGATTGAATTATTGGCAATCCATGGCAGTGGTGCCAAGGCCGATGTCACGGCATAGGTAACTGAAAAATAATCTATTTGCATCTTTTAGGTGCGTTTCTCCATGGAGTTGGGCCAATTGCGGTGTGCGCATTGCGCACAGGTCCTTTCTGCTTTTTCGCTTGATGCGGCGGCCGCCTGCACCTAGATTGACGGCTCCTGGCGGCACCCCGCCGGAACCCACGATTTCACTGGAGCGGACATGACCTCATCCCGGGTAACTTTCGACTGCCTCGATCCCCTGCTGCTGGCGCAGCAGCTGAGCGAAGAGGAGCGCATGGTCCAGGCCACGGCGCGTGCCTACGCAGAGGAGCGACTGATGCCACGCGTGCTCGAGGCCTTTCGCCACGAGCGGACCGACCGGGCGATCTTCAACGAGATGGGTGAGCTGGGCCTGCTGGGGGCGACGATTCCCGAGGCCTACGGCGGGGCCGGGCTCGGCTATGTGGGGTACGGGCTGATCGCCCGCGAGGTGGAGCGGGTGGATTCGGGCTTCCGCTCGATGATGAGCGTCCAGTCATCGCTGGTGATGGTGCCGATCAACGAATTCGGCACTGAAGACCAGAAACGCAAGTACCTGCCGAAGCTGGCGACCGGCGAGTGGGTGGGCTGCTTCGGACTGACCGAGCCCGACCATGGCTCGGACCCGGGCAGCATGGCCAGCCGCGCCCGCAAGGTGGATGGCGGCTACCTGCTGACCGGCAGCAAGATGTGGATCACCAACAGCCCCATTGCCGACGTCTTCGTGGTGTGGGCCAAGGACGACGCCGACGACATTCGCGGCTTCGTGCTCGAGAAGGGCTGGAAGGGGCTGTCGACGCCCGCCATCCACGGCAAGGTCGGCCTGCGCACCTCGATCACCGGCGAGATCGTCATGGACGGGGTCTTCGTGCCGGAGGAGAACGTCTTCCCCGAGGTGCGTGGCCTGAAGGGGCCCTTTACCTGCCTCAACTCCGCCCGCTTCGGTATCGCCTGGGGCGCACTGGGCGCGGCCGAGTTCTGCTACGAGGCGGCCCGCCAGTATGTGCTGGACCGCAAGCAGTTCGGCCGCCCCCTGGCTGCCAACCAGCTGATTCAGAAGAAGCTGGCCGACATGCTGACGGAGATCACGCTGGGCCTGCAGGGGTGCCTGCGCCTGGGGCGTCTGAAGGACGAGGGCAATGCGCCGGTCGAGCTGACCTCGATCATGAAGCGCAACTCCTGCGGCAAGGCCCTCGACATCGCCCGCGTGGCCCGCGACATGCTGGGCGGCAATGGCATCTCGGACGAATTCGGGGTGATCCGCCATGTGGTCAACCTGGAGGTGGTGAATACCTATGAGGGCACCCACGACGTGCACGCACTGATCCTCGGGCGGGCGATCACGGGCCTGCAGGCCTTCGCCAACTGATGGGCGCGCTTACCGGCATCCGCGTCCTCGATCTGTCGCGGATCCTGGCCGGGCCATGGGCCTCGCAGATCCTCGGGGACCTGGGGGCCGAGGTGGTCAAGGTCGAGCGGCCCGGGGCGGGCGACGACACCCGCCACTGGGGGCCGCCCTGGCTCGCGGATGCGGACGGACACGACACCGATACCGCCGCCTATTTCCTGTGCGCCAACCGCAACAAGCGCTCGGTGACCATCGACCTGACGCGGCCCGAGGGGCAGGCCCTGGTGCGGGATCTGGCACGGCGCAGCGACGTGCTGATCGAGAACTACAAGCTGGGTGGCCTGGCCCGCTACGGGCTCGATTACGCCGCCCTGAAGCCGGAGAACCCCGGCCTCGTCTATTGCTCGATCACCGGCTTCGGACAGGACGGCCCGTATGCCGCCCGGGCCGGCTACGATTTCCTGATCCAGGGGCTGGGTGGCCTGATGAGCATCACCGGTCAGCCCGACGGGGCGCCCGGCGGGGGGCCGATGAAGGCCGGCGTTGCGCTGACCGACATCCTGACCGGCCTCTACGCGGCCAATGCCATCCAGGCCGCGCTGCACCACCGGGCGCGGAGCGGAGCCGGCCAGTACATCGACATGGCGCTGCTCGACGTGCAGGTGGCCTGCCTGGCCAACCAGGCGATGAACTACCTGGTGGGCGGCGTGCCGCCGGCACGCCTGGGCAATGCCCACCCGAACATCGTGCCGTACCAGGATTTCCCGACCGCCGACGGCTACATGATCCTGGCCGTCGGCAACGACAGCCAGTTCGCGCGGCTGTGCACCGAGGCCGGCGCACCGGAGCTGGCGGCAGATCTGCGCTATGCCACCAACCGGGCACGGGTCGAGCACCGCGCGACGCTGATTCCGGCCCTCAACCGACTGACGGTCCAGCGCACCACGGCCGCCTGGATCGCCGCACTGGAGGCGGTGGGGGTGCCCTGCGGGCCCATCAATGATCTGGCGGGCGTCTTCGCCGATCCGCAGGTTGCGGCGCGGGGCCTGCAACGGACACAGCTGCGCCCCGACGGGTGCGCGGTGCCGCAGGTGGCGAGCCCGATGCGCCTGTCCCGCTCGCCGGTGGCCCTCGACCGGGCGCCTCCGGCCCTCGGCGAAGGCAATGGCGAGGTGCTGAGTACCTGGCTGGGGCTGGATGAGGCCGAGATCGCGCGCCTGGCGCGCGAGGGTGTGATCTAGGGAAGCTCGCGCCTCAGGCGACCTGCAGGTCCGCGCGGCGGAGACGTTGCGCCATTACCTTCATCAGATCCACGGCGAACTGCGGGTACCGGGCCACGATCTCCTCGAAGCGCCGCTGGTCGATCCGCGCCACGTGGCACTCGGTGACGGCCCTGACGCTCATGGGCCGCGGCTGGTCCGGTTCGATCAGGGCCAGTTCGCCCAGGAAGGCGCCGGGCCCCGCCACCTCGATGGTCTGCCCCATCACCAGCAACTCGGCCTGCCCCGACACCAGCAGATAGGTCACGTCCGCGGCTTCGCCTTCGCTGAACAGGATCTCGTGGGCCGGCAGGCTCACGAGACCCGTGGCGGCCGTGATCAGGTCTGCTAGCTCCATCGTGAAATGTCTCCGGCGGTGTGGGGGTGTTGCCCCTTCTACGGGCCGCCGGAGGCCACTCTTAAGGGTTAGATGAACTGCAATGTCGGGGGGCGCGGAAAGGTGCTCCGTTGCCGGGCTCACGCGGATCTGCGGGGTAATTCGCCGGCCGATGCCGCGGCCCGGCCTCCGCGGCCGCGCGCCTGGGGCCGCATTACAGGACCTTCTGGAGGAAGCGGGCGGTGCCGGCGGCCGGATCGAGCTGATAGTCGGCGAAGCCGAAGCGGCGGTAGCTGTCGAGCGCTGCCCGGTTGTTGGAGAGGACCTCGAGCGTCAGCTTGCAGCAATCCCGCCGGCGCGCCTCGTCCGCGACCGCGGCCAGCAGGGCCTGCCCGACGCCTCGTCCGCGAAGCCCCCGATGCACCACGATGTCGTGGATATTGAGCAGGGGTCGGGCGGCAAAGGTGGAGAAGCCCTCGAAGCAATTGACCAGCCCCGCCCAGCGATCGTCGACGCGGGCCAGGAAGGCGACGAAATCCGGCCGGGCCGCAAGGCGGGGAACGAGCTCGGCGCGGGTGAAGTCCGGCAGCGGGGCGCCGCCCCCCATGGGATCACGGGCGTAGTGGTCGAGCAGGTCGAGCCAGGCCGTTGCCTGGCCGGCATCGGCGAGGTCCAGCCGCTGGATGAGGATGTTCATGACGCCATTCTCCCACGGGCTGCGCGGCGCTCGGTAGCGCCGACAGGCGTCCGCAGCGGTGCTATCGTTGGGCTGAATACATTCCCCATTCGCGGAGCTGCCCCATGGCCAACACCGTCCTCCACGCGATCGAAGACCGCGTCGCCACCCTGACCCTCAACCGCCCCGACGCGCTCAACGCGCTCTCGGTCGAGATGATGGAGGACCTCGCCAAGGCCCTGTCGACGATTCGCAGTCGGGGCGACTTCGACGTGCTGGTGGTCGAGGGGGCTGGCGAGCACTTCATGGCCGGCGGCGACATCAATGACTTCGCCCGTCACCTGACGGCCTCGCCCGAGGCCCGGCTGGCGGCATTCCGGGCCATGATCGAGCAGTACGTCAATCCGGTCGTCACGACCATCCAGGGCATGCACCAGCCGGTGGTCGCCAAGGTCCGGGGTGCCTGTGCCGGCTTCGGCCTGTCGCTGATGCTCGGGTGCGACCTGGTGGTGTGCGCCGAAAGCACGAAGTTCACCTCGGCCTATGCCTCGATCGGACTGTCCGCGGACGGCGGCATGTCCTACTTCCTGCCGCGCATGGTCGGCAGTCGCAAGGCCATGGAGCTGCTCTTGCTGGCCGAGCGCTTCGATGCCCAGGAGGCCCTTCGGCTCGGACTGGTCAACCGGGTGGTCGGCGATGCCGCCCTCGAGGACGAGGTCGCGGCCCTGGTGCGCCGGCTGGCCTCGGGTCCCCGCCACGCCTATGGCGAAATGAAGCGTCTGGTGTATGCGGCGCCCTGTGGCCGCCTCGAGGCCCATCTGGAAAGCGAGGCCGAGGCCTTCGCGCGCTGTTCGGCCACCGGCGACTTCGGCGAAGGCGTGACCGCCTTCCTGCAGAAGCGCAAAGCCGCGTTCAAGGGGCGCTGAGCCGCCTGGCGGGCCCAGCGCATTCACGCCCGATGGCGCTGCGCCTCAGGCGAGGCTCGCGCTGAGCCAGTGGGCCAGTCGGCCCAGCCATTCGTGGGCGGCGTACCAGCCGGACAGGGCCGCGCGGGGTGTCGGCAGCAGGTCGAGTGGATCGAAATCGGCCTCCTCCGGATTGCTCTGCCAGGCGGTCGGGGCCTCGACGACCGTCAGGCCGGCCTCCCGGAAGGCACGCGCCGCACGCGGCATGTGGGCGGCGTGGGTCACCAGCGCGACGCTGTGGATCCCCTCGGCCAGCAGAATGCGGGCACTGTTGCGGGCGTTGTCTGCGGTGTCCCGGGCGTCCGTCTCGACCCAGCGTGGCGTCACCGCGAAATCAGTGACCAGGGCATCGCGCATGAGCTCGGCCTCCGGAATCGGTTCGCGCACGGTGCCGCCGGTCACCAGCACCGGAAGTCCGGTCTGGCGCGCGAGGCGGGCGCCGTAGCGGACCCGCTCCAGGCTGTAGCCATTGACGGTCGACCCGCCATATTCGGGCGCATGGTGGCGTTGACCGCCGGCGAGGATCACGATGGCTTCGACACCCGTCAGTGCGCCGGGTGCGAGCGGCGCGCTGGTCTCGAGCCCCGACATCAGCCATCCCACGCTCATCGGGGTCGACAGGAACCACGCTGCCGCCAGGCCGGACCAGGCCAGCGTCCGGCCCCTGCGGCCCAGCCGCAGCCCGAGCGCGATCAGCAGCAGGGGGCCGAGCGGCGGCAGGATGGCCAGCGCCATCAGCTTCTTGGCCCAGAAGAGGATCAGACCGGCATCGAAGGGCATGTGCATTGTGGGGAGGGCTCGTT
>JAGRFX010000009.1 GCA_020445805.1 Rhodocyclaceae bacterium
CGTTCTCGCGAACCCCGACCTGGGCCAGGCCGATCACCCCGTTGAGCGGGGTGCGGATCTCGTGGCTCATGTTGGCCAGGAATTCGGACTTGGCGCGCGCGGCGGCCTCGGCGGCCTCGCGGGCCTTCTCGGTCATCGCCTCGGCTTCCTTGCGCGCGGTGACGTCCTGGAGGGTCTCGATGGCACCGATGCACGCACCCTGGGCGTCGTAGATCGGTGCCGCGGTGAAGAACAGCCAGCGGCCGAGCTGCGGGAAATAGGTCTCGGCCTCGTAGGCATGCTGCACCAGGGCCGAGGGGTGGCAGGTGCGACCGTAGGTGGCCTCCAGCCCGGCACGGTCCTTGCGCATCAGGTACTGGGCGAGGACCGGGCGCTCCTCGTCATAGAACGCGCGCCAGACATCCTTGCGGCCGACCATGTCCTCGGGGGCAATGCCGAAATACACGGCGCAGGCCAGGTTCCAGTGCACCACCCGTTCGTCCCGGTCGAGCACGAAGGTCGCCACCGGGTTGTTGGCCAGGGTCTGCTCCAGCTGCACGCGGGTCGTGTCGAGGGCTGCAGTGCGCTCCGACACCTCGCGTTCCAGGGTATCCCGGTAGGCCTCGAGTGCCCGCTGGGCACTGGCCCGATCGGTGATGTCGTGCCCGCTCAGGACCACCCCCGCCAGCTCGCCCTCGCGGGTCAGGGGGGCAAACTCGATCTCCAGCGTGCGCGCCCCGTCGCCTGCCGCGACCATCACCGGCAGTCGCTGGCGCAGGCCGCTCTGACCACACTCCAGCGCATCGCGCATCTGCTCGAACACCTCGGACGACACCAGCTCCGAGAAGCTGCGCCCGGCGATGTCTTCCTCCGCGCAGCCGAAGATGCGGACGAATGCCGGGTTGGCGACCTCCAGGCATCCCCGCCGGTTGACGAAGGCCAGCAGCTCGCCGGAGGCCATCACCACCGACCGCATGTGCTCGGCCTGCTGCTCGGCGAGCTTGCGATGGGTCGCGTCGCGCACCAGCATCACGCAGCGGACAATGCCGTCTGCGGCCTGCTTGCGCGAGGCGGACACGTCTGCCCAGACCGTTTGCCCACGAAGGTGGAAGCTGACCAGCTCGGGCTCCGTCATGCCGTCTCGGATGGCCCGGTCGATGACCCGCTCCATGGTCGACGCGACCCCGGTCGGCACGACCTCGCGCACCGTGCGCCCCAACATCGTCTCCTTGGGCCGCGCCAGCATGTCGGCCCGCGCGGCGTGGATGTCGCGGTAGCGATAGTCGGCGTCGAACTCGAGGAGCAGGTCCGGCAGGGCACTCAGGGTCGCCTCGAGGTCTGCGGCCAGGCGGCGGGCGGCGCCCTCGGCCATCAGCTGCTGGGTCAGGTCCTGTCCTGCCGCCAGCACCCCGATCAGCTGCTGGTTGGCGTCGCGCAGGGGGCTGACGCGCCAGTTGATGGTGTGGCGCAGCCCCGTGGCGTCGCGCAATCCCGCCCGCACCAGGGGCGGTGGCTCGGATTCATCTGCCAGCTTGCCGACGATTTCGGCGTAGTCCAGCCGCCCCCGCGCCGGATTGACGGAAAATTCGTCGAACCAGTTGCGCCCCAGCACGTCGGCCTCGCGCCGGCCCACGAACTCGCAGCCGAAACGGTTCACCATGGTCACGCGGCCTTCCAGGTCGAGCGCCACGAGGATGCTGGTGAGGGCATCGAGGGAGCGCTGCCGCAGGTCGCGCTCCTGGCCGAGCTTCTCGGTCAGCGCCAGGTGGGCCGAGAGGTCGCTGACGGACACGATCAGGCGGCGGCGGCCGCCATGGGTCAGGGGCGAGATCCCGATCACCACCGGAATCTCCCGCCCATCCGCCCGCAGCACGAAGAACCGGCCCCGCTCGTGCATGGGCTGGAGGCGTCCGTAGCGGCCTGAATGCACGTAGCTCGCGCGCTTGACCGCGTGGCCACCGCTGAAGCGCGCCGGCATCAGGTCCTCGACGACACGCTGCAGCAGATCCTCGCGGGACCGCCCGAACAGGGTCTCGGCGTGAGCGTTGGCCTCCTCCACGCGGCCCTCCTCGTCGACGATGATCGTGGCGTCCGGCGCACCCATGAACATCTGGTGCATCCGCTCGCGACTCTCCTCCAGGTGGGCGGTACGCTCCGCCACCACCCGGCTGATCCGCGCGTTGCGCCCCACCAGGGTGGTCACCAGGGCAGCCAGGACCGCGCTCAGCATCACGCCGACCACCAGGGCCAGGTTGTAGAAGCCACTGCCCTGGACGACATCGCCGGGCTCGCCGAAAACCGCCAGTTCCAGGGTCCGGCCACCGAAGTCCACCCGGCGCCGGGTGAGCTCGATCGGATCCTTGAGCGTCTCCCGATCCGGGTCGCTGAGCAGGATCGGATGCGCAGGATCGCTGACATCGCTCATGAGGATCGTCATGGTGCCGGCCGTGTCCGCGCGATCGTGCCCGTGCAGCAGCGACTGCGGCTCCACCTGCGCCAGCAGGAATTCGCGGCGCTCGGTCCGTCGCAGGGGCAGGAAGATCAGGTAGCTCAGGTGCTCGGGGCGCTGGACGAGGCGCACGGGCGCCGTCGCCACCGCGCGGCCGGTCCGCCAGGCGCGGTCGAGGGCCTGGGCACGACGCGCCTCGCTGGCCAGGTCCAGCCCGATCGCGGATTCATTGCCCTGCAAGGGGTAGATCCAGCGGACCGCGACATAGCTGGGCCGCAGCTCCGCGCTGCGCGCGCCGCCCACTGTCAGCTCGCGCATGCGGACTTCGCGGCCCAAGTGGGCGCTCAGCTGCGCTTCGACCTCGTCGCGCTCCGCTGCCGAGACTTCGGTGATCCACTCGAGGTCACGGATGCTGCTACGGTCGTCCACGAAGGGGGCGGCGAAGGCATCGAACAGTTCGGGACGGGACAGATCGACGAGGGCACCCAGCGCATCGAGTTCGCGCAGCTGCACCGAGGTGTCCTCGAAGCGCTCGGCGATGCGTTCCGAGACCCGGTCGGCCGCCACCTGGAGCTGCCCCTCATGGCGACGGACGCCCTGCTCGGAGATCATGCCGAGCACCGCCGCGGTCAGCGAGACGCCGACCACGAAAACCGCCACGGCAATGGAGAAGAGGGATCCGAAGGGTCTCGGCAACAGCCTGCTCCATGAAAATGGGCCCAGCCGAAGGCCGCTCATCGGCCTCGTCCATGGTGGCTTCTTAACGGCCACCGCCCTGCCTTATTTAACACTTTCTAAAGTTGCTTCCCGATACGTCGATAAGCGGTCCACATGAGCCAGACCATTCCCGTACCCGGATTCGCGCGCCCGCGTTCGAATACCCGTGCAGTCATCAGGGCGAACCCGGCCCTGCCCGTGCTTCGAATCGACCTGCGCGCCCTCTCGCTGGCCGCGCCGACCGGCACCTGCACGCCAGCCCGTCCGTTCCTGCGTCGCGAGCAACTGCCCACGAGTGAGCCCTATGGAACTGTTTGACTTCGATTCGGACGCAGCGGTGGACGAGGCGCCCGCCGAGGAAGGCCCGGTCCCCATCGAGTCGGGTCAGGGCTTTGCGACCCTGATCGTCGACGACGACCCGGTGGCGCGCATGATCGTCCTCGACGAATTTGCCGAGCTGGGCCTGCGATCGGTCGAGGCCGAATCGGGCGAGCAGTGCCTGGAGGCGCTGAACGACGACATCGGCGTGGTCCTCCTCGATGTGAACATGGCCGGCATGAACGGCATCGAGACCTGCCGGCAGATGCGCGCGCGCGGCCACCGCCGCTGCCAGGTCATCTTCGTCTCCGCCGACGGCGAGATCGAGACCCGCCTGCGGGCCTACGACGCGGGCGGCAATGATTTCATCGTCAAGCCCTTCGAGCCCGAGGAGCTGGCCCGCAAGGTCCGGGTGGCGCAACGGGCGCTGTCCTCCTTCGACACGGTCAGTGGCGAGGCCGCCAACGCCCGCCAGGCGGCCTTCGCCGCCATGTCCTCGATGGGCGAGATGGGCACGGTGCTCGAGTTCATGCGGCGCAGCTTCGCCTGCCAGAGTCTCGACGAACTGGCCTCCGCCGTGCTCGCGACCTCCGCCCAGTACGGCCTGTCGGGTCTGGTGGAGCTGGGCGAGGGCGCAGCCCGCCGCGGCTACAGCCCCGCGGGCCCCTGCACGCCGCTCGAGCATTCCATCCTCGAGCACTCGCGGGATCTCCAGCGGATCTTCCAGTTCAGCAACCGGATGGTCATCAACTATCCCCTGGTGACCCTGGTGGTGAGCGGCCTGCCGGTGTCCGACCCGGACTTCGTGGGACGCCTGCGCGACCACCTGGCCGTGCTCGCCGAAGCCGCCGATGCCCGTGCCCGGGCCATCGCGGTCGAGCAGGAGCGCGACCGCAAGGCGCTGGCCGTGCTGGAAGCGGTCCGTCACCTGGACGAGGTCATCGGGGACGTGGAGCGCAGCCACGCCGAGAACCGCGTGCGGGCCGCCAGCATCAGCTCGGAGTTCCTCTCGCGCCTGGAGGCGGCCTTTGTCCACATGGGGCTGACCGAACTCCAGGAGAGCGATCTCGTGGAGCTTGCCACCCACGCCACCCGGGGCATTGCCGACCTGCAGAAGGACATGCTGCGCATCCAGCAGCAGCTGGCCGACGCCATCCACACCCTGCGCAGCGAAGCCCACTGAAGCGGCTTCTGCCGATGCCCCTCGGCGGGGGCCCCGGGCTCAGCCCACCGGCGCCCGCGTGGCGTGCTTCCTGACGGTGTCGACCAGCTCGACCGGGTCGATCGGCTTGCAGATATGGGCGACCATGCCCGACTTGAAGCAGGCCTCCCGCTCCTCCTCGAAGGCATGTGCCGTCTGGCCGATGACCGGCAGCCCGGGCGCGAGCCGCAGGATCTGCCGGGTCGCCTCGTGGCCGTTCATGACCGGCATCTGGATGTCCATGAGCACGGCGTCGAAGGCCTCCGGGCCGACTTTCTCGACGGCCGTGACCGCGTCCGCCCCGTTCTGCACCAGGGTCACGGCCGCGCCGGCCTCGGTCAGGTAGTCCTCGATCACCATCTGGTTCACCACATCGTCCTCGGCCAGGAGCAGTCGCAGGCCGCTCAGCTGGCCCGCGATGGAATCGAGCTCCGGCTCCGCGACCGCTTCGGCGGCCGCGGCGTCGCGCCGTCGGCGGCGGCCGCGCCCGAGGCCAGGGACTCGAGGGCCGCGTCGCCGATCTTCAGGGGCACCGGCTCGAAGGGCAGATGGACCACGAAGGTGCTGCCCGCGCCCGGGCGACTGCGCACCGTGATGCGGCCCCCCATCAGCTCGACGATCCGCCGCGTGATGGTGAGACCCAGGCCCGTGCCGCCGTAGCGCCGGGTGTGGGAGGCATCGGCCTGCTCGAAGGGCGAGAAGATCCGCGCCAGCTGGGTCTCGTTCATGCCGATGCCGGTGTCGATGACCCGGAACACCAGCTCGCCGGCATCGCGCCCGGCCTCCAGCCGCACCGATCCGGCGGGCGTGAACTTCAGTGCATTCGAGAGCAGGTTCACCAACACCTGGCCCAGCCGCAGCGGATCGCCGACGCAGGCCACCGGCAGGTCCGGCGCCCGGCTCACCGAGAGGGCGATGCCCTTGTCGGCGAAGTCGGCGTCCAGCAGCTGGACCGCGCCTTCGATGACCTCGCCGACCAGCAGCGTGGTGCGCTCCACATGCAGCTTGTCGGCCTCGATCCGCGAGAAGTCGAGGATGTCGTCGATGACCCCGAGCAGCAGGCGGCCGGACTTGAGGATCTGGGTGAAGGTGCTCTGCAGCCGCGGCTCGCCCCGGCTCTCCCTCTGGCCGATATAGGCCATGCCGAGGATGCCGTTGAGCGGCGTGCGGATCTCGTGACTCATGTTGGCCAGGAACTGGCTCTTGGCCACGTTGGCCGCCTCGGCCCGCTCCTTGGCGTTGCGCAGTTCGACTTCCTGCAGCTTCCGGTCGGAGATGTCCTCCTTCACCGACATGAAGTGGGTGATCTGCTGCTGGTCGTCGAAGACCGGCGAGATGGTGCCCGACTCCCAGTAGATCCGCCCATCCTTGCGGCGATTCTGGATCTCGCCCTCCCAGGCATTGCCGGCCGTGATCGAGGCCCACAGCTCCCCGAAGACCTGCGGGTCCGTCAGGCCCGACTTGAGGATCCGCGGCGTCTGGCCGATCACCTCTTCGGCCTGGTAGCCGGTGATCCGGGTGAAGGCATCGTTCACGAAGACGATGCGCCCCTCCAGGTCGGTCACGACGACCGAGGCGTTGGACTGGCGTACCGCGGCGGACAGCAGGCGCTGCTGGGACTGGGCCTCGAAGAGGGCGCGGTTCGCCTGGTCCCGGGACTGCATCGAGCGCCACAGCCACAGGCCGAACATGCAGATCACCAGGCTGACCGCCGTCGCCGAGTAGGCCACGGTATCCCGGTGGCGCAGCTGCGGTTCCATCAGTTGCGCCACCGAACGCCCGACAATGAAGGTCAGGCCGTACTCCGGCAGCTTGTAGTAGCCGTAGATCCGCTCGGTGCCGTCCATCTGGGAGAAGCGCCGCAGGCTGCCCGAGATGCCGACATCGGCATCCAGGAAATCGCCGGTCACCTTCTTGCCCAGGTAGACATCGTTGCCGGGATAGCGGGCCATGACCTCGCCGCCGTCCTTGATCATGGTCGTCACGCCCTGATCGCCGAGCGCGAGCTTCTGGTGGAAGCTGGCGAAGATGTCGGGGCTGACCGAGATCACCAGCACGCCGGCGAACTCGTCGTGGACGAAGATCGGGCGCGTGAACTGGATCGACCACTTGCCGGAGACCTTGCCCTTGACCGGATCGCTGATGTAGAGGCGGTCGGCGGTCGGGTCGCTGGCGTGGACCCGGAAATGCACCCGCTCGCTGAGATCCACCCGCTTGGTGGCCTTGGCCAGGTTGGAATAGGCCAGCATGCCGTCCGCGGCAATCACCGCCACCTGGAGGCTGATGTCCGAAATGTGCTGCTGGCGCAGCCGCACGGTGTTCGAGAACTCGTCCCAGTCGCCGGTCCAGTTGCTGCGCAGGTCCAGCAGCAGCTCGTTGAGGCGCTTGATCGAGGCCAGCGTGTTTTCCGCAAAGGCCTGGGACTGGAACTCGGCGGCGGTGCGCCCTTCGTGCAGCTGCTCGCGCGCGCTGCGGTCGATCTCGACATAGGCCGAGCCCCACAGCAGGGCGAGCAGAACGACAATCGCACCGAGCAGGCGCGCTCCGTAAGAGGCCGGCATCATGGGCGTTCGTCTCCAGTCGGGCATGTCCGCATTTTTTTGTGTCCACGGGGGCACCGCTCCGGAACGGCCGCCCCTCCTGATCATCCGGTTTCGGCACAAAGCAAGATAACTTTAGTAATAGCTGATGGAGCGGCCCACTAAAGTTCGCGCGCCCGGTTCCGATACCGGAGTCACGGGGTTTTCGGCGGCACGGCGCGGCAGGCTGCGCGCTGGCGTTTCCGACGTGCCGGGCCTGGGCGGCCCAAGACAGTGAGCCAGGGATCGACAGCTTTGAAGCCGACGGAAGACCATGCATGCACCACCACCGGGGCGGGCCTGCTGCTGGTGGACGATGACCCGGGTGCCATCCGGGTCCTGCAGCGCATCCTCTCCGCCTACCAGCGACTGCGCTTCGCGACCAATGGCGCCGACGCGCTCCGCCTCGCCCGGGAGACGCCCCCCGACCTGATCCTGCTCGACGCCGAGATGCCGGAGATGGACGGCTTCGCGGTCTGCGCGGCGCTCAAGGCCGACCCGGCGCTGGCCGACATTCCGGTCATCTTCGTGACCAGCCATCTCGACATCAGCTTCGAGACCCGGGCCCTCGAGCTGGGCGCCATGGACTTCATCGCCAAGCCCCTGTCTGCGCCGCGCGTCCAGTTGCGCGTCCGCAACCAGCTGCTGATCAAGCAGCAGACCGACCTGTTGCGCCGACAGGTCACCACCGACGCCCTGACGGGCATCGACAACCGGCGCGCCTTCGACCTGGCCCTGCCCCTCGAGTGGCGCCGGGCCGTCCGCGGCGGCACCTGCCTGTCGCTGATGATGATCGACGTGGATCATTTCAAGGATTTCAACGACCGCTACGGACACCCGGCCGGCGACCGCTGCCTGCGGCAGGTCGCCACGGCCCTCCAGGCCGCGGTGGGCCGGCCCGGAGACATGGTGGCCCGCTACGGCGGCGAGGAATTCGCGGTCCTGCTGCCGGAGACTGCACCGGACGCGGCATCCGAGCTGGCGGAAGGCATCCGCCAGGCCGTGATCGATCAGGCGATTCCCCACGACGGCTCTCCAATCTCCAGCGTCGTGACCGTCAGCATTGGCATCGCCAGTGCCGGGCCGGTCCGCGAGGCGAGTGGCGAGAACACCCCGGCCGAGCTGCTCGCCCGGGCCGATACAGCGCTCTACGACGCGAAACAGGCCGGGCGCAATTGCGCCCGAAGCGCCCCGCCTCTGTGCGCCCGGTCGGCAGCCCAGTGAGCCAGGCGGCCCGCGGAGCCCCCCGCCTCTCCTTCGTGTCGCGGCTGACGGTCGTCGCCGCACTGCTCGTCACCGTCGTCACAACGATCCTGGTCGTCCTGCTCCATCAGCACGAATTGACGGAGTTGACCGAACGGGCCGAAGAGCGAATCTCCGCCAGCCTGTCAACGCGGGAGCGCCTGCTGCTGCGCGACATCGACCGCGTGAGTTCCGCGATCGGTTACCTGGCCGGCACGCCGCCGCTGGCCGGTATTGGGCGCGCGCGCGCGGCAGGTGGATTCGATAGCGTGGGGGACAGCTCCCTGGCCGCCTGGGAGGCCCGCCTCGCCCGGATCTTTTCGACCTTTGCCAGTGCCGACCCCACCGTCCGCCTGGTTCGTCTGCTGGGACCGGACGGTCGCGAGGCGATCCGCGTCGAGCGCCATGGCAGCTTTGTAAGGAGCGTCGATTCGGGCAACCTGCAGGACAAGAGCGACCGCCCGTACTTCCGGGACGCCAGGCGCAAGGGCCCCGGTGTCGTCGTCATCAGCCCGATCGGCCTCAACCAGGAAAATGGGCGCGTGGAAGAGCCGCACTGGGCCACGCTGCGGGTGGCCATGCTGGTTGCAGGCCCGGATGGGCCGGTCGGCGTGCTCGTCATCAACTACGAGGCCGATGCTGTACTGGCCTCGCTGAACGCGATACAGACCCCGCAGCACCGCTTCTTCCTGGCCGGTGCCGATGGCGGTTTCGTCATTCATCCCGATCCGGCCAAGGCCTTCCGTGGCGAGTATGCCGCGCCCTATGGCCTTGCCGATGCGTTGCCGGGGCTCGAGATCGGCCCAGACCGGCTCGGCCTCCAGGAAGTCCGCGACGAAGGCAAGCCAACCCTGGCCATCGCACGGCAGGTCTCTCTGCCCGGCGAAATCCTGGACGGCGGCGTGACCCTGATCGAGACCATCGATCCCCAGCGACTGGAAGACACCAACAACGATTTCATCGTCTCCCTGCTGCCCACCATCATCCTGAGTTCGGTCGGCCTGTTCGTGATTGCCTGGCTGCTGCTCTACCGACAGCTGTCTCCCCTGGCACAACTCTCGACAGCGGCGCGCGCGATCACGGCCGGCAACCTCGATGTCAGCATCGATGACCACGATGGGGTCGGCGAAGTGGGTGCCATGGCCAAGGCCTTCAGCACCATGCTGGTGTCCCTGCGGGCCCGACAGGCCGAGAGCGAGCACCTGCACGGCGAGCTGCAGGCCAGCGAGGCCTTCGCCAACGCGATCGTGCGGGGCTCGCCCAATGGCATTCTGGTCATCAACGAGGAGGGCCTGATCGTCCGCAGCAATGACGCTGCCGATCGCATGTTCCACTACGAGCGGGGTGCCCTGGTCGGCCGACCGGTGGAGGTGCTGGTGCCCTTGAACAGTCGGGACACCCACGCCACCTTGCGCACGCGCTACCGCCCCGACGATGCACCACGCCTGATGGGCGAACGCGGCCGCCATCTGGCCGGCCAGTGTGCGGACGGCAGCAGCTTCGCGGCCGAGATTGCCCTGGCCAACATGTCGGCACCCGATGGCCGCTTCGTCATCGCCACCATCAGCGACGTCAGCGAGCAGCGCCACCGCCAGGCCCAGGCCGAGTTGCTGGCATCGATCGTCCACAATTCGGGCGACTTCATCTGCATCTGCACCCCCAGCCTGGCAGTCCGCTACCTCAATCCGGCGGCCCGGGAAATGCTGGGCCTCCTTTCAGGCGAACCTGAAGGGTTCGACCTCGCCGAAACCCTGGGGGAAGCGGACCGCGCACGCCTGCGCGGCGAAGTGGTGCCCGCCCTGCAGAACGCGGGTCGCTGGTCTGGCGAGATCACGCTGCGCCATCGCCTGTCGCGGGCCGAAACCCACACTGAGTGGAATGCCTTCGCGATCCGCGATTCGGTCGGACTGACCACGGCATGGGCCGTCATCGGGCCGGATCTCGCCGAACGGCGCGCCCGGGCCACGGCCGAGGCGGCGAGCGACGCCAAGACCACCTTCCTGGCGCACATGAGCCACGAGATGCGCACGCCGCTCAATGCCGTGATGTCGGTGGCCTACCTGCTGTCGCGCTCCACCCTCACCGCCGAGCAGCGCCATCTGGTCGGCCAGCTGCGGCAGGCGGGCCAGCAGCTGTCGGCGCTCATCAACGACGTGCTCGATCTCTCGAAGATCGAAGCCGGCAAGATGGAACTCGAGCCCGCCAGCTTCGACCTGCCGGCCCTGCTCCGCGACATGGCCGGCCTGATGACCCACCAGGCCCTCGAGAAGGGCCTCGACCTGCGCCTGGGCCTGTCGCCCGATCTGCCCAACCAGGTGATCGGCGACCCGACCCGCCTGAACCAGGTGCTGGCCAATCTGCTCTCCAACGCCATCAAGTTCACGGAGCAAGGGTCGGTCCGCCTCGAGGTGGCACCGGAAGCGCAGCTGGCCGGATCGGTGCGGGTCCGGTTCTGCGTGACCGACACCGGCATCGGCATCTCGAAGGAAGCCATCGCCGGCCTCTTCGCCCCCTTCACCCAGGCCGACATCAGCACCACCCGCCGCTTCGGCGGTACCGGCCTGGGGCTGACCATCTCCAAGCTGCTGATCGACGCCATGGGGGGCGAGATCGAGGTCAGGAGCGAGCCGGGGCGCGGCAGCGAGTTCTGCTTTTCACTGCCCCTGAGCGTGCCCGCCGTCGAGGCCATCGAGGCGCCCGAGGCACCGCCGCCTGCAGAGCCCGCCCAGGCGCCGGGCCTCGCCGGGGTCCGGATCCTGGTGGTGGACGACAGCGACATCAACCGGGACATCGCCCGGCGCCTGCTCAGGCTCGAGGGCGCCACGGTCGGCATGGCCGCCCATGGCCAGGAGGCGGTGGACATCCTGCGCGGGACGCCCGAGGCCTACGACGTGGTGGTCATGGACCTGCAGATGCCGGTCATGGACGGATTTGCCGCCACCCGGGCGATTCGCTCGGATGCCCGAACGGCCAAGTTGCCCATCGTGGCCCTGACCGCCGCCGCCATGCCCAATGAGCGCGAAAACGCGACCGAAGCCGGCAT
The DNA here is from genome assembly GCA_020445805.1 of Rhodocyclaceae bacterium. Classification (GTDB taxonomy): domain Bacteria; phylum Pseudomonadota; class Gammaproteobacteria; order Burkholderiales; family Rhodocyclaceae; genus Cognatazoarcus. The sequence continues at coordinate 11,529 of JAGRFX010000009.1, forward strand.
GAACGATTTCATCACCAAGCCCATCGACCCCGAACGCATGCTCTTCGTGATCCAGCGATTGCTGGGGCGCTCGGGGTTGTGGCCGAATCGTGCCGACGCCAAGGCCACGCCTGTCGAGCCCGCTACCCTTGGCGCGCCCGAGGCATGGCCCGACATCGCCGGCATTCGCAGTTCCGAGTCCCAGGCCCGCCTGGGTGGCGATGTCGAACTGCTGCGCTCGCTGCTGCGCCGCCTGTTCGAGGAGTTCGCCGACGCCTGCGAGCAGGTCGGCCACCTGATTGCCACGGATCCCGCACTGGCCGCCCAGCGGCTGCACAAGCTGCGCGGCATCGCAGGCAACCTGGGCGCGGAACAGATCGCCCACCAGGCGGGCGAACTCGAAACCCATATCCGCAATGGCGAGCTCGCCGGTCACGAGACGGCCGCTGCGGCCCTCGCCACGGACATGCGGGCCCTGCGGGCGGCCGCCGCTGACTTCCTCGCCAGCGCCCCCGCCGAAGCCGGCAGCAGCGACGTGGCCCTCGACGACGCCCAGCTGGCGGCCCTGGACCGGGAGCTGGCCGACTACGACCTGTCGGCCCTCGACCGCTTCGCAGGCCTGGCGCCGGCCCTGGCGACCCGGCTGGGCGCGAGGCAGGTCGAGGAGCTGAAGCGGCGGCTCGAGGATCTCCACTTCGACGAGGTCCGCGCAGCGCTGCGGCCGCTGACGGCAGGCACCGCCGACGTCGAGGACTGAGGCCCGCGACGGCCGCACCGGGCGGACCGCCGACCATCCGATCGAGGCGCGGGCACACCCGCCTATAATTGGGGAAACGCTGTTCAGGAGACGTCCCCGATGATCGTCGTATTCACGGATTTTGGCGCCAACGACATCTACACCGCCCAGGTCCAGGGCCGCCTGCACGAGATCGCCCCCCAGCACCCGGTGATCATCAGCGCCCTGCACTCGGTGCCGGACTACGACCCGCGCTCGGCCGCCCACCTGCTGGCCGCGCTGCACGGCTACTTCGCCCGCGACACGGTATTCCTGGCGGTGGTGGACCCGGGCGTGGGCACCGAACGCGGAGCGGTGGTGGTGCAGGCCGACGACCAGTGGTTCGTGGGGCCCGACAACGGCCTGCTGTCGGTCATCGCGGCCCGCGCAAAGCGCAGCGCCTTCTGGCGCATCCGGATTCCCGCTGAGGGGATCTCGGCCTCCTTCCACGGGCGCGACGTGTTCGCCCCGGTGGCAGCCCAGATCGCCACCGGCATCCTCTCGCCCAACACCCTCGAGAGCAAGCCCGAGCTGGACGTTCAGCTGGGACCCGAGGACCTCGCCGAGGTGATCTTCATCGACCACTTCGGAAACGCCATCACCGGCCTGCGGGCCGACAACGTGCCCCCCGACAAGGGCATCGACCACAACGGCAGCCGCATCCCCTCGGCCCGGGTCTTCTCCGAGATCGCCCGCGGCGAGCCCTGCTGGTACCGCAACAGCATGGGGCTGGTCGAGATCGCCGTGAACTGCGGGCGCGCAGCGGATGACCTGGGCCTGGCCGCCGGCCATGCCATCCAGCTGATCGACTGAAGGCCGGGCCATGGGCTACCAGCACGTGGCCGGCGGCCACCGCTACCACTTCGCGGATCTGCGCGCGGTCATGGCCTGCGCCAGCCCGGCCCGCTCGGGCGACGCCCTGGCCGGCGTGGCCGCCACCAGCGAGGCCGAGCGCATGGCGGCCCGCTGCGCCCTGGCCGAGGTCCCGCTCAAGCGCTTCCTCGACGAGGCCCTGGTGCCCTACGAGGCCGACGCGGTCACCCGGCTGATCATCGACCGCCACGACCCGGCCGCCTTCGCCGAGATCGCCCACCTCACCGTGGGCGACTTCCGCGAGTGGCTGCTGCGCCGCGAGACCGACGACGCCGCCCTGGCGCGGGTGGCCCCTGGCATCACCCCCGAGATGGCGGCGGCGGTCTCCAAGCTGATGCGCAACCAGGACCTGATCCTGGTGGCCTCGCGCCGCCACGTGGTGACCCGCTTCCGCAATACCCTCGGCCTGCCCGGCCGGATGGCGGTGCGGCTGCAGCCCAACCACCCCACCGACGACCCGCGGGGCGTGGCGGCCGCGATCCTCGACGGCCTGCTCTACGGCTGCGGCGACGCGGTGATCGGCATCAACCCGGCCGGCGACAGCCTGGCCGCGATCACCGACCTGCTGGTGCTGACCGACACCCTGCGCAGCCGCTTCGACATCCCCACCCAGACCTGCGTGCTGACCCACGTCACCCACACCCTGCGGGCCATCGAGGCCGGCGCGCCGGTGGACCTGGTGTTCCAGTCGATCGGCGGCACCGAAGCCACCAACCGCAGCTTCGGCATCGACATCGCCCTGCTCGCCGAGGCGCGCGACGCCGCGCGCTCGCTCGGCCGCGGCAGCGTGGGCGACAACCTGATGTACTTCGAGACCGGCCAGGGCGGCGCCCTGTCGGCCAACGCCCACCACGGCGTGGACCAGCAGACCCTGGAGGCGCGCGCCTATGGGCTGGCCCGGCATTTTTCGCCCCTGCTGGTGAACACCGTGGTCGGCTTCATCGGGCCGGAGTACCTCTACGACGGGCGCCAGATCGTGCGGGCCGGCCTCGAGGACCACTTCTGCGGCAAGCTGCTGGGCCTGCCCATGGGCTGCGACATCTGCTACACCAACCACGCCGAGGCCGACCAGAACGACATGGACACCCTGCTCACCCTGCTCGCCAGCGCCGGGGTGAATTTCATCATGGGGGTGCCGGGGGCCGACGACATCATGCTCAACTACCAGAGCACCTCCTTCCACGACGCGGCCTACGTGCGCCAGCTGCTGGGCCTTGGCCGGGCCCCCGAGTTCGAGGCCTGGCTGCGGGCCATGGGCGTGACCGACGACGCCGGCCGCCTGCTGCCGGCCCGCGAGCGTCACCCCATGCTCGGGCTGGCCACGGAGCTGTCGGCATGAGCCAGCCACCGCGGCCCGACCCCTGGCATGGCCTGCGGCAGCTGACCGCCGCGCGCATCGGCCTGGGCCGGGCCGGCGACAGCCTGCCCACCCAGGCCCTGCTCGACTTCGGCCTCGCCCACGCCGCGGCGCGCGACGCCGTCCATGTGCCGCTCGACGTGCCGGCGCTCATGGCCGCGCTGGCGGCCCGGGGCCTGGCAACCATCGAGGTCGGTTCGCAGGCCCGCGACCGGAGCGAATACCTGCGCCGGCCCGACCTGGGCCGGCAGCTGGACGAGGCCTCGCGGGAACAACTGGCCGCCCGGCCCGAGCGGGCGGGCGACTGCGTGCTGGTGCTGGCCGACGGCCTCTCGGCCCGGGCCGTGGCGGAGCATGGTCCGGCGCTGCTCGAGACCCTGCTGCCCCGCCTTGCCGGCTGGTCGCTGCCGCCGGTGGTCATCGCGCGCCAGGCCCGCGTGGCCCTGGGCGACGACATCGCCGAGGCCCTGGGAGCCCGCCAGGTGGTGATGCTGATCGGCGAGCGCCCGGGTCTCAGCTCGCCCGACAGCCTGGGCGCCTACCTGACCCAGGCCCCCCGCCGTGGATGCACCGATGCGGAGCGCAACTGCCTCTCCAACATCCGCCCGGCCGGGCTCCCGCCGGTCGAGGCGGCCCGCCGGCTGGCCCACCTGATGGGCGCGGCGCGGGCCCTTGGGGCCAGCGGCGTGCAGCTCAAGGACGACAGCGGGCCGGCACGCATCGCCTGAGCCCTTTCTCTTTGCAGAGGCCGCCTCCACGGCCGGCGCGCGCCCCCCCCAGACTCAAGATCACGGCCGTCGGACCGTAGATTCACGGACGAAATCCGTCTGTGTCGCCGCTATCATCGCCCCATGCTTATATTGAAGACTGATCGAATCCGTCCCCGCACCACGCGAACTACCCGGGGGCAAGGCCTATGAGTCGGGAAACCGCAACCCAACTCGACGAGGCACCGGACGAGGACCTGGTCTTCGCGCCTGAGGACGACATCCCGGCGCGGGACAGCCGCGAAGTCTGGCGCGTTCTCGCCGTCGACGACGACAAGGGCTTCCAGGACACCACTGCCCTGTCCCTGCGCCATACGCGCATCCTGGGCCGACCGATCCAGCTGGTGCAGGCCTACAGCCTCGCCGAGGCGGCCCGCTGCCTGGCCCAGGATCGCGACTTTGCGGTGATCCTGGCCGACGTGGTGATGGAAACGGAAGATGCCGGCCTGCGTCTGGTCAAGGGCGTTCGTGAAACACTCGGCCTGTTCGAGCCGCGCATCGTTCTGCTCACGGGCCAGCCGGGCTTTGCACCGGTCAGCCGGATCATGGAGGAGTACGACCTCAACGACTACTGCCTCAAGTCGGACCTGGCGCGGCGCGGCCTCAAGCAGGTGCTCACCGGCGCCATCCGGGGGTACAAGCAGCTGCGCGACCTGGCCACGGCCCGCAAGGGCCTGCAGCTGATCATCGAGTCGAGCAGCCGCCTCGCGGCCGCCCGCTCAATCGACGATCTGGCACGGGGCGCCCTGATCGAGATCTCGCGGCTGCTGCGCGTCGCGCCGGAGGGCATCGTCTGCGTCGAGGTGCCGTCCGCTTCGACGGTCATGGCGAGCGATTGTTCCGTTGCTGCCGAGGCGATCGTGGTGCGGGCAGAGGGGCGCTTCGAGACTTTCGTCGGCGCGCCCTTGCAGGCGCTCCCCGACAGTCGCGTGCGGGGGCTGATAGAGCAGGCCTTGTCCGGTCGGATCGCGATCGAGATCAGCGATGCCCAGGTCGTCTTCCTGCCCCGCGAAGAGGCACATGCCGACTACGCGATCTTTCTTGAAACCGGCCGCACGCTCGAGCCCGCCGAACTCGAACTGCTCAATGTCTTTGCCACCAATGTCTCGCGGGGCTTCGGCAACGTGGCCCTCATCAGCCGCCTCGACCGGCTCGCCTTCGAGGACAGCCTGTTGGGCATCCCCAACAAGACCGCGCTTCGAAGAGAGATCGAGCGACTTCGCCTCACCGGCAATGGGCGGGGCAGCAACTTGCTGTTGTTTGACGTGGACAACTATTCAGGCCTGTCGGATGCCCTGGGTCCCGACTTTACCGATCGACTGCTGCGGATGATCACGGCCCGCCTTCAATCCTTCTTCCCAGCGCCCGCGCTGGTCACGCGCGTCAACGAGGACATCTTCGGCATTGTCGGTCATGACGCCCAGGTCAACTTGGCGCGGGCCGGCGAAGTATTCGCGACACCCATCGAATTGGAAGACAGCAGCTACCCGCTGACGGCATGCTATGCCGAAATTCCTCTCGATACCGAGCATCCGGACGCACCGTCGCTCAAGCGCGCCGCGTGGCGCACGCTGCAGCAGGCCAAGCGCCGCGGCGGCGGTCAGGGCGAGCGCTGGAACCCGACCATCGAGCTCGAATCGGGCTTGCGCTACCGGCTTCACAGCCAGTTGCTCGGTGCAGTGGATCGCGGCGAATTGCACCTGGTCTACCAGCCGCAGGTCGAATTGGCCAGTGGGCGCATCGTCGGTGCCGAAGCCCTGCTGCGCTGGTCGCCGCCCAGCGGCCCGGTACCGCCGGACCAGTTCATCCCGGTGGCCGAGAACTCGGCGCTGATCCACTCGATCGGGCGCTTCGTGGTCGAACAGGCCTGCACCGCGATCCGCCGCCTTGATGCGGACGGGGCCCGCGCGCTGGTCATCAGCGTCAATGTCTCGGGCCGCCAGCTCGATCGGGACAGCTTCATCGAGGAGGTTCATTCGGTGTGCGCCAGCCATGGAATCTCGCCGACCCGGCTGGGCCTCGAGGTCACCGAGACCTCGGCCGTGACGGCCTTCGAAGGGGCCGTATCGGGGCTGGGTGCCCATCGTCGCCTGGGCGGAAAGGTCGCCATCGACGATTTCGGCACCGGCATGGCCTCGCTCAAGTACCTGCAGACCCTGCCCTTCGACTACCTCAAGATCGACCGCAGCTTCGTCAGCCGCCTCGGCGACGACGAACAGGGCGGCCAGATCGCGCGCATGATCATCGAGCTCGGCCGGAGCCTCGGCGTGACCGTGATCGCCGAAGGGGTCGAAACCGAGGCCCAGGCCGGCTGGCTGCGGCGCGCCGGCTGCCATCTGGCCCAGGGGTGGCTGTTCGGTCGGCCGGTGGTGCTGGAACAGTTCGCTGAATGCCTGCGCAACCAGGGCCGGGGCGCTTGAAGGCGGATGCGGCAGGCTTCGAGCCCGGACAGGCCGGCCGGGACCGCCGGCTCCTGACCCGCACCCTGCTGCTCTACCTGCTGCCCTGGTGGCTGCTGCTCCCCGGGCTTGCTGCCCTGCTGCATCGTTACCAGACCGAGACGGAACTGGTGCGGCTGGAATCCCACGAACTGGAACTCCTCGACACCCACGCGGCTGGCCTCAGCGAGGCCGTGACCCGGCTCGACAACGACATCCGCCTGATCGCCAACGTGGCCGAAAGCACGGCAGCACGCTATGCCGCCAAAGCGAACCGGAACGATGCGCTGGCGATCTACTTCAGCGACTTCCTCCGGGCCCACAGTCAATATACCCAGGCCCGCCTCCTCGATCCCCGGTGCCACGAACAGGTGCGCGTCGACCGGCGCTCCGGCGCGGTCCAGCGGATCGCCGAGGAGGCCCTGCAGGACAAGGCCGGCCGCGACTACTGCGATCGCCCGCTGGCCTCCCCGGATAGCCAACATTACCTGTCGCGACTTGACGCCAACATCGAGAACGGCCGGGTCGTGCTGCCGCTGGAACCGACCATGCGGGCCTCGGCGGTCGTCCGGGGCGAGCACGGCGCGATTCTGGGCGTGGCGGTACTGAACTTCGACGCCCGCGAAATGCTTGACGGCTTTTCATCCCCTTCCACCACTGAGCTCGCACTGCTGGACGAGGATGGCTACTGGTTGCGGTCACGGGACCGGATAGACGAATTCGCGTTCATCAATTCAGACCAGGAACGTCGCTTTTCCAAGCGATACCCGAAGGTCTGGCAGGCCGTGCATGCGGCCAGCGCCAATCGTGGCAGCCTGCTGCAATCCGACGGTCTGTGGACCTATCGGCGGATCGAGTTCGCCGCGGAGCGCGGCGGGCTCGATCCGCCCGTCTGGTTCGCCATCAGCCGCCTGCCGGCAGACCGCTACGACGCGGCCCATCGCACCAGCGAATATCAGCTGGCGGGCGTGACGTCGCTCGCGCTCATGGTGGTCTCGCTGATGGCCCTGGCCCTGGCCCGCAGCCACGTTCGCAGCGAGCGGACGGCGGCCATGCTGGCGCGCTCGAACCAGGCGCTGAACCGCACGATCGAGGAACTGAACACGTCCCGGGACGAGCTGGTCCAGCAGGAAAAGCTCTCCTCCCTGGGCCTGCTGGTGGCGGGCGTGTCCCACGAGATGAACACCCCCCTGGGCGCCGCCACCCTGGCCGCCACGGCACTCCAGGAGCAGCTCCGGGGCCTGCGGGCGGCCTATGAACGGGGCATCAAGCGCTCGGATCTGGAACGCTTCGCGACCGAACAGGCGGAAGGGCTGAACCTGCTGGCCGCCAACCTGGAGCGCGCCAATGCGCTGAGCCGCCAGTTCAAGGAAGTGGCGGCCGACCGGGCCAACGCCAGCCGCCAGCGCTTCGCGCTCCATCTGCTGGTGACCGACGTGCTCGCGCTCTCCCACAATGTGCTCAAGCACGGCTTGATCGAACTGACGACCGAGGTGCCCGAGTCGCTGCTGCTCGAGAGTTACCCGGGGCCGCTCGGCCAGGTCATCCAGAACCTGGTCCTGAACGCCGCGCACCACGCCTTCGCGCCCCGCCGGCAGGGCCGGCTGACGCTGCGTGCGATGGCCGGGGCCAGGGAGGGCTGGCTGCGCCTCGAGATCATTGACGACGGCCGGGGCATTGCGGACGACATCCGCGAGCGGATCTGGGACCCGTTCTTCACCACGCGCCGCGGCGAGGGCGGTACCGGCCTGGGCCTGCACATCTGCCACCAGCTGGTCACGGTGGTGCTGGGTGGCCGGATCTTCGCCGAGGCCGGCGAAGCCGGCCGCGGCACCCGCATGGTGGTGGAGATCCCGTTGATCGCGCCGCAGGACAGCCCGGCGACCCGCCCGACCTGATCAGAAGCGCTCGACCCAGGGCCGCAGGTCCAGCTCCTGGGTCCAGGCGCTGCGGGGCTGCATGGCGAGGGTGAAATAGGCCTCGGCGATGGCATCCGGATCGAGCTGTCGGTCGCTGCCGTCCTCGCCATGCTCGACCACCGCCGGCCGGCGAATCCGGCCGTCCACGACCACATGTGCCACGTGGATCCCGCGCGGCCCCAGCTCGCGCGCCATGCTCTGGGCCAGGGCCCTCAGCCCGAACTTGCCCACCGCCAGGTTGTGGAAGCCGGCGCTGCCCCGCAGGCTGGCGGTGGCGCCGGTAAACAGGATGGTCCCGCCGGCACCGCCGGCCTCGACCCGCTCGAGCATGCTGCGGGCCGCCTCGCGCCCCACCAGGAATCCGCCCAGGCAGCTCACGCGCCAGCAGCGCTCGAACTCTTCCATGGATGTATCGAGCAGGCCCCGCTGGACGAAGGCCCCGGCGTTATAGATGACCACGTCGGGACAGCCGTACTGGCCCTCGGCCCACTCGAACAGGGCCTGGACCGAGGACTCGTCGGTGGCATCGCAGCGCCGGGCATGGACCCCATGCCCCAGGCCGCTGAACTCGGCGGCCAGGGTCTCGACCCGGGCCGGATCGCGGCAGGCCATGACGACGTTCATGGAGGCCCGGCCGAACCGGCGGCCCAGCGAGGCGCCGAGGCCCGTGCCGGCCCCGACGATGATGACCAGTCGCTTCTCGTCCACTTTGCACCCCCTCGCAGTGTCGGCGACGCGCGATGCGCGTCTCCCACAGCGTAGACGAGGATGGTGCCGAGGGCGATGCCGCTCAGTGCCGGTAGCGCCCGCGCTCGAAGTGGATCTCTTCGAGGAAGCGCCGCCCCAGGTGCGCGGATTCGCCAGGGTCGAGGATCTCGCGGGCGAGGACGAACATTTCGCCCTCCTCCTCGGTCAGGTGATGCTCGAGGCGACGCTGCAGGCGGCGGGCCGCCGGCAGCCAGGTGGGCGAGGCCGCATCCGTGTCGCCCAGGGTGGCGATCAGGCCATCGAGTTCCCGATGTTCGGCGATGCCGTGGCGCGACTGGGCCACGGTGCTCCCGTGCAGCATCAGGGGCACGTAGAAGCAGCGCTCCTCGGCCAGGGCATGGGAGTCGAGCACCCGGCACAGGGCGCCCAGGGCCGCGGATCGCTCCGCGGGCGAGGACTGCAGGTCGACGAGTCTTCCGACGAGCGTCCGCTGCTGCGCGTGGTCGTCGCAGATGGCTTCATAGATGGTCATTCGGTTCTCTGGCTGGGGTGAAAATCATTGACCTCAAAACTCCCTTGCCGTCTGGGGGTTCAGTAGGTTCTCTTCGTCGGCGCGATGCTGCTCGGCGCCGACCTTTTTTTCGATGGTACGGTCTGCCCGCACGTCCGGCGTGACGGGCGCGTCACGCCTGGCCGCGGAAGGGCGCGGCCGGTCGCCGGCGGGCGAGACGGCCGGGCCCTGGACCATGCGCAGCTGGTAGACCGGCTCGGGCATCACGATGCCGGCCCGGTCGAAGGCATCCTTGACCGCCCGGATCGCCTCGCTGCGCACCTTGAGGAAGCTGGCCCGGGTCTGGTTCACCCACGCAAAGGCCCGCAGGACGACATTGGAATCGCCCAGCGACTCGACCACCACCACGGGACGCGGCTCCTCGAGCACGCCCTCCACGGCGGACAAGGTGTCGGCGGCGAGGGTCAGGGTGGGCAGCAGGTCGAGGTCGGTATCCACCCCGATGTCGAACTGGAAGCGTCGCTCGGCGTGCCGCGAGTAGTTGACGATGACGGCCTTGAACACCGCCGCATTGGGGATGCGGATGTGGTTGCCGTCCGGCGACAGCAGCACGGTGGCCCGCGAGGTCAGGCGCACCACGTTGCCTTCGTGTCCGTCGATGCTCACCAGGTCATTGACCGCGAAGGGATTGCGGACGCTGAGCAGGAGGCTGGCGATGGTGTTCTCGACCGTGTCGCGCACCGCGAAACCCAGGGCCAGGCCGACCAGGCCGGCCGCGCCCAGCAGGGTGCCGATGAGGCTGGTCGCATCGAACAGCACCAGCGCCGCGAAGATACCGACCACCACGCAGGCGATGTGCGCGAACTGCCCCAGGAACAGGGCCACGAAGGGATTGGGGGCCAGGCGACCGAGCAGCGCGCGGCGCGACCCCAGCCAGCGCCCGATCAGCCAGGACAGGCCGACGATCAGCAGCGCGGCCAGCAGCAGGGGCAGTCGGGCGACGACGGTGGCCACCCCGGCCAGCAGAGAGGCCCAGCCGGCCCGCAGCCCTTCGGCGAGGGAGCGATCGATGGCGATCTCCGATTCGACCGCCACCACCCCCTCCACCTGTTCGGCAAAACGCAGCGCCCGCTCCGCCTGGCGCCCGGATCCGACCACGCCCCTGAGGCTGACGACCCCGCCCGAGGAACGCACCGTCACCCCGTCGAGCCCGTCCACCTCGCGGTAGATCTGGCGCAGGCGGGCCGTGATGGCGTCGTCGTCGGGCCGCTCGCGACCGACCGCGATCACCCGATCCCCCGCCGTCCCGCCGGACGCGGACTCCGAGGCCAGCAGGCCGCTCAGGTCCTGGGCCTGCGCCGCATGGCCGACCGTCAGCAGGACACCCAGCAGGATCAGCGCGATACACAGGGGCCAGGGCGTCGAGCTACGCATGGGCGGGTCGTCTCCGGTTCGTGGTGGCGGCGGGGGATCGCCGACGAGCCCAATGTAACGGGACGACCGGCCGGCGCCCGTCGGCGCCTGCCATCGCGGCGTGTCAGCCGCCTCCTACACGACAGCGCCGGCCGGATTCAGCGGCGGCGGCCCTCGGGCCCGTAGCGGGTCCAGAACTGGCTGAACGAGGCACACAGCCGGGGCGGATCCGGCAGCCAGCGCGGCGGGTCGCGCAGCTCGGTGGCGAGCGTCGGCAGCACCTCCCGGTAGCCGGCATGGCGGACCCGCTCGGCGATCACCCGGCGCCCTGCGAGCGCGGCCGACAGCATCGTCGCGTCTCCGACGAAGAGCCGGTCGCAGACCCGTCTCAGCCGCGGCAGCACGAACTGCCAGCGCTGGGCCGACCACGGAAACTGCCGGTGATGGGCCAGATGGACGACCCCCAGCACCAGGGCGCCGCTCGGCTTGCGTGCGGGCGGGCGCAGGTGCCAGGGATGCAGCAGCACCACCGTGCGACCCGGCGCGATGCACGGCAGCAGGCCGTCGCAGGCCTCGAGCAGGCCGGGCGGCGGGCAGGCCAGGGTGGCCGGCTCGACCACCGGATCGCCGCCGCGGCAGCCGAACAGCATGCGCGCCCGCCCCCGGGCCAGGGCCTCCAGGGTCGCATATTCGGCGTCCAGGGCCGAACCGGCGCATTGCCAGTCCGGCGGCGCGTGGCGGGCCACGTTCTCGGCATTGAAGAGATAGGGCTTGCGGCTGAAGGTGGCCGCCACCCACTGCCAGGAGAGATGGTTGGCGGCCAGGTCTCCGTCCAGCAGGTGGCCCAGCATCCAGTCGGCGCCGGCCCGCCAATGCACCTTGGCGTAGTGAACCACGAAGGAGGCCAGCCACATGCGGGCGTGGTTGTGCAGGTAGCCGCTGCGATACAGGGTGCGCACGGCCTGGTCGATGGTCGGCACGCCGGTCCGCCCTTCGCGCAGGGCGGTCGGCAGGGTGTCGGCATACTGCACGCCCTCGAGTCCGGGCCACACGTCGTCCAGCAGCCCATCGCCCAGGTGGCTCCAGACGTGGTGGTAGTACTCGCGCCAGGCAAACTCGTAGGCCAGCTTGTGGCGGGCCCGCAGCCCCCGGTAGCGCACCAGCCACGCCACCACCTGCGGGACCGGCGCGAAGCCGTGGGTGATCCACGGCGACAGGCCGGTCACCGCCCCGTCCAGGTGATTGCGGGTGCGACCGTAGGCCGCCACGTCCACGCCCTGCAGGCGCGCCGCGAACAGGGGATCCTCCTGCCAGGCCTGCGGCAGGATCTCGAGTTGTACGGCGGCGTCGATCGCCGCGGCCGGTTGTTCGCCCACCCCCACGCCTCCAATCCCACGATGGACAATCGACCAGCGTAGCGACCCCGCCGTTCCCCGTCATCCACGATGCGCCGTGCCTGCTGCGTCGCCGCCCGGCCGGCCTGGCTGGCACCCCGACCCGGCAGCGAGGGCCGTCCCCCGCCCTGGACACGACAGGAAACAATTGCCGCTCCCGACCCGATCCCGGACGGGCCGCCCGCCGTGCTAGCATTCGCCGGCGTCGGATTTGCGCACCGCAACATTCCGTTTGGCTGGTCGATCCGCCGCCTTGCCCATGTCTAGTTGAGGAAAGGTCAGATGAAACACGCACTGCTCGTGACCGCGATGATCGCACTTGCCCTGTCGGCCTGCTCGAAGCAGGAACCCGCGGCACCGGCCGCGCAGCCCAGCGCTGTCGAGCGCGCCAAGGAAGCCGCCAGCCAGGCCGTCGAGTCGGCCAAGGAAAGCGCGGCCGCAGCCGGCGATGCCGCCAAGGCCGCCGCCGAGGCCACCAAGGAGTCCGCATCCGAGGCCGCCGACGCCGCCAAGGAAAAGGTCGGCGAAGCGGCCCAGGCCGCCAAGGAAGGCGCCGAAGATGCCGCCGAAGCCGCCCGCAAGGCCGCCGAGGCTGCCGTCCAGGCCGCCAAGGAGAGCGCAGAGGCTGCCAAGGAATCCGCCAAATAAGCGGCTGCGCACTGGCGCGGGAGGGCCGACCCGAGGGTCGGCCTTTTTTTTGTGGCTGCGGGCCGCACCGCGCCACACAAATCCGGAAACGATTCTCCGCGCCGCGCCCCTTGGAGTGGCAGCACCGGTCGCGCACAATGGCCCGATGTTCAGGACATTGTCGTGGGCCCTCTGCGCAGGCGCCCTGCTGCTGACCCCGGCGCTGTGGGCCGACGACGCCGCAGCGCCGCCCGAATCCCTCTGCCGCTGCCTCGGCAAGCCCGCCGAGGCCGGCTGCGAGACCCTGCTGGCGCGGCTGCCCGAGGACGATCTGGCCCGTTCTGCCGCCAATTGCGCAGCCCCCGAGCGTGGCGGGCCCACCCTCTGCCAGTGCCTCACCCACGAGGCGCCCGACGCCGCCATGGCGCGCCACTGCGACGGCGTGCTGGCCAGCCTCGAGATGCCGGCCATCGCGCGGGCCCGGGCCCGCTGCAACAACCCTCTGCCCGACTGACGACGGCGCCGCCCTAAGCCACGCCGCGCGCCTCGAGCACCGCCCGTGCCCGCGGCGTCAGCACGACGACCAGTTTCATCATGGCCCGGGTCGCGCCGACGAAGAGCTTGCGCAGGGTCCGGTCGTCGAGGACGTCGAAGTCCACCTCGGCGAGGATCACCGCAGGTGCGGACTGGCCCTTGAAGCGGTAGACCGACTCCACCAGCAGTTCGCCGGGCGAATACTCGGGCGAACCGAAGAGGTCGTAGCGGCCCGTGAAACCGCGCAGGCTGACCCGGCCCAGGCTCTCGCGGCCCAGCAGGCGGGAATGCTCGCGCCCCCGGAAGGTGATCAGCGCCGTGTCCTCGCGGCGGTAGCCGGCGGCAAAGCAGAGGCGCACCGCCTCCCGAACCCGGGCCTCGAGTGCCTCTTCTGACCCATAGACCACGAAATCCACCTCGCCCCGCTCGAAGGGCGAGCGCGCCTCGGGCCGTGCCCCCTCGGGCAACAGTTCGGCCAGCATCCGCACGATGGCCCGCGGGCTGCGGTAGTTGCCCTCGGCCCGCAGGCCCACCCAGCCCGGCAGGGCCACCGGCTCGCGCCCATAGAGGTTCTGCAGGGGATCCTCGAGCCAGATCATCCGGGCGTCGGGCCGGGCGTGGCGGAAGACCTGGTCCCGCCAGGCCTCGGGAAAATCCTGCCCCTCGTCCACGATCACGGTATCGAACAGGAAGTCCGGCCCGGGCTCGATGGCCGCCGCGTCGCGTACCAGCCGCTCGAAGGCATCCTCCACCGTGAAGTCCGGAATCGTGCCGTGGGCGCGCAGGCACTGGTCGCACAGCATGTGAAAGGTGCACACCTGCCCGCCCGGCGGCGCGATGGCGCGGATGTGGTCGGCCAGGGGCCGGTTGTAGCAGACGTAGAGCACCCGCCGACCGGCCTCGATGGCCGCCCGCAGCTCCGCCAGGGCGAGCTGGGTCTTGCCGGAACCCGCGGTGCCGGTGACCCGCAGCCGGAAGGGCTGCATGTCGAGCTGCCGCGCCCAGTGGGCGAGCCCCCCCGAGACCCGGTTCACCAGGCTGCGGGCCTGCCCCACCAGAGCGCTGACGTCGGGCTCGAGCTGGATGATGTCGCGCAGGAAGCGGTGCACCGAATCGGCCACCGGGTGGTCGCTGCCGGGGCCGAGGATGGCCTCGATGCAGGCGGCCAGGCCCTCCCGGCGGGTGGCATCGACGATGCGCTCGGCCGCCAGGCCGGCCGATGCCGGCTCGCGCACGGTGTAGTCGGGGCAATACAGGAGGTACTCCAGCTCGGCGCTGTCGGGACGGATCCGCTCCGCCAGCTTGCGCCCCAGCACCTGCAGGCTGCGGCCGATCCGCACCGGCACGCTGAAGCGGCGCCCCGGATAGCGCTTGACCAGCCCCTCCGGGGTTTCGTCGAGGAGCCCGCTCATCTGCTCGACCAGCAGCACGGCGCCGGCGCGATTGACGATCGCGAAGCTCACCTCGCCGTAGATCGAATGCCCCTGCTCCACCGTGGTCCAGTGGACCGCGTGGTAGACCGTGTAGTCGTCGGGCAGCGTCGCCTCGAAGGCCGCCAGCGTGGCGATCTCGCGGGCAGCCGCGCCGGCCGCCTCGAGCTCGCGCCAGCCGTCGGGGTGGATCCGTGCCATCTGCCTGCCCCCTGCCTGATTCGGATATCGCCCTCAGGGTAGCCGAATCGGCCGGCCCGCGGCCCACGGGCGCCCGGCGCGGTACCATGGGGCCCTGACAGCTTGCCGGAGACTGGAATGAAGATCTGGGTGGACGCCGACGCCTGCCCCGTGGCGGTCCGCGAGATCCTCTATCGGGCCGCCCGGCGCACCGAGGTGCTGCTGACCCTGGTCGCCAACCAGTGGCTCAAGACCCCGCCCTCGCCGTGGATCCGGGCGATCCAGGTGCCGGCGGGCTTCGACGAGGCGGACAAGCGCATCGCCGCCGAGGCCGCCGCCGGCGACCTGGTCATCACCGCCGATATTCCGCTGGCCGCGGCCGTGATCGCCAATGGCGCGCAGGTGCTGGACCCGCGGGGCGAGCCGCTCGACGCCGGCAACATCGGCGAGCGGGTGACGATGCGCAACCTGATGGACACCCTGCGCTCGGGCGGCGTCGACACCGGCGGCCCGCCGGCCTATTCGACGGCCGACGCCAAGGCCTTCGCCGACCGCCTCGACCGCCTGCTGGCGCGCCGGCCCGCCCGATGATCGCCCGCAAGTACCTGTACCTGATCGCCCTGGCGCGCGAGAAGCACTTTGGCCGCGCCGCCGCGGCCTGCCACGTGTCGTCCTCGACGCTGTCGGCGGCCATCAAGGACATCGAGACCGAGCTGGGCGTCACCGTCGTCGAGCGCGGCCAGCAGTTCGTGGGCCTGACCGCCGAGGGCCGTTGCGTACTCGAGCACGCCCAGCGCCTGGCCGATGGCGTCGCCGGTCTCAGGCAGGAGCTGGCCACCCTGCGCGACCGGCTCCAGGGCCGGCTGGTGATCGGGGTAATCCCGACCGCCCTGACCGCGGTCAGCGCGCTGACCGCGGCCTTCACCCGGCGCCATCCCCAGGTGGCGCTCGAGGTGCGCTCCCTGTCCACCGGCGACATCCTCCACCGCCTCGCCCACTTCGAGGTGGACGCCGGCATCATCTACCTGCCCCACCAGGGCGACCAGCCCCTCGTCACCCAGCCCCTGTGGGTCGAGGACCACGTGCTGCTGACGCCGCGGGGCGGCCCCCTGGACGGGCGCGAGTCCATCGCCTGGGCCGAGGCCGCCGACCTGCCCCTGTGCCTGCTCACCCCCGACATGCTCAACCGGCGCACCATCGACGAGACCTTCGCCTCGGTGGGCACCCGGGCCCGGCCGACCCTCGAGACCAACTCCATCGTCAGCCTGCTGGCCCATGTCTGCAGCGGCGCCTGGAGCACCATCATCCCGCGCAGCGTACTGGAGCAGATCGGCATCCCCGGCGAGGCGCGGGTGCTGCCCCTGGTGGCGCCCTCGCTGGCCTGGACCACCGGACTCGCCACCCTGCTCCAGGACCCGCCCAAGCCCCTGATCGCCGCCCTGCGCGAGGTGGCGGCGGCCCTGCCGGGCGGACTGGGCGACGGAGAGGGGCACGATGCGCCTGCCCCTTGAGGCCCTGCCGGTCCGGCTCTCCACCCTGTGGGACCGCCTGCGCACCAGCTACTGGTTCGTGCCCACGCTCATGCTGGTGGCCGCCGCACTGGCAGCCTGGCTCGCCATCTACGCCGACACCCGGGTGGACCTGCGGCGCATGAGCGGGCTGGCCTGGGCCCTGGTGGCCAGCAGCGAGGGCGCGACCGCCGTGATGTCCACCGTCGCCGGCTCGATGGTGACCATCGCCGGCGTAATGGTGTTCTCGATCACCCTGGTGGCCCTGTCGCTGGCCTCCAACCAGTTCGGCCCACGGATGCTGCGCAACTTCATCCGCGACCGGGTGAACCAGAGCGCGCTGGGCGCCTTCCTGGCCACCTTCCTGTACTGCCTGCTGGTGCTCAGCGCCATCCGCCACGGCCCGGAGGGCACCGAGTTCGTACCCCGCCTGGCGGTGGGCGTGGGGGTGCTGCTGGCCGTGGCGAGCGTGGCCACCCTGATCGCCTACATCCACCACGTGGCCGTCACGATCCAGGCCGACACCCTGATCCAGGTCATCCACGCGGACCTGTGCGCGCTGATGGACGCGCTCTATCCGCCGGCGGCTGGGGCGGCCACGGCCGATGGCGCCGTCGATACCGCAATACGGCATCGCTTCGACGCGTCACCGGGGCGCGTGGCCGCGCCCTGTGACGGCTACCTCCAGGCCGTGGACCACGGCGCGCTGGCGTCGGCCGCTGCGGACGCCGACGTGGTGCTGCGGCTCGACCGGGCCGCCGGCCATCACGTGCTGCCGGGGAGCGTCCTGATGTCGGTCTGGCCCGGCACGCGGCTCGACGGCCCCCTCGAAGCGCGCCTGCAGGCCTGCGTGGTGTTCGGCCACCAGCGCACCGCCACCCAGGACCTGGAGTTCGCCCTCGACCAGCTGGTGGAGATCGCGGCCCGGGCCCTGTCGCCGGGCATCAACGATCCCTTCACGGCCATCACCTGCATCGACCGCCTGAGTTCGGCGCTGGCCCGCCTGGCCGCCCGCGGCCGGGTCGAGGGCTGGCATCGCGACGAGGCCGGCGTGCCCCGGGTGCTGGCCCACCCGCTGCGCTTCGACGCCGCCCTCGACGCCGCCTTCAACCCGATCCGCCAGTACGCCTGCAGCAACGCGCCGGTGGCGATCCGCCTGATGGAGGCCCTGGCGGAGCTCGCCGCGGTGTGTCCCGAGCCCGACGACCGCGCCGCGCTCGCCCGCCATGGCGACAAGCTGCTGCGCAATGCCACGGCCCGATTCGACGACCCGGCCGACCTGGCCGACCTCCGGGAACGCTACCGGCACCTGCACCACCCCGACTGAATCACCGCCGAGGCCGAATGCCCGGGGAATATGCCCACGGCTATGGTCAGTTCGAGGCGCCGCCGATACACTGGGACACATTCAGTCGATCGCTCGCCATCGGCGCGCCTCCGGGAGACCATCGATGTCGGTTTGGGCCCATGCATGCCGGCCCTGCAAGCAGGAGCTTGCGGGTCCCATTTACGTCTCCGCATCAGCCGTCGCCGAGATGCCGGCCTCAACGCACTTCCTGCAGGTGCGCATCGATGGCGACTGGCACTGCGTGGTGGTGGACCGGGACCGGCGCGTCGAGGTCGAGCAGATGCTGATCCGCGACGCGGTGGTGGCCAGCGGCAGCGACTGCCCCGACTGCGCGGCCCAGCTCGAGGCCCTGGCGGCCGAGGCGGCAGCCGCCGCACCTCCGCCGCCGCCCCAGGCCCGTTCCGCGCCAGCGGACGACAGCGCAGCCCCGGCTTCGGCTGGCACCGTGCAGGCCGCGGCCATGGCCATCCAGGGCCAGCGCCTGGTGGTGGTGCTGGTGCCGCTCGCCCTGGTCGAGAGCCCGGGCGAGGCCGAGATGGCCACCGAGCGCCTGGCCGCCACCTTCCAGGGGGCACCCATCGTGCTGATGGGCCAGCGCGACGATGGCAGCCCCCACTACGCCGGCGACCCCCTCCTGTGCGGCCTGCTCGAGGGGATTCCCCTCGAGCGCATGCCGTGGAAGGTCTTCCGCCTGCGCTGAGCTTCGCGGCTCCGTACTGGCGCGGACGTCGCGGTCATGAGCGGCCGCTAGAATGGTGCCGGTCCGGATGGCGATGCCGATTCAATTCTTCGGCCCGGCTGCCGAAGTAATAGATATTCGTCCCTGAAACCCACCGCCGCCCGCCGCCTTGAGCAAGCAGCTGCAACAATTCCTCGCCTCCCTGCTCGACAGCGTGCGGGACCTGCTGCCGATCGCGGTGGTCATCGCCTTCTTTCAGCTGGTGGTGCTCCGGCAGCCCATTCCCAACCTGGGTCAGCTCCTGGGGGGCACCGTGCTGGTGGTGCTGGGGCTCACCTTCTTCATCCGCGGGCTCGAGATGGGCCTGTTTCCGATCGGCGAGCGGATGGCCTACGACTTCGCGCGCAAGGGCTCCCTGTTCTGGCTGCTGGCCTTTGCCTTCGCCCTGGGCTTCGGCACCACGGTGGCCGAGCCGGCGCTGATCGCCGTGGCCGACGAGGCGGCCAAGATCGCCTCGGGCGGCGGCATGATCGCGGACAGCGATGCGGCCCGCGACGGCTACGCCCGGGGCCTGCGCTACACGGTGGCCCTGTCGGTGGGCTTCGCGATCATGCTCGGCGTGCTGCGCATCCTGCGCGGCTGGCCCATCCAATACCTGATCATCGGCGGCTACGTGGGCGTGGTGATCATGACCGAGTTCGCGCCCGAGGAGATCATCGGCATCGCCTACGATTCGGGCGGCGTCACCACCTCGACCATCACCGTGCCGCTGGTGACCGCGCTGGGCGTCGGGCTGGCCTCGTCCATCAAGGGCCGCAACCCAATGATCGACGGCTTCGGGCTGATCGCCTTTGCCTCGCTGACCCCGATGATCTTCGTGATGGCCTACGGGATGTGGGTCCGGTGATCGACTTCCTGCTGCATTTCGCCGGCACCGTCGGCCAGACCGTCTTCGACGTGCTGCCGATCGCGGCCATCATCTTCGGCTTCCAGTTCTTCGTCATCCGCAAGCCCATCCCCAAGCTGCGGCAGGTGCTGATCGGCTTCGCCTATGTGCTGGTGGGCCTGGCGCTGTTTCTCGAAGGCCTCGAGCAGGCCCTGTTCCCGCTCGGCAAGCTGATGGCCGAGCAGCTCACCGACCCGGCCTTCATCTATGGCTCGGTGGACGCGATCCCGGCCCAGTTCCACTGGCTGGACTACCTGTGGGTCTACGCCTTTGCCGGCGCCATCGGCTTTTCCACCACCATCGCCGAACCCTCGCTGATCGCCGTGGCGATCAAGGCGGCCGCGGTCTCCGGCGGTGCCATCAACGTCTGGGGCCTGCGCATCGCGGTGGCCAACGGGGTGGCGATCGGCATCGCGCTCGGGACCTTCCGCATCGTCACCGGCACGCCCCTCCACTACTACATCGTGGCCGGCTACATCGTGGTGATCATCCAGACCCTGTTCGCGCCGCGGATGATCATTGCGCTGGCCTATGATTCGGGAGGGGTGACCACCTCGACCGTGACCGTGCCCCTGGTGACGGCGCTGGGCCTCGGCCTCGCCGGCACCGTGCCGGGCCGCAGCGTGCTGCTGGACGGCTTTGGCCTGATCGCCTTCGCCAGCCTGTTTCCGATGATGACCGTGATGAGCTATGCCCAGGTGGCCGAGTGGCGGACGCGCAGGCGCCCGCCCAAGGTCGCCCCAGAACGAGGTGACTGACCATGCATTTCAAGCTGCTGATCGCCCTGGTTGAGGACGACAAGACCAATGCGGTGCTGCAGGCCGCCCGCGAGGCCGGCGCGACCGGCGCGACGGTGATCAACCAGGCGCGCGGCGAAGGCCTGCAGAAGGCCAAGACCTTCTTCGGGCTGGCCCTCGAGACCCAGCGCGACATGCTGCTGTTCCTGGTCGAGAAGCACCTGGCCCGTAACATTCTCGAGACGATCGCAATCCAGGGCGAGTTCGACAACAAGCCCGGGACCGGCATCGCGTTCCAGATCGACGTGGAAGACGCGGTGGGGGTGACCCGCCAGATGAAGGAATTGACCGGGGTGGTGGAGGACGAACTATGAACACCCGCGAAGTGATCCGCGTGCGCAATGTCATGAAGCGCGAGTTCGACACCATCGACGGCATGGCCACCATCGCCGAGGCCCTGCGCCAGATGAAGCACGTGGAGACCAAGAGCCTGATCGTCGACAAGCGTCACGACGACGACGAGTACGGCATGCTGCTGATCTCCGACATTGCCCGCCAGGTGCTCGGCCAGGACCGGGCGCCCGAGCGGGTCAACGTCTACGAGGTGATGGCCAAACCGGTCATCACGGTCGATCCCGACATGGACATCCGCTACTGCGCGCGGCTCTTCACCCGCTTCGAGCTGTCGCGGGCCCCGGTGGTGGAGAGCGGCAAGGTGGTGGGCATCGTGAGCTTCACCGACCTGGTCCTGAAGGGGCTGTGCCGGAACATCTAGCCACAGACCCTAGCGGGTCTGCCCGGCCGACTGCTGCGCGGCCGCGGGCGCGCCCTCGAGCCGTCCGTCGGCACTCACGCGCAGGCTCGACAGGTAATCCACCACCGCGTCGATGTTCTCCTCGCCCAGCCGCATCACCGCCGCGGTCATCGGGCCATAGGAGCGCTCGGCGGTGGGGTGCAGGTAGCGCTTGAGGTTGATGCGCAGATACTCGGACTGCTGCCCCGCCAGGCGCGGAAACTCATTGCCGCCCAGGGCCTCGGGTCCGTGGCACTCGGCGCAGATCCGGGCGAAGGCCTTGCCGCCCTGCGGGGCCAGCGGACCGGGCGCGCTGCGCGAGGGCTCGACGGGCAGCGAGGCGAAATAGGCCACCACGCCGGCCCGATCCTGCGGTGACAGCATCTTGACCAGGCCTTCCATGAAGGCATTCTTGCGCCGGCCGGTGGTGAAGGCGTCGAGCTGCCGGAGCAGGTAGGCCGGGTTCTGGCCCGCCAGGTTGGGCACGTCGGGGAAGTGACTGAGGCCGGCCTCCCCATGGCAGTTGGCGCAGAAGCTGGCGGTCTTGCGCCCTTCCGCGAGGAGCGCCGCGCGCTCGTCCTTCGGCCCGTTGGCCGGACTGGCCGCCCCCGCCGGACTGGCCGCCCCCGCCCAGGCGGCGCACAGCAGGGCCGCCAGGCCCATGGTCGCGCGGACCGCCGCGCGCTTGAATGATGTCCCCACACCCCCTCCCGACGGCTCCGGACCGAGGCCGCCACCGGGCCCCATGGCCTGGCCGGCTGCCCCACCCGAAACCGGTTACCTTAGCCTACGGCGGGAAGAATGTGAAACAGAGTATTACGATTCAGATCAAGGTTGACCGCACATTTCCGGCCGACACCCGCATGAGCCTCAGTGGGTCAGCGCGACCCCCGTCTCGTCGGCCCCCGCCGCCAGCAGCTCGAGCCGCATCGAGCACAGCTCCTCGTCCGCCGGCGGGCGCTTGAAGCGCGTCGCGAAGCTGCGGATGCGGGCCAGCAACAGCTCGGATTCGAGCGGATCGAGACGGATGCCGAGCGCCGCGAAGGCCCGTTCGACGGAGGCGCTGCCCGAGTGCTTGCCGAGCACGATCTGGTGGTGCTGACCCAGCAGGACCGGGTCGATGGACTGGTAGTTGTGGGGGTTCTTGGCCAGCCCGTCGGCGTGGATGCCGGCCTCGTGCATGAACACGTTGGACCCGACGATGCTCTTGTTGGCGGCCACCGGCCGCCCCGAGGCCTGGGCCACCAGGGCCGACACCTGCGGCAGCGCACCGAAGGCGACGCCGGTGTCGATCTGGTAGAGCTGGCGCAGGGCCACCACCAGCTCCTCGAGGGGCGCGTTGCCGGCCCGCTCGCCGAGCCCGTTTACGGTGGTGTTGATGTGGCTGGCGCCGGCCAGGACCGCCGCCAGGGTGTTGGCGGTGGCAAGCCCCAGGTCGTCGTGGGCATGCATCTCGATTTCCATCGAGGTCCGCGACCGGTAGTCGCTGATCAGCCGGTGGGTCGAGAACGGATCGAGCACCCCGAGGGTGTCGGCAAAGCGGAAGCGCCGCGCGCCGGCCCGCTCGGCGGCCTCGATGACCTGGACCATGAAGCCCGGGTCGGCCCGCGAGGCGTCCTCGCAGCCCAGGCACACGTCGGCGCCGAGCGCACGGGCCATGGGCACCAGCCGCCCGATGGTCTCGATGACCCAGGCGCGGTCGCGGCCGAGCTTGTGGGCGATCTGCTGGTCCGACACCGGAATCGACAGATTGACGAGGTCCGTCCCCATGGCCGCGGCCTGGACCAGGTCATCCTCGCGCAAACGTCCCCAGACCATGGTCCGGGCGGGCAGCCGCTCGGCCACGATGGCGCGGATCACCTCCTGCTCGAGCGGCCCCATGGCCGGAATGCCGATCTCCAGCTCGCGCACCCCGGCCGCCGAGAGGCTGCGGGCGATGGCGAGCTTCTCGTCCTGGGTGAAGGCCACGCCGGCCGTCTGTTCGCCGTCACGCAAGGTCGTATCGTTCACCACAACCGGATTCATGGCGGGCTCCTGAAAGCACTGTTGTCCCCGACACTTCAGCAAGCCCGATGCCAGCCCGAGAACAGGCAGATTCTCTCTTTATATCAACATCTTGAAAATCCCACCTGGGGCCGTTTGAAGGACATGCGACGCAATCCGCCATCGCGGGCCGCGCGCTTGTCGCAGATCCGACGCGCCTCGCGGCAGGCCACGCTTGGGGCTACACTTCGGGCGCCCCTGTGCCGGGCCCCAGCACGCATCCTGCAGGAACTCCCATGACCGACCGCTACGCCGTCATCGGCAACCCCATCGCCCATTCGAAATCGCCCCGGCTGCACGCGGCCTTTGCCCGCCAGTGCGGCCAGGACCTGTCCTACGAGGCCCTGCTCGCCCCCCTCGACGGCTTTGCCGCGACGGTGGCGGCCTTCCGCGACGCCGGCGGCCGGGGCATGAACGTGACCGTGCCCTTCAAGGTCGAGGCCCTCCAGCTGGCGGACCGACTGACCGATCGGGCGCGCCTGGCCGGCGCCGTCAACACCCTGTGCTTCGAGGCCGATGGCGTGCTGGGCGACAACACCGACGGGGTCGGCCTGGTGACCGACATCCGCGACCGGCTTGGCGTGCCGCTCGCGGGCGCACGGGTGCTCCTGCTGGGGGCCGGAGGGGCCGCGCGGGGCGTGATCCTGCCGCTGCTGGATGCCGGCGTCGAGTCGCTGATGATCGCCAACCGGACCCCCGACAAGGCGGTACAGCTGATCGCGCCCTTCGGCATTCGGGAGGGCCTGCATGCCGGCGGATTCGGGATGCTCGCCCAGCATGAGTTCGAGGTGGTCATCAACGCCACCTCGGCCAGCCTCGCCGACGCCGGGCTGCCGCTGCCCCAGGGCCTGTTCGCGGACGGCGCGCTGGCCTACGACATGGTCTACGGCAAGGGCGAGACGCGCTTCCTGGCCGATGCCCGCGCGCTGGGTGCCGCCCGGTTTGCCGACGGGCTCGGCATGCTGGTGGCCCAGGCGGCCGAATCCTTCCTGCTGTGGCGCGGCGTGCGGCCCGAGATCGGTCCGGTGATCGCCGAGCTGCAGCAGCCGGGCTGAGGCAGGTCGTCGCCGCCGGCCTGCCCGGCGCGGCGCTCAGTCGGACAGGCTGGCGGTCTCCGAGACCACCGTCGCGCCCGAGGCCACCGGCAGTTCGAAGCAGAACCGGCTGCCTTCCCCGAGGCGGCTCTCCACCGTGATCTGGCCGCCCATGGCTTCCACCAGCTTGCGGGTCAGTGCCAGGCCGATGCCGGCCCCTTCGATCACGTTCTCGTGGGCGCTGACGCGCTCGAAAGGATCGAAGATCCGGCCCAGGTCCTCGGCAGCAATGCCCACCCCCGAATCTTCCACCAGCACCCGCAGGCGCTCGGGATCCGCCTGGCGCGCCACCGAGAGGCGGACCCACCCGCCGGGCCGGTTGTACTTGACCGCATTCGACAGCAGGTTCAGCAGGATCTGCATCAGTCGGGTCCGGTCGGTCTGAAGGACGAGCTGCCCTTCCAGCGCCGGGCCCTCGATCCCCACCCGGGCCGCCTCGGCGGCGGGACGGATCTGGGCGACCGCCCGCAGCACGCAGTCCGCCACCGACACCGGCTCGCTGCGCAGCGACAGCTTGCCCACCTCGATGCGGCTGAGATCGAGGATCTCGTTGATGAGGTCCAGCAGGTGTTCCCCGGCGCGCAGGATCTCGTCGATGCTGTCCTTCTGCTCGCCCCGCGCCAGGACCGGATCCATCTGCAGGATCTGGCCGAAGCCGAGGATCGCGTTCATCGGCGTGCGCAGCTCGTGGCTCATCCGCGACAGGAAGGCGGACTTGGCCTGGTTGGCCCGCTCCGCCTCCTCCTTGGCCGCCAGCAGGCGCTGCTCGGCGGCCTTGATGCGGCTCACGTCCATGGCGATCACGACCATCTTGGGCTGGCCGTCGATCCGCATGGTGCGGTGGAACACCCTGAGCGGTACCCTCGCTCCGCTGGCGTGCAGGCCCTCGTGCTCGGACTCGCGGGTCTCATTGCCCAGTCGCGCGAAGGCCTCGCTCAATTGCGCGCGGCAATTGGGGTCCGGAAACAGCGCCCCGCAGCTCTGGCCCCGCATCTCTTCCCGGTTCCAGCCGAACACGCTGTGGGCCGCGCCGCTGAACTCCTCGATCCGTCCCTGGTCATCGAGCACCAGCAGCGCGCCGGGCATCGATTCCTGCAGGGTGCGATAGCGGACGAGGCTGGCGGCCAGTTCTGCCGCCCGGGCGTCCAGGTCGGCGCGGGTGTCGCGCAGGGCATCGCGGAGCTTGACCAGCGCGTCGCCCAGCTCGCCCGTGCCCTCGACCACGCGGCGGGGAATCTCCACCGAAAAATCCCCGGCCCCGAGCCGCGCGGCAACGCCCGCCAGGGTGGTCAGGGGCTGACCGATCAGCCAGTAGTAGGACAGGATCGCGAGCCCCAGAACGCCTACCCCGGCGCCCAGCACCAGGTTGGCAAGCCCCGATATCTGGGACTGGACCTCCTCGAGCTTCTCCGAGATGTCGAGCGTCAGGACCACTTCGCCCAGCACCCGGCCCTCGTGCTGGATGCCCTGCCGCAGCTCGATGACCCCCTCACCGGGCGGCAGGGGCTCCACGGCCTGCAGCGGGTAGAGCCGGCGGCCTTCGGGGTTGAAGAGCGCCACGGTCATGCGTTCGTCGGCATTGACCTCCGCGAGCCGGCGGAGGGTCTCGAAGATGGCCCCGTAGTCGAAGGCCAGGAGGTCGATCTGCAGCGTCGGCGCGATGTTGCGGATCACGTCCTGCTCACGTTCGACGAGGAGCGTCCGCTCCGTCTCGAGCAGGCGCGGCCCCCACACCACATGCACGAAGAGGGCAAACAGGGCCGCCAGCACCACCACCGGTGCGGCCAGCTTGAGGTAGAGCGGCAGGTTGCGGCTAGCGCTCATAGACGGCTTCGAGCCCCATCGCGGTCAGGGGCTCGTAGTCGGCCTCGCTGGCCGGCCCGATCTGGCCGATGGGGATGTCGCCCAGCAGGGCCGCGGCCTCGGGACCGGCACCGATCGCCATGAAGGCCTCGACCAGCCGATCGGCCACCGCCTTCGGAACCCGCGGGTGCACGCTGATCGGATGGGGCGGCACCTTGTCGGTCTCGTAGAGGATCCGCAGGCCCTCGCTGACCTCCGGCTTCTGCTCCCGGAAGGTGGCCATGACCCCGCCACCGGCGGCGGCCTCGCCCAGCATGACATTCAGGTAGACCGAGGTGTGCGTCTTGACGTAGCGCGGCGTGAAATGGATCTTGAAGCGATTGGCCAGGGCCGCGCGCATCATCAGCGAGGCGCCCAGCGCATTGGGCGCCGGGAAGGCCACCACCTGCCCCTCCAGGTCCTCGACCCGCGTCACCGGGCTGTCCTTGCGCACCACCAGGATCCCGAACAGCTGCCGGCTGACGTCGCGCAGGATCGGCCGATAGCCCTGGGCCCGGCTGGCCATGATCTGGTGGTAGGGATTGAGGTAGACCAGGTCGAACTCGCCCTGCTCGAAGCGCCGCTCGAAGTCGGGGATCGACG
This sequence comes from Rhodocyclaceae bacterium, assembly GCA_020445805.1. Lineage (GTDB taxonomy): Bacteria > Pseudomonadota > Gammaproteobacteria > Burkholderiales > Rhodocyclaceae > Cognatazoarcus. Next base: position 38,027 of record JAGRFX010000009.1, read on the forward strand.
GCGACGGCGCCAGCACCAGCGATACGCCGGCGCGGCGCCCGACCTCGGCCAGCAGGGGCTGCCAGGTGCTCTCGATCCGCGCAGACGTGAACTGCGGCACCACCCCGACACGAAGGGGCGCCTCGCCCGTTTGCGCCACTGCGGGCTGTGCCGCCGCGACGCCCACCCCGATCCACACAGCCAAACACCTCAGCCACTGCATCCGGTCAGCCCTCCTCTGGGTTCATGATCGCGTGATCCTCATCACGCATCCCCTGGGTCAGCTCGACGATCGCATCGAACTGTTCCAGGAAGCGGTCCACGACCGCTGGATCGAAATGCTTTCCCCGACCATCGCGGATCAGCGCGCACGCGTCCTCGAATGACCAGGGGCGCTTGTAAGGACGCGTCGAGGTCAAGGCATCGAACACGTCGGCAACCGCCACGATCCGCCCCGACAGGGGGATCGCCTCGCCCGCAAGGCCGCGCGGATAGCCACTGCCATCCCACTTCTCGTGGTGGGACAGGGCAATCTCGCTGGCCATCACCAGCAGGTCCGAGTCATCGCCCGACAACAGCTCGGCGCCGATCGCCGGGTGGGTCTTGATGACCTCGAACTCCTCCGGGGTCAGCCGGCCGGGTTTCTGCAGGATCCGGTCCGGGATGCCGATCTTGCCCACGTCATGCATGGGGCTGGCCTCGAGCATCAGCGCGCAGGCCGCCTCCGACCAGCCCAGGGCCGCCGCCAGCATGCGGCTGACGATGCTCATCCGGGCGATATGGTTGCCGGTCTCGTTGTCCCGGTATTCCGCGGCCCGACCCAGGCGGCGCACCACCTGCAGCCGGGTCTCGCGCAGCTCGGCGGTGCGCCGGTCCACCAGGGCCTCGAGGGCGCTCTGCTGGTCGTGCATGAAGAGGTGCGCCTGGTGGGCGTCGAGCAGGTTGCGCACCCGCGCCTGCAGCTCGGCCAGGTCGAACGGCTTGGTCAGGTAGTCCCTGGCGCCGGACGTCAGCGCGCGCAGTTTGTACTCCCGGGCCACCTGGGCGGTGAGCACGATGATCGGCGGCAGCAGCGGATCGCCCAGGGCCCCCAGCTGCTCCATCACGGCAAATCCGTCCAGGTGCGGCATGTTGAGGTCGAGCAGGATCAGGTGCGGCCGCCGGCTGAGGTATTCCGGCAGCACCTGCCTCGGGTCGGACAGCAGGCGCAGATCCCGGTACTTCGACATCGCCAGCATGCGATCCAGCAGCTTGAGGTTGGCCGGCTCGTCATCGACGATGAGGATCGACGCGTTGTCGCCGTCGAGGCGCCACGAATCGCTCATGAGGGCATTCCCTTTCTGGCCGTCCGGAGCGGGCGGGGCCTGTTGCCAGGTTCCCGGCCGGCGAGGACACCGGTCATTTCAACCCGTCCGCCAGGGCGAGCAGGTCCGCTACGTTGATGGGCTTGGTGAGGTAGTCATTGAAGCCGGCCCGCTTGCCACGCTCGATGTCGCCCGGCATCGCGCTGGCGGTCAGGGCCACCACCGGAATGGGGGCCAGCTCTGGATCGGCCCGCAAACGTTTCAGCACTTCGTAGCCGTCCATGCCGGGGAGGTTGATGTCGAGCAGGATCAGCTCCGGCACCCGCAGCTTGGCCAGTTCCAGGCCGAGCCCCGGCTCGTGGGCCGAGATCAGCTCGATGTGGCTGCGCATCTCGAAGATCCGCTCGACCAGGCGCAGGTTGATCGGATTGTCCTCGATGTAGAGCACCGTATGCAGGCCCTCGGCGGGCGCCGCCTCGGCCGGCTTGCTGCCCGCCACCGCCGCCGGCGCAACCTCCACGACACGGTCGTCGGTGGGCAGATCGATCCAGAAGGTGCTGCCCTCGCCCACCCGGCTGTCCACGCCGACGCTGCCACCCATCAGCTCGCACAGGGTGCTGACGATGCACAGGCCGATGCCGGTGCCCTCCACCTCGCTGTGCTCGGCACCCAGCCGGTTGAAGGGCTCGAACAGCTGTCCGAGCTTGGCTTCGGGAATGCCCGGTCCGGTGTCGGTCACCGAAATGCGCACCCGGCCGTCGCCGGCACCCGCCATCGACACCGCCACGCTGCCGGCCGGCCGGTTGTACTTGATGGCATTGGACATCAGGTTCAGCAGCGCCTGCTTGAGCCGCACCCGGTCGGCCCGAAGCAGGACGTCCCCGGTAGCCTCCAGGGCCAGCTGGATGTGGCTGCGCTCGGCGATGGGCGACATCAGGTCCCGGCACTCCACCAGCAGGGGCTGGAGGGCCACCGGCTCGATCGACAGATGGATCCGCCCCGACTCGATGCGGGTGAGATCCAGGATGTCGTCGAGCAGGCTCAGCAGGTGCTGTCCGGCGCGGGAGATCTCGCCCACCCAGTCGAGCTGGTCCTCGCCCAGGGAGGGGTCGAGCTCGAGCAGCTGGACGAAGCCCAGGATGGCATTCATCGGCGTGCGCAGCTCGTGGCTCATCCGCGACAGGAAGTCCGACTTGGCGGCGTTCGCCTCCTTGGCCTCGCGCTCGAGCGCCTTGACGGCCGTGATGTCGGTGCGGATCGAGACGTAGCGGGTCGGGGTCACACCATTGCCGCGGAAGGGCACGATGGTCGCCGACACCCAGTAGAGCGTTCCATCCTTGCGGCGGTTGCAGATCTCGCCGCGCCAGATCTGGCCGCTGGCGATGGTGTCCCACAGGGCCTTGAAGAAGGCCTGCGAGTGCTCGCCCGAGCGGACGATGCGGTGATTGCGGCCGATCAGCTCTTCCCGGGAATAACCACTGATCTCCACGAAACGGTCGTTGACGTGGACGATGTGGCCGCGCTCGTCGCCCACGCTCACGATCGCGTGCTCGTCGAGGGCGCGCAGCAACTGCGCCTCGGTCGAGCCGTCGGCGAATGCTGGGCCGGCGCTTCCTACCGGGGCGGGCGCAGTCGATTCCGGCAAGCTGGCACCCGCATCTCTCAGGACGCAGCGCAGACCGGAGACCAGCAACTGGCGCTCGTCGGCGTCCAGCTCGCCCAGCGCCTGTGCGGTGTGCAGGGCCTGTTCCAGCACGGCACAGCGCAGCTGCGCGGTGGGCGCGAGATGGGGCTCGCTGGCGAGACTGCCCAGGCGGTACTGGAGATCCGCATGCTCGGTGGACCAGCGGTCGCGGCAGGCAAGCCAGTCCAGATCCTGGACCAGGCGGTCGAGAATGTGTCGTGTCGTCATTGCATCGTGGCAGCCCGGGGACCACCCATGGGTTCGCGGCGGGCAAAGACCGCCCAGCTAATTACGGACTTGGCAACGCTGGCTTGATACCAAAGTTTGCAATGGATGCCTTCGCCGGCCATGACTACGCCGCCAATACGGGCATGTCCGACACGTGCTCGACCAAAACTCGCTCGGCGATACGGTCCCGAACGCCTCCAGCGCGATCGTCGAGCTATGGCCGATGACCCACGCCATCGCCCGACCGGACGTCATCATCGGCACCGCCCAGGTAGCGCTCGCCCAGGTGTCGGCGGAAGGCCTCGGCATCGAGCCGCCTGCCCGTCCCGCGCTGCAGCAGCTCGGGCGTCTCCCAGCGACTGGCCTGGGACCAGACCCGGGATTCCAGCCAGTCGAAGATCGGCACCAGATCGCCCGATGCGATGCGGTCCTCGATCGGACCGAGGTCGCGGCGCAGGGCGGCGAACCACTGGGCCGCGTAAACCGCACCCAGCGTGTAGCTCGGAAAATAGCCGAAGGCGCCCTTGCTCCAGTGGATGTCCTGGAGACAGCCATCGCGGTAGTTGCCGCGGGTATCGAGATCCAGCAGTTCCGCCATCCCCTCGTCCCACGCCGCGGGCAGGTCGTCGGCCTCGAGGGTGCCGCTGATCAGGGCACGTTCGAGGCGGAAGCGCAGCACGATATGCAGTGGGTAGCTCAATTCGTCGGCGGCGACGCGGATCAGTCCCGGCTCGGCCCAGGTCAGGCGCCGGAGCACGGCCTCGGATTCAAACTCGGGCCGCGGGCCGAGGTGCTGGGCAAGCAGGGGCGCCAGCCGGGACGCAAAGGCCGCGCTGCGGGCGATCTGCATTTCAAAGGACAGGCTCTGGCTCTCGTGGATGCCGAACGAGCGGGCCCGGCCAACCGGCCGTCCCAGCCACGCCCGCGGCAATCCCTGCGCATAGCGTGCGTGACCAAGCTCATGGATGGTGCTGTTCAGGCTGTCGAACGGGTCATGGGGGTTGTAGCGGGTGGTGATGCGGACGTCCTCGGCCACGCCGCCCGTGAACGGGTGGGCGCTGCTGTCCAGGCGGCCGCGCTGGCGGTCGAAGCCGAAGACGTCCATCAGCGCTTCCGATAGCGCCCGCTGGGCGGCGATCGGAAAGCCGCCCGGGAGGGCGGGCGGCCGCTGCGTGCCCTGGCGCACCCGGGCGGCGGCCAGCATGGACGGCAACCAGCCGCAGATCGAGTCGAACAGGCCGGTCAGCGTTGCAGCGTCCATGCCCGGCTCGAAGCGGTCCACCAGGGCGTCGTAGGGATCGAGCCCCCTGGCCTCGCCCAGCCGCGCCGCCTCCTCGCGGGCCAGCCGGAGCACCTCGCGGAACGGCCCCAGAAAGCCGGCCCAGTCGTTTCGGGCACGCTGCTCGCGCCACGCGAACTCGCAGCGCGCCGTCGCCAGCACCCTGGCCTCCGCCAGCACCGGCGGCACGCTCGACGCGTCGTGCCAGTCGCGCCACATCTCGCGTACGTCCGCCTGGGCGAGGTCATCCAGGGGCTCCTGCTCGGCGGCCTTCAGGGCCGACATCAGCCGCGGATCGCTCCGATGACCCTGTATCAGGCCCTGCAGTTCGGCCTCGGCGGCCGCACGGGCCGCAACGCCGCCCGGCGGCATCGTCGTGGCCCGGTCCCAGGCCAGCATCGCTTCGAGGTGCTGGAGGTGATAGATGCGCTGATGGCGCTGGCACAGGTCGTCGTAGGCGGGGGTGGCACTCACGGCCGGCTCCTTTCAGCCGCCACGGCAGGCAATGCCGAGGCAGATCGGTGGCATCCAGTGTGAGCCCTTGCGGCCTGCTCGGCCAGTCCCCGTGCCGTGCAGGCCGCTGCAGGGCGAGACCTTGGTGCCCCCCCGCCCGGCACGCCTAGGCGGGACCGGCCAGGCACCCCGTTTATCAATTTTTACCGAACAATCAATATCTGTTTATCTGCTTTTAATTTGCAAGTGAGCCCCTACTCTGGAGGCTGTGCAGCCCCTTCGCGTGCGTCCTCAGATCCCATGACCGAGGCCCCGACTCATGCGCTCCACGAATGGCACGCGCGGAGACGCGATCGCCGCAAGGGGCTGTGTCCGGGCTGACGCGCCATGGCGCCGCCCTACCCACACTTGAAGACAAGGACTCAAGCATGAAGCGCGTTTTCCTGTTCCTCGCCACCAACCTGGCCATCGTTCTGGTGCTGTCGGTGACGATGCGCGTGCTCGGGGTCGAGCCCTATCTCACCGCCAATGGGCTCAACCTCGGCTCACTGCTGATCTTCGCCGCCGTGATGGGCTTCGGCGGATCGCTGATCTCGCTGGTGATCTCCAAATGGTCGGCCAAGCGGATGATGGGCGTTCGCGTGATCGACGCCCCGGCGAACGAGATCGAAGCCTGGCTGCTCGACACGGTGGGCCGCCACGCCCGCCAGGCGGGTATCGGCATGCCCGAGGTCGGGGTCTTCGAGACGCCCGCGCCCAATGCCTTCGCCACCGGCATGAGCCGCAACAACGCCCTGGTCGCGGTCTCCACGGGCCTGCTGCAGCAGATGTCGCGCGATGAGGTCGAAGCCGTGATCGGCCATGAGGTCGCCCACGTGGCCAATGGCGACATGGTCACGCTGGCCCTGATCCAGGGCGTGGTCAATACCTTCGTGATGTTCCTCTCGCGGGTCGTCGGCCATCTCGTGGACAAGATCGTGTTCCGGACGGAGGAAGGGCATGGCCCCGCCTTCTTTGTCACCATGATCGTCTCGGAACTCGTGCTTGGCGTCCTCGCGACCATGATCGTGATGTGGTTCTCCCGCCAGCGCGAGTTTCGCGCCGACGCGGGCGGCGCCCGGCTGGCCGGTCGCGGCGCGATGATCTCCGCGCTGGAGCGACTCAAGGCCGCCCAGGAAGCCCCGCTGCCCGATCGCATGGCCGCCTTCGGCATTGCCGGGGGCCGCGGCTTCGGGCGGCTGCTGATGTCCCACCCTCCGCTCGACGAGCGCATCGCCGCGCTCCGCAACAACCGGACCTCGAGCTGAGCGGTTCGCCACTGCCTGCCGGCAGCCGGGCCTGCCACGAGCCCGCGGCACCTGGAGACGGAAGCCGGCAGCGCCGCCACCGACGCACAAACGAAAAAAGCGGCCCGAAGGCCGCTTTTCTCTTGGTCTCTTGGCGGAGAGGGTGGGATTCGAACCCACGGTACGGCAAGCCGTACACTTGATTTCGAGTCAAGCCCGATCGACCACTCCGGCACCTCTCCGCTTCGGCGATAAAACCGAAGCCGCGCATTATACAGTCGATCGGGCCCTTGTAAACCCGCTCGCTCCCCGGCACCGGCCCTCAGGCCGTCTTGTGCAGGCGGGGCAGAAGTTCGTCGTAGGCGCGAACGGCCTCGGCCGCGTACATCAGGCTGGGGCCACCGCCCATGTAGGTGCAGATGGCCAGGGTCTCCATCAGCTGCTCGCGGCTCACGCCGAGGCGGATCAGGGCCTTCACGTGGAAGCCGATGCAGGCATCACAGCGCGACGAAACGCCGATCGCCAGGGCGATCAGTTCCTTGTGCAGGGCGTCGATGCTGCCGGCCTTCATGGATGCCTTGGCGAGATCCGAGAACCCTTTCATGGTCTCGGGAACTTCCTTGCGCATGGCGTCGAGGCCTGCCGAGACATCGTTGGTGATCTGGACGAAGGACTTGCCCGACATCGCACTGCTCCTATTCATTAGACTTTTCTAATTTACCACATTTTGGTGACATATCGGCCGGGCTGCGGTATCACTTCGATCCCTCCCATTCGGGACTGCGATTTGAACCGCCCATCGCCACGAACCTCGCCGACCCCGGCTTGCCTGATGCTGCTCCTGCTGCTGCTTGCCCTCGCGTCGGGCGGCTGCGAGCGGGCGCCACGGGCCACCCTGCTCGACTATCGGGAACTGGGCGAGCTGCGGGTGGCGATCCGCCAGGACGCCGTGGCCTACCGCGAAGGCCCCGACGGCAAGCCGGAAGGCTTCGAGCACGACCTGCTGGTCGCCCTTGGCGAACATCTGGGGGTGCCGGTCAAGTTCGAGATCTTCGCCACCTCGGCGGCCACGCTGCGGGCCGTGGAGCGCGGCAATGTCCATCTGGCGGCCGCCAGCCTGATCCCCAATGCCGAGCGCCGCGTGCGCTGGTCCCGGGGTGTCCGTCCGGTGGACTACGTGCTGGTCGGCAGCAGCGAAGGCCCGGCCATCAACAACGAGACCGAACTGGTGGGACACCGCATCGGCGTGCGCAAGGGCTCGGTTCCGGCCCGGGCCCTCGAGTCCATGCAGCACCGCGTACCGGGCATCCGCATGGTCTTCGCCCGCATCGGCGGCGAGACCGAGCTCATCGAGCGCGTTGCATCGGGCGAACTGGACTTTGCGGCGGCCGATCGACTGAGCTACCAGGTGATGGCCAACTACCACCCGGAACTGCGGGTGGCCATGCCCCTCAACCTGAAGACCGAAACGGCCTGGGCACTGGCCCCTGACACCGCCGACGCCCTGGCCGGAACGATCGACGACTTCCTCGCCACGGCCCATGCCAGCGGCCTGATCGATCGTGTTTCCGAGCGCTACTTCGGCCATGTGGACCGGCTCGACGAGCAGCGGGTGGCGGCCTTCCTGACGCGGATCCAGACCCGCCTGCCCCAGTACCGCGATCTCTTCATCGAAGCCGGCCGCCGCTACGGACTGGACTGGCGCCTGATCGCCGCCGTGGCCTACCAGGAAAGTCAGTGGGACCCGACCGCCACGTCCTACACCGGGGTCCGGGGCATGATGATGCTGACCTACGAGACCGCGTCGCGACTCGGCATCAAGGACCGGCTCGATCCCCGCCAGAGCATCATGGGGGGCGCGCGTTACCTGTCGCTGCTCCGTGACGAGCTACCGGAGGCGATTCCCGAACCCGACCGCAGCTGGATGGCCGTGGCCGCCTACAACGTGGGGATGGGACATCTGCAGGGCGCACGGGCGATTGCCCGCAGCCTCGACAAGGATCACACCAGCTGGAAGGACATGAAGGCCGTGCTGCCGCTGATCGCGCGGCCAGCCTATGCGGCTCGCCTGCGCTCGGGTCGCGGCCGGGGGGGCGAGGCAGTGATCATGACCGAGTCGGTCCGCAACTACTACGAGATCCTGGCCCGCTTCGAGGCGGGCGACGCGCCCCAGGAAAGCGGTCCGCCCGACTCGGTGATGCCCGGGCTACCGGGCGGCCTTCAGGGCACCAGCACCTCGACGCCGCCCATGTAGGGCACGAGAGCCTTCGGGATGACCACCGAGCCGTCGGCCTGCTGGTAGTTCTCGAGCACCGCGACCAGGGTCCGCCCCACGGCCAGTCCCGAGCCGTTCAGGGTATGGACGAACTCGTTCTTGCCCTGGGCATTCTTGAAACGCG
>JAGRFX010000109.1 GCA_020445805.1 Rhodocyclaceae bacterium
CACCGGCTTGTCGAAGCGCGTGCCGCCCGTGGCCGGCGTCATGGCCTGGCGGCTGCCGCCGCGGCGGTCCCCCTGGACCACATCGATGGTGTAGGTCTCGCGCAGGTTGAGGGCCGCCGGATTCACGCCCGACAGGCCGCCGGCCTGGATCAGGGGGATCGACACCTGGCGGCCGCCGACCGACAGGGCGATGTCCTGCAGCGCGTTGTCGAAGCGGAACTGGAAGCTGATGTCCTCGATGGCGTCGCCGTTGTTGTCCACGTGGATCTCGTAGAGCGCATCCGGATCCAGCGAGAAGTAGTTGGGGCCGCCATAGGCGTCCTGCAGTGGCTGGTAGTTGGCGATCAGGGTGACCGTGTCGCCACGACCGGCCTCGTAGCTGCGGAAGAGGTAGAAGTCGGTGGCGTCCACCTTGGGCTGGGTGCTGATGAAGGGCGCTTCGCGGTGGCTCGAGGCCTGGGCGCCGCCGGCGGCCAGCGTGGCCGCCAGGGCCAGGACCGCCGGGCGGGCCCAGGTGGTGGTGGGATGGGTGCGTGTCATGATGTCTCCCTGACGCAGAGGATCGGGTGAGGGCCGGCCGGGGCCGGCCCCCTCGGGCGGGGCCATCCGTGGCCTCGCTTGAACCCGATACGCGGGGCGGCGCAGTCTGGATGCATAAAGCCGAAATTTCCTGCCCATGCCGGGCGCGTGCATCCGAAGCGGCGGGTGCTGCGTAAAGGGGCAGGGAGAACGATCAAGGGAAGGCCATGGGCGAGGGTTCTGAGCAGTCGCCGGAACAGATCGAGCTGCAGGCGCTCATCGAGCGGATGCGCGTCCGCGACGAGGCCGCGCTGGGGACGCTCTACGACCTCACGCTGGGGCGCGTGCACGGCCTCGTGCTGCGCATCGTCGGCGACCGGATGCTGGCCGAGGAGGTGGTGGAGGATGTGTATTTCGCTGCCTGGACCCAGGCCGCCCGCTTCGATCCGGCGCGCGGCCGACCGCTCGGCTGGTTGCTGGTGATGGCGCGCAGCCGGGCGCTCGATGCCCTGCGGCGGCGGGACGAGGCCATGAGCCACCCGGAACCGACGCAACTGCTCGAGAGCGAACCCGAGTGCGAGGTGTCGGCCCCCGAGCTGATCGACCTGGCGCGCGACAACCGGCGCCTCCACGAGGCCCTGGTGAGCCTCGACGCGATGCCGCGGCAGCTGGTCGCGCTGTCGTTTTTCCGCGGTCTGTCCCACGAGGAGATCGCGACGCAGTCCAGCCTGCCGCTGGGCACGGTCAAATCGCATATCCGGCGCGCGCTGGCGACCCTGCGGGGCGCCCTGACGGCCGGTGTGCAGGAAGGCGCGAGCGCATCATGAAAGCACCGAGGGACCCCTTCGACCCGGACGACGAGGACAACATGATCGAGCAGGCCCTGTCCGAATCCCTGGCCCCCATCGAGCTGCCGGCGGCCCGCAGCGCGCCCCTGAAACAGCGTCTGCTGGCACGCGCGGCGCGGGCGGCCGAGGCGGGGCGCGGCTTCATCCGGGTGCCGCTCGGCAACGCCGACTGGCAGCGCATGCTGCCGGGGGTGCGGGTTCATCGCCTCGATCCCGAGCGCCGCGCGGTGCTGATCGAGCTGTCGCCGGGCGCCTCGCTGCCCTTCCATCGCCACCACGAGGACGAGGAATGCGTGGTGCTGCGAGGCTCGGCCGACCTGGGCGACATCACGGTACGGCCCGGCGACTATCACCTGGCGCGGCCGGACAGCCGCCATGGCCGGGTCAGCAGCCGGGAAGGCGCCCTGCTGTATCTGCGCGGCACCCCGATCGGCAACACCGGCGAGGTGATTCGCGACCTGGTGACGGCGCTGCTGCCCGGCGCCGGTGAAGCGCCGCTGACCATCCGTGCCGACGAGGGCGACTGGGCGCCACGGGCCCCAGGCGTCGCGGCCAAGCCCCTGCGTGTGGACCGCGCCAGCCGCTCCGATATGCTGCGCATCCCGCCGGGCACGCACCTGCGGGGCGAACTGGACCTGCTGGGCGAGGAATGCCTGCTGGTCGAGGGCGAGCTGTCGCTGGACGACTGGGCCATGACGCCGGGCGACTACCAGATGGCCGCTCCCGGGGGCCGGCATGCCGAGATCACCTCGCAGGGCGGGGCCCTGGTCTTCGTCCGCTCGCGGGCGAATGCCTGAGCGGTGGTGCGCCGTCGGGTCGTCCTGGTGAGCTCAGGCCATGCCCTGCGGGATCGACACCCGGTGGTCGGCGAAGCAGACCAGGCCGTCCGCCTCGTCCACCCGGACGCGGCATAGCCGCTCGCCCTCGCACATGACGCTGAGCGACGTCCCCGTCTCAGGCGCATAGACGATGCCGTGCATCGAACAGCGGAGGAAGCGGCCGCTGCGGTCGAAGATCACGTCCTGCTCGCAGTCCAGCGCCCGCGGCATGTGCACGCAGCGATTGATGTAGGCGTGGATCCGGCCGTCGAAGCGCAGCACCAGGCATTCCTCGGGGCGGCCCTCGAAGTCGATGCGGCGCTTGAGCCAGTCCCCGTCGCGAAGCGAAGCGGACGTGCAGACGGGCCAGCGCGGTGGCTCGATGCTCATGCGGTTTCTCCCGGGTCGAGGGCTGCCTGGAGGACCTGGGCCACGTGCAGGCCCAGGCGCGTGCTGCCATGACGAATCTGCTGGCGGCAGCTCATGCCGTTGGCCACCACCCCCGTCGCCGGGTCGGCGGCGCGCACCGCCGGCAACAGCGCCTCCTCGGCGATGGCCATCGACACCGCGTAGTTGTCGGCCTGCAGTCCGAAGGCCCCGGCCATGCCGCAGCAGCCGGCGTCGATGACCTCCACCGTCAGGCCCGGGATGAGACCGAGCGTGGCCTGCAGGGCGGGCATCAGGCCGAAGGCCTTCTGGTGGCAGTGGCCGTGGACCACCACCTGGCGCCAGGGGCCGCGGCGCAGTGGCAGGTGCAGGCGTCCGGCGGCCGACTCGCGGGCCAGGTACTCCTCCAGCAGCAGCGCGTGGCGGGCGAGGCGGGGCGCGCCCTCGCCCAGGCCGAGCATCTGCAGGTCGTCGCGCAGCATCAGGTGAAACGAGGGCTCGAGGCCGATGATCGGGCGCCCGGCGTCCAGATGGGGTGCCAGGGTCTCGAGCAGCACGGCCGCCTCGCGCCGCGCCTGGATCACCAGGCCGGCCGAGAGGGCCGGCTTTCCGCTCGCGAGGCCGTGGCGGCCATCCGCCGAGCGGGGCAGGAAGACCCGGCAGCCCGCGGCGAGCAACACGTCGAGGGCGGCGCGGGCCACCGCCGGTTCGAAGAGGGCCGTGTGGTCATCCACCAGCAGCACGACGTCGTGGCCCGACTCGGGGCCGAGCACCGCAGGCAGGTCCTGGAAGAAGGGACGACGCGCGGCCCGGGGCAGCGCCCGGCGCGCATCGATGCCGAAGAGCCGCTGCACCAGCCATCGCCCTCCCGGCAGCATCTCGCGCAGCCGCGCCAGGGGGCCCAGTCGGCCGACCAGCCGCGGCGCGTCCGCCAAAAGGCGCACCGCCAGTGGCGCGCCGCCCCGCGCCTGCCAGCGCCGTGCCCGCGCCTCGACGGCCAGGGCGGCCAGGTCCACCGCCTGGGGACATTCGCGCTTGCAGGCCTTGCAGCCCAGGCACCAGCTCAAGGCATGGATGACCGCCTCGCTGGCGAAGGGTTGGTCTCCGTACTGCCCCGCGAGGGCGGCCTGGACCGTGCGGGCCCGGTGCTCGGTGGCGTGGGTGGGGTCACCGGTGGCCCGGAAGCTGGGACACATGACGGTGCCCGGGTCCTTGCTCAGGCAGGCCTGCCGGCCATTGCAGGCGCCGGCCGCCGCCCGGAAGCCGTCGACCGGCGTCGGGTCGGGGGTGCCGAAGGGGTCTCCGAAGAGGCCGCCGAAGGCGCTGGGCGCGTAAGCCGACCAGTCGAGGTGGCTGGAGGGCAGGTCGGTGCGAGCGTGGGACATGGGCATGGGATGGACGACGGTCTCGCCACCCCATGCAAATCCGGCGCCAGCCCGGATCACGCCGGATCCACGCCTTCTACGTCGGAAATGCGTCATCGGCACCCTCGATTCCGGATGCCATGTCGCACATCGGACACAAGGCGCCGGTTTCCCGGACGGCTGGCAGCATGCCGCCTAATGCACGGTCGGCCGCAGCAGCTTGTTGGCGGTCTCGTCGCCCTCCGCGGTCCACAGGGCCAGGGCCGTTCCGTCGTCGATCTGATCGATCACGTAGCGGTCGAAGCTGGCGCAGCGGGCCTGGCGCATGGCCAGGCGGCGTCCGAGGGGCGCGTCCACCTGGTCGGCGCGGATCAGGAACCCCCCCACGCGGTCGAACAGGGCGTCGACGATGCGGGGCTCGGCCAGCACCGCGATGTCCTGGGGGCCCAGTCGGGCAGCCATGGACTCCATGTTCTGGAGCGTGACGCGATAGGCCCGGCCGGCCATCGGGCCATGCCCCATCGAGGTGGGATGGGGCGCCGCGACGATGTCCGGTGCCAGCGCGTGCAGCGCCTCCGGGCTCGCCCAGGGGTCGGCGCCAAGGCTGCGGATCCGGGCCATCAGCGCGCTGTCGGGCGGACATGCGGGTCCGGCCTCCTCGGTCAGGCGCGTCATTTCCGCCGTGAAGGAGAGGGGGCCGTCATCGCCGTCGATGCCGACCGCGGTGGCCGTGGCGACGGCCTGGCGGCTGGCGTGACCTCGCCGCCACAGCAGCGCGTGGAGCAGCAGGGCGGCGGCGGGCCGTTCGCGCAGGCGGCCGAGCGTACGCCCGATCATCATCGCGACGACGCGGATCGGGGTGCTCTCCGCGCGGGCATCGAGGCGCTCGAGCAGGGCCGCCAGCAGCGACAGGTCCACCTCGCCCGGCGCCACCTCGGCAAGTTTTTCTGCCGCGCGGGCGGCCGTGAGCAGCAGGTGGGTCGTCGAGGGTGGCATGCCCTGTCCGCGCAGGGCGCGGTTGCGCAGGGTCAGGAAGCGCGGCTGGGAGGCCGCTGCCAGGTCCCTGCGGACAAACTCGGCGCCGACCTGGGCATAGCGGGGGTGCCGCAGGATCGCCAGGGCGAGCAGCTCCCCGAGGATCAGGGCCATCGAGTGGGTGGCCACGGCCGTCCAGTGCGCCCCTTCGCCGGGAAGGTCCATCTCGCAGAGGTGCTGGCCGGCCCGCTCGAACCCGGCCAGGGCGATGCCCTCCTGGGCCGCATCCGCCATATCCGGGGAAAGCAGCGCCTGCTGCCAGCGCACGATGGCCTCCTCGTCCCGTCCGTGGGTGAGGCCGATGGCCGCTTCGGCGCTGGCACGGCGCACCTGGCGACGATGATCGAACACGGCCGCGTCGTCGGCGTTCGGGCAGAGCAGACCGGCCAGGGCCTCGTCGCCGCCGCCCTGGCTGCAGTCGATGCTGCGCGCCGACGCGATCCGGTCCGGCAGCTGGGCCGTGTCGAGGCGGGCCAGGACGACATCGTCGATGGGATGGCCGGTGAGGAAATAGGCGATCTCCCGCGCGACCCAGCTGGAGGCCAGGGAGGCCGCGCTGACCACCACCAGCAGCATGCGCGACCGGTCGAGGGCCGAGAACAGCTCGCGGGGGGACGACAGCTCGCCCGGGTCGAGAATGCGCTCGTCGAGCCACGGCCGCAGGTTGCGGCCGTTGTAGTCGTGGCGTCCGAGGGATTCGAACAGCCGCCGGGTCCACGCCTTGTCGGCATGGTTGTGGGACAGGAAAACGTCGTAGTGCATGGCGGTGCCTCGCGCGGGCGCCACCGGACGTGCGCCGTTGCACGCCGGAATCCCTGGGGGGCCATGGCAGCCCGGCAGTCACCCTCGCGACGGACCTGGACCCGTTTGCTTGAACCTAGACCATTGCAAACGGAAACGCTTCCCATTTCTTGTCGATCGCCGCACCGTTCGTTCGACTGGAGCAGGAAGGCCCGACCGACAGACCCCGTGCATGGGAGACCGAGATGCGATTCATGGTGATGGTCCGCGCGACGCGCAGCAGTGAAGCGGGCGAACTGCCCGACCCCGCGATGTTCGAGGCGATGGGGCGCTTCAACGAGGAACTGGTCGCGGCCGGCGTGATTCTCGCCGGTGACGGCATCCACCCCAGCTCGGCGGGCGTCCGGGTCCGCTTCGACGGCACCGGGCGCGAGGTGATTCCCGGTCCCTTCCCGGCCCAGGAGCTGATCGCCGGGTTCTGGCTGTGGCGCTGCGCCTCGCTCGAGGAGGCCATTGCCTGGGCCAGGCGCTGCCCGAACCCGATGCCCGAGGCCTCCGAGATCGAGATCCGGCCCCTGTTCGAGATGGATGATTTCGGCGAGGCCATGACGCCCGAGCTGCGCGAGCAGGAGGCGGCGCTGCGTGCCCGTGTCGAGGGCTCGGGCGGCTGAGTTGCAGCCCGCGGCGCAGCGTCAGGGACGGCGCTCAGGCCCGCTCGAAGCGCACCTGCACGTCCCGCGGGGTGGCCTGGTAGGGGGCGCTGGTGACCAGCACCCGGGCGCCGGCCCGTGCATAGTCGGCTGCGTTGCCCCGGTGGATGCCGCCCGCGGCTGCGACCACCGGCGGGCGCGGTCGCGGGCGCGTGCGCGCGACCACCTCGGCGACCGCCTCGGGCGAGAACTTCTCCAGCTGCAGCACGTCTGCGCCGGCATCGGCCCAGGCGATGGCCGCGTCCACCGAGGTGACCTCGACCACCAGGCGCTTTTCGGGATTGGCGGCCGCCAGGCGGGCCACGACCGCGCCCGGTGCCGCATCGTCCGTGAAGACCAGGTGCTCCGGGAACACCAGCACCGTCTCCGACAGCCCGTGCCGGTGGGCCGACGCACCCGCGCACAGCACCGCCTTCAGGAAGGCCGCCTTGGCCCCCGGGAAATGCTTGCGGGTGCAGGCCACGCGGGCCGAGGGCGCGGCCAGCCGGACCAGCTCGGTGGTGGCCGTGGCGATGCCGGACAAGGCCTCGATCAGCGTCTGGGCCGTCTTCCAGACCGTGTGCAGGATGGCGGCGTCGCCCTCGAAACCGAGGATCGGCGCCCCGGCTTCGAGCTGCGTACCGCTCTCCGGGGCCGGCCCGCTGACCATCAGGCCCCGCAGTTCGCCCATGCGGCGGGCCTCCTCGACGCCGCACACGGTCATCGGGTCGCGCGCCGAAAACAGCATGCGCCCCCGCGATCCGGCAATGCCGAGCCCGAAGCTGGTGAGGTCGCCGAGGGGCGCGTCGCCGCGCAGCATGGTCTCGAGGTCGTCGTCGCTCAAAGTGTAGGGATTCAAACCGGCGTCCTCTGCAATGTCGGCATTCGTCCCGGGTGGGGCGAATGGGCGCGTGTCTGGCGGGCGGAACGATGGCCCTGCGGTCATCAAGCGAATTGCGGGCCAGCGGATCGGCGGTTCGGGGGACCGCCCGACGGTGCGCCCGCTCAGGCCGGCACGTAGGCGAGCCGCAGCACCGACTCGCCGATCCGTTCGTGGCTGACGAGGCGCAGCGGTCGCCGGGGGCCGGCGAAACAGGGGGTGCCACTGCCCAGCACCACCGGGTGCAGGTAGATCCGGTATTCGTCGATCAGGCCGAGTTGGCCAAGGGCGTGGGCCAGCGTCGGACCGGCCACTTCGATCTCGCCATCGCAACGGGCCTTCAGTTCGCGGACCGCTGTCGCGAGATCGTCAGCGAGCAGGCGGGCATTGGGGCCAACCGAGGCCAGGGTGCCCGAGACCACCCACTTGGGCTGCGCGCGCCATGCCCGCGCGAAGGCCTGCTCCGCCTCATCCCACTCCGCCCGGTCGTCGTCCCAGTAGCGCATGAGTTCGTACATGCGGCGACCGTAGAGGCTGCCGGCCAGCCCCTGGGCCTCTGCGACGAAATGCCGGAAGAGCGTCGGGTCCGGGGCAAAGGCCGTGTGGTCCACATAGCCGTCCAGCGACTGGTTCATGCCGAATATGAGTCGTGCCATGCGGGATCTCCGGTGGTGGCGGGCGCGCCGGTGCGTCGGATCATGTCACCCGGCGCCCCGGTCTGGCCGCGATGCGGGAATCCCTGCCGTTCGAGGCGCGAGCGGATCGGGTCAATGCAGGAGCCGCGCAAGCAGCCGGGTGAGCAGGACAACCGCGCCGCCATAGAGCGCCCCACTGGCCAGGTACAGGGATGGTCGCGCCCGGACCTGCTGCAGGATCCACACCAGGGCCAGCGCCGACAGCGCGAAGAGGATGGCTGCCATGAGGTAGGCCTGGGGCGCAGGTACGAAAACCGACCAGGTCCCGTGCCTGCTCGAGGTGGTGAATCCGTCCTGCGCCAGGACCAGGCTGCCGCCGATCAGCCCCAGCAGACCGAGGGAGACGACCGAGGCGAAGGTGGCCAGGTGCATGACAGGGGTGGGCGTGACGGATGCGCCATGATGCCAGAGGCGCAGGTGGCCGGTGCGGAGGCCTGGCACCTCGCGATGCCGCGCACCTCAGCCCGGCGCGGCGCGGGCGGGCAGGCCCGCGGCATGGCCGGTCGATCCCAGCATGGCGATCAGGTCATCGGCCGGCATGGGCCTGGCGAAGAGGTAGCCTTGTCCCTGGTCGCAGCCGATCGCGCGCAGGAGCTCGCGCTGTTCCGCCGTCTCGATGCCCTCGGCGATGACCTTCAGGCCCAGCTTGTGGGCCATCACGACGATGGCCTCGCAGAGCGCGAGATCGTCGCTGCCCGGCGCCAGCGCCGCCGTGAAGCTGCGGTCGATCTTGACGTAGTCGATCGAGAACTTCTTCAGGTAGGAGAGCGAGGAATAGCCGGTGCCGAAATCGTCGATGGCGAACTGCATGCCGCTCGCCTTGAGCCCCTGCAGCTGGTCGACGACAAAGTCCTCGGCGTCGAGCAGCACCCCTTCGGTGAGTTCGATGATCACGGCGCTGGCCGGGAGCGTCGATTCGACGAATTCGGTCCATTTCAGGCATTGCCGTTCGGGATGCCGCAGCTGCACGGGCGACAGGTTCACGCCGATCTGGATGTCCTCGCCCCCCACCGCGCGGAAGCGGACCGCGTCGGACAGGGCCTTGCGGAACACCCAGTCGCCCAGCGCATGGATGACACCGATCTCCTCGGCCAGCGGGATGAAGGCGTCGGGGCTGATTACGCCATGCTCCGGGTGATGCCAGCGCAGCAGGGCTTCGGCCTTGCAGATGCGGCCGCTCGCCAGCTCGACGATCGGCTGGTAGTCGACCCGGAATTCCTCCGCCCGAATGGCCCGGTGCAGCGCCGTGATCAGCTGCATCCGCAACTGCGAGGATTCCTCCATCGCCGACATGTAGTAGCAGAAACGGTTGCGGCCGCTGCGCTTGGCCTCGTACATGGCCTGGTCGGCGTTCTTGAGCAGGTCGGCCATCCATTCGCCGTCGTCGGGGTAGAGCGTGATGCCGATGCTGGCCGATACGAACACGTTCTCGCTGCCGATCGAAAATGGCCGGGACAGGGTTTCCAGAATGGCCTTGGCGGTGTTCTCGACGTCCAGCGAGCGCTGCAGGTTGGGCTGGACGAGCGTGAATTCGTCGCCACCGATGCGCGCCACGGTATCCGATTCGCGGACGCAGGAGACGATGCGGCGCGCCGCCTCCACCAGCAGCTCGTCGCCGCAGTGGTGGCCGAACACGTCGTTCACTTCCTTGAAGCGGTCCAGGTCGATGAACAGCACCGCCAGCAGGTTACCATTGCGGCGCGCGAGCTTCAGTTCCTGCTCCAGGCGGTCGGCGAACAGGCGCCGGTTGGGCAGGTGGGTGAGCTGGTCGTAGTTCGCCTGCTGCCAGATCAGCGACTCGGAACGCTTCTTCTCGGTGATGTCGTGGAACAGGACGACGTAATGGGCGACCCCCTCGCCCTCTCCGGGGACCGTGTCCACCGACAGCCAGCAGGCCACGTCGTCGCCGGCGTTGCGCTGATGCCAGGTCTCGCCCTCCCAGCACCCGCTGCTGCTGAGCGCATCGCGCATGGTCTCGAGGATGTTGCCCGACAGGCGCTGCGCAAACAGCACATCGAGGCGCTGGTCCCGGACATCCGCCAGGGTGAAGCCGCTGAGCGTGGTGAAGGCCGGGTTGACCGCCACGATGCGCAGCCCGGCATCGGTGATCACGATGGATTGACCGCTGTTCTGATAGACCGCGTCGGCGAGCCTCAGGGCCTCTTCGGCGCGTTTCTGCTCGGTGATGTCCTGCAGCGCGCCGTGCAGGTTCAGCACCGAGTCTTCGACCGGATCGGCCTCGAGGGTGGCCTTTAGCCGGGCCGTGCGGCGGGCCCCGTCGGCCCCTTCGATCGGCACCTCCATCGTCAGCGATTGCCCCGCCCGGAGTCCGTGCAGGGCATCGCGCAGCAGGGGGCGATGGCCCGCCGCGACCAGGTGCTGCCAGTCGCCCGCCGCGACGATGCGCGATCCGCTGCAGCCGAAGACGCGCTCGGCATCGCCGCTGATCCAGTCCACCCGGCAGTGGCCCTCGCCGTCCGGGCGGCAGGTGAAGACCACGTCGTTGGTGATCGAGGAGATGATCCGGAAGCGGTGCTCGCTGTGACGCAGCTCGACCGCCGCCGCCTCCCGGGCCGCGAGCAGGGCCTTCAGGTCGGCGCGCATCGAGTCGAGGGATCGGCTGAGCGCGCCGATCTCGTCCCGGCGAGTCGATTCCACGGGCCCCTCCAGCTCGCCCCGCGCGATTCGTCCGGCTGCGGCCTTGAGGGCCTGCAGGGGCTTGAGCACGCGCAGCTCGAGGACCAGCAGGATGATCAGCAGCGAGAGCAGGAGCTGCGACACGCCGAGCACGAACTGGCCGCGCAGCTTGGCGTAGAGGTCGGCGCGGATCTGGTGCGGCAGCACCTCCAGCGTCAGCGTCCCGACCTTGTGCCCCTCGTGGACCAGCGGAATCGTGCGGCTCCGGAGCGTGTCGTCATCCGGCCGGTCGTCGCGACGATCGACGATCGAGTCGCCGAATTCGTCCCTGACCGATATCCGTGCCACGTTCGCATCCAGCATCAGCGCGTCGGCCATCTCAGCCGCGTAGCGCGGGTCGCCGGTCCACAGGGCCATCGCCATGGCCCGGCCGAGGACCTGCGAGTAGCGCTCCTCGATGGCCTGGACCGAGGCCTCGGATTCGGCCGGGAAGCGCACCCCGAACTCGTAGCCCACGAACAACAGCGCCGGCAGGAAGATGCCGATCAGCGCGGAGAGCAGCATCGTGCGGCGCAGGGACCGCGGGGGCATGCTCATTTCCGGGTGGACACCGACACGGGCAGGATGGTCATCGGGGGGAGCGTCTCGTTGTCGGCCGCTGCGCGCAGCGCCTTGTAGACCAGCCCGCCCATGCGCGGGAAGTCGATGCCCACATAGGCATGGACGAGGCCCCGGTCGAGCAGCTGTTGCTGGTCGGGATCGAGCTGCCCGACGCCGACCACCACCGTCGGGTGATTCGCGGCGAGCTGATCCCGGAGCGGCTCCGTGATCCCGGCATACCCGGCCGGATCGAGGATCGGCCAGTGCCCGACCGATACGAACGCGTCCGCCCCCAGCGTGCTCAGCGCGATGCGGGTCTGGTACAGCGCCCGCTCCACGCTGTCGGAGGTGTACCAGGGGCAGCGGGCGTGTTCGGTCCAGCCGTCCTGGCCGCTGAGCGGCTGCCCCTCCGGCAGGTCGGCGGTGCCGGCCAGCGCGCTCCGCACGCCCCGCACCCGCTGCGCGAGGTTCGGATCGTTGCGCTCGGTCATGAGGCAGAGCGTGCCGCCCTGCGGGTGGCGGGCGCGGACGACGAGGCCCTGCTCGCGCCCGAAGGCGAAGTTGTCGATGCCCACATAGGTCCGGCCAAGGGCTGCGTGCCGTTCGTCGAAGGGCGAGTCGAAGGTGATGACCGGGGTCCCGGCGCCCGCCGACTGAATGGCCTTGGCCACCGCCTCCGAGGACATCACCGAAATCGCAACGCCCTTGAAGCGCCGCGACCGGAGGACCTCTGCCACGGCAGCGCTCTGGCGGTGAAAGTTGGCGGCGCCCGGCAGATCGATGAGCTCACAGCGGTCGCCATGGGCCGTGGCGTCGTCGTTGCAGCCCTGCGCGACCGCGACGAAATTGGCGTCGCTCGAGCTCTTGCCGACGATGGCGAAGAGGTCGGCCCTGGCCATCGGGGGGAGCAGCAGGCAGAGCAGCGCCACCAGGAAGCCGCGCGCGGCACGGAAGGGTCGGGTGCTGGCTGTCGTGGGCCAGCCTTCTGGCATGGCGTGCGCAAAGATCGATGACATGGTCGCTCCCCTGGAGGGTTCCGCGGGCTCGGCTGCCCGCGCTCGGCACTTCAGACCCGGGCGCCGGGCAGACGTGTGACGCCTTGCCGGACCTCGAGCGCCTTCGGTATTAGCGGAAGGACCGGGCAATCCTGAATTCCGGGTTCCTACGGAGATCCGCCCGGCTCGCCCGGGCCTGCCGGTGCGCGCAGGAGGTGCGCGAGATCATGTTCGACCCGGAGTCGTGAGCGGGCCCCGGCGTGGCACGACACCATCGCAAGCGGGGCGACGCCGCAGCCCGGCTGCATCACGGGCGGAAGGTCTTCCGGGTATGCGAGACCGCGACATCGACCACAGCCCGCCGGCACGCCAGCGCAGGCAGGGCGAGGGCACCGGGCGAGCGCCTGCGGCCGCTTCGCGAGGCGTCTCCGGCAGGACGCGCAGGGAGACCGTGCCGGATGAGCGATCAGCCGTGATTCGCGGGGACGTTCGCATTCAAGAGGGGCATGCACAGGAGGACGTCATCAGGGCCAACGACCTGCAGGTCAAGGCGGTCAGTCGACGATGAACAGCTTCGCTCCGATCTGCGTGCGCGAGCGGTGCGGTTCCGCATCGTCGGCAACCTGATAGCTCATGCCGGGCTTCAGGGTGAATACCCGGCCGTCTGCGAGTTCGGTTTCGAGCTCGCCTTCCATGCACATGAGGATGTGACCCTTCACGCACCAATGGTCCGCCAGGTAGCCGGGCGTGTACTCGACCATGCGCACGCGAATGGCTCCGAAGTGGCAGGTCTGCCAATAGGCCTTGCCTGTCTCACCGGTGTGTTCAGTCCTGGGGATCGAAGCCCAGTCCGTTGTTCCAAACGGGCAGTCTTTCATTTCCATGCGGGATAGGGAGCCTGTATTGGTGGAGGGATGGGCGACTCAAGCCCCTGGGGCGCCATGGGGTTCCCGGGCGCTTGGCCCAATGAAAAGGGCCCCCTCGCGGGGGCCCGATCGAGCGCCGTCGATGCCGGACGGTGTCAGCCGCAAGTGCCCACTGCGCCGCAGGCGGTGCAGAAGTCGCAGCCGTCCTTGCGGATCACCGAGTGGTTGCCGCACTCGTTGCACAGGCCGCCTTGCATCAGCTTGGGCTCGTT
>JAGRFX010000110.1 GCA_020445805.1 Rhodocyclaceae bacterium
GCCGAGACCGAAAAGCAACTGGCGCTCACCCAGGCCACCAAGCTCAAGGAACAGGCACAGATCGAGCGGGAAACCGCCCAGATCAACCTGGACAAGGCCCGGATCGAGTCGGAGACCCGGCGCACCCTGGCGGACGCCGAGGCGTATACCAAGCGCGAGATCCTCAAGGCCGACAACGCGCTGGCCCAGAAGCTGGATGCCGAGATCGAGATCCAGCGCCTGTGGGCGGATGCCTTCGCCCGGCGCGCCGTGCCGACCAACGTCTTCGGCGGCGGAGCCGGCGGAACGCCGACCGGCTCCGATGCAGAGGTGCGCGCCTTCATGCAGATGCTGACCCTCGATGCGGCCAAGCGGCTGGCCTACGATCGGGACGTCAGCAAGTAGTAGGGGCGCCCGTTTTGGGCCCGGACGCAGCCAATGCGTCCTATACTCGAGATTCGTCGTCCCACTCAGCGCAGACTGGATCAGACAAGGGGCGGCAACGGGCGCACGCATAGCGCCCCTTGAACCCCGGAGAGTCAGTGCCGCAGCACGTCCTGATCATCGACGACGATGACGCGATCCGCGACATGCTCGCGCTCTATTTGCGCGGCAAGGGATACCGCATCAGCAAGGCCGCCGACGGCGAAAGCGGGCTCGCCCAGAGCCGTCGGGAGCGGCCGGACCTGATCCTGTGCGATTTGCGCATGCCCGGCCAGGACGGCCTGACCGTCCTGGCCGAGGTCTCGGCCAACTTTCCCGAACTCCCCGTCCTGATCATTTCCGGCACAGCAGAGATGGGCGACGCCATCCAGGCCCTGCGGCTCGGCGCCTGGGACTACATCACCAAGCCGATCATGGATTTCGCCGTCCTCGACCATGCGATGGAGCGCAGCCTGGAGCGCGCGCGGCTGCTGGCCGAAAATCGGTCCTATCGGGAGCGGCTCGAAGCGGCCAATGGTCAGCTCCAGCAGACCCTGCAGCAACTCGAGGCCGACGCGCAGGCAGGCCAGCGCATCCAGTTCAGCCTGCTGCCGGCCCCGCAGGTGAATTTCGGCCCCTTCAGCTGCAGCCGCTTCATCAAGACCTCGTCCTTCCTCTCGGGGGACTTCATCGACTACTTCACCATCGACGAGCATCGCTTCGGCTTCTACATCGCGGACGTGGCAGGGCACGGTATGTCGGCGGCGGTGGTCACGGTGTTGCTCAAGAGCCTGGTGGGCCGGCACCTCGAAAACCACCATCACTACGGCGACGAAACGATCGTCCATCCCTCGCTGCTCCTGCGGCGGCTGAACGAGTCGATCCTGGAAGGGCGGCACGGCAAGTACGTGACGATGTTCTACGGCGTGGCGAATTCGGCCACCGGCTCGGTGGTGTGCGCCAATGCCGGACAGTATCCCTTCCCGATCCTCCAGGATGCGCAGGCCACCCGCTGGATCGGCGGCAAGAGCCCTCCGGTGGGCCTCTTTCCCGACGCCGATTACGTGGAAGAGTCCCAGTTCCTGGCACCCGACGCGCGCCTCGCGATGGTGTCCGACGGGGTCCTCGACGTGTTGGCGGACCAGACACTGGAGGTGCGCAAGCAACACCTCCTCGACGCAGTCGCCGGGCGCCCCCCGACGGCCGAAACCCTCGCCAGGGCACTGGGCATCCGGGACGAAGCTGCGCTTCCCGACGACGCCAGCATCCTGCTGATCACACGAGCGAGCTGACATGGCACAGGCCGGACGCATTCTCTACGCGCGCGACAACGAACATTGGGTGTTCCGCTTCGAGGGGGAGATCCGCTATACGCTGGCGCACCCCCTGGACGCCTTCGTGGAACACGTCTTCTCCCACAGCCAGCCAGCCTCGGTGACGGCAGACCTGCGCGATACCGACTCCATCGACAGCACCGGCATCGGCCTGCTGGCGAAGCTCGCACGGGTCGCCCACGAACGCGCGGCACCGCGTCCGACCCTGTTCTGCGGAAATCGCGAGGTCGGTGAAGTGCTCGACAGCGTCTGCCTCGATCGCGTGTATAACATTGTGGACTCGGAGGCGCCGCGCGGTGCCTGCCAGCCCTTGCCCGACACGGCGCCGACCGAGTCCGAGCTGGCCGGCACGATCGAACACGCCCACCGGCTGCTCAGCGACCTCTCCGAACAGAATCGCGTACGGTTCGAAGGTGTGCTCGAGGCCTTTTCGCGCCTCGAGCAACAGACATGAGGGTGACGCAGGGCCATGGCGGATAGCGAGCAGACACCGGCTGATGCCGAGGACACCGACAGGCAGGCCCTGTTGCGCGAGATCGAGCGCCTCCGCGAACGGGAGGCCCAGTCCTCCCGCCTGCTCGATGCCGCGCCCGACGCGATGGTCGTCGTCGGTCCCGACGGTCTGATCCAGCTGGTCAATTCCCAGGCCGAGGATCTGTTCGACTATGCGCGGGAAGAACTGGTCGGCCAGCCCGTCGAGGTTCTGGTGCCCGAGACCATGCGCGCAGGGCACGAAGACCATCGGCGGGATTTCGGCAACACGCCATCGGTACGGCCGATGGGGGCAACGCTGCAATTGTTCGGTCGACGGAAGAGCGGCCGCATGGTTCCGGTCGAGATCAGCCTGAGCCCCATTGACAGCCCGGCCGGCCCGATCGTCGTGGCCGCCATCCGCGACAGCACCGAACGCACCATGCAACAGACCGCCCTGCGCAATGCGCGGGACGGCCTCGAGCAACGCGTCAAGGAGCGGACTGCCGAGCTCGAGCGCGCCAACAATGCCCTGCAGTGCGAAATGGCGGACCGCCAGCGGGCCGAACGGGCCCTGCACCAGGCCCAGAAGATGGAGGCCGTGGGGCAGCTGACCGGCGGTGTCGCCCACGACTTCAACAACCTGCTGACCGTCGTGATGGGCAATCTCAACATCCTGGCCCAGCACCTCAAGGGTGACGAGTTCTCGAGCGAGCTGATCCGCGCCGCGATGAAGGCGGTCCAGCGCGGAGCCAACCTCAACCGGACGCTGCTCGCCTTCTCGCGGCGCCAGCGTCTGTCGCCGGTCGCCCTGAGCCTGCGCGATCTGGTCGAGGGGATGGCCGACATGCTGCGGCGGACCCTCGGCGAGACGGTCCGCATCGACATCCACCACGAGCACGACCTCTCGCCGGCGCTTGCGGATCCGGCGCAACTGGAAGCGGCACTGCTGAATCTTGCCGTCAACGCGCGCGATGCGATGCCGGAGGGCGGCGTGCTGACCATCGAGACGGCGGCCGCCATCCTCGACGAGCACTACGCGGCGCTGGAGGTGGATGTCACACCGGGTCACTACCTGATGCTGGCCGTCTCGGACAACGGTACAGGCATGCCGCCCGAGGTCGTCGCGCGCGCCTTCGAGCCCTTCTTCACCACCAAGGAGACCGGCAAGGGCAGCGGGCTGGGGCTGGCCATGGTGTATGGCTTCGTCAAGCAGTCGGGCGGCCACGTCAAGATCTACAGCGAGCCCGGCGTCGGCACGACCATCAAGCTGTTCCTGCCCGAGGTGGCCGGCCGCCCCCGCCTGGAGGAGGCCAAATCCGCCGCGGAACGCCAGCAGGAGCGTGGAACCGAGAAGATCCTGGTCGTCGAGGACGAGCCCGACGTGCGCGCCCTGGCCTGTCGCGTTCTGGCCTCGCTGGGCTACCAGGTCATGGACGCGCCCGACGGCCGCCAGGGGCTCGCGCTGCTGGAGCAGCACCCGGACGTGCGGCTGCTGTTCACCGACGTGGTCCTGCCAGGGGGGCTCAACGGTCCCGCCCTCGCGGAGCGCGCATTGCGCTTCCGCCCCGAACTCAAGGTGTTGTACACCTCGGGCTACACCGGCAACGCGATCCAGCAACTGGATGCGATCGAAAGCGAAGTCCGGCTGATCACCAAGCCCTATACCATCGACGAGCTGGCCGAACAGGTCCGCGCCGCCCTCGACGGTACGCCATTGCCCGAGCGTCACTGAGCGGGGCGCGCCCCCTCCCGAAGCTCGGCGACCGCCGCCGGATAACCGGCCGCCGCGCTGCGCTCGAGCCACTGCCGGGACAGGACGGGGTCCTGCGCCTGCCCCGCACCGGTGGCGTGCATGACCGCCAGCGCGTACATGGCCTCGCCGTCACCCGCGGCGGCAGCCTTGCCGAACCAGCGCGCCGCGGCCGGCAGGTCACGCGGAACGCCGCGCCCGGCTTCGAAGCACCAGGCCAGGCGGGTCTGGGCGCGGGGATCGCCCGCCTCGGCCGCGGTTTGCAGGATCGCAGCGGCGGCTGCGGAATCGCCTCGCGACTGTGCCCGGTCAGCCTCGGCCAGCGGGCCCTCCGGAGCCCCTCCGGATTGCAGCAGTTCGGCCGCCTCGCTGTCGCCGCCTGCCGCCGCCAGGGCAAGATAGCGGCGCCCCTCGACCCGATCGGGCGGAATGCCGGGCGCGCCCTGCCAGTAGAGCTTACCGATGCGGAATTGCGCCTTGACGCTGCCGTTTTCGGCGCCGCGCCGGTAGTAGCCCACGGCCCGCTCCAGATCGCGCGCAACGCCCAGGCCATCCTCGTACAGGATGCCGAGATTGAAAGCGGCCTCGCCGAAGCCGATGCCGTCGAGGGCCTCCCAGATCCGACGTGCCGATTCATAGCGGGCCATCTTGAACTCGGCGTAACCCTTGTAGTTGCCGATGGCGGGCTTGCGCAGGATCTCGTCCAGGTCGATGTCCTCGGCGGCAGCCGCCGCCATCGACAGGCCCAAGGCCATGGCCATGGCCAGGCCGAACCGTGCGGCTTTTCCTTTCATCGAGGCACCTCCGTTTGCGTTTTGCCTGGCCGAATGCCCGGGTGGGTGAGGTTTCGCGTTGCCAGCGTGACGCTACCCCACCGCCAGCCCTGCGGGCGGGCCATCCCGGAATCTCATGATTTTCTGTAGTCGGCAACCAAGGCCCCCCGGATGCGGAGATCGCCGTGCGCGCCTAAAGTCCCGAGCGGGGAACAACGCCCCGGCCACCACAAGAAATCGACACCTCGGAGACTCCATGATTCACGGACGCACCCCCTTTCGCCATTCGCCGCTCGCGCTTGCCCTTCTCGCCCTGGCGGGCCCGGGACTCGCGCAGGAGTCGGGCGGCCTGACGCTCAATCCGGTGACCGTGACCGGCAGCCGTGCCGAGGCGGCCAGCTTCGAGCAGCCCTTCTCGATCGATGTGGTCGGCGGCCCGGCCATCCAGGAGGGCCAACTGGGCGTGAATGCCTCGGAGGCCCTGGTCGCCGTACCCGGCCTGGTCATCCAGAACCGGCAGAACTACGCCCAGGACCTCCAGATCTCCTCGCGTGGCTTCGGCGCCCGCTCCGCGTTCGGCGTCCGTGGCGTCAAGCTGATCGCGGACGGCATCCCGTCATCGACGCCGGATGGACAGGGCCAGGTCGCCACCTTCAACCTGGACATGGCCGAACGCATCGAAGTCCTGCGGGGTCCGTTCTCGTCGATCTACGGCAACAGCTCGGGGGGCGTGATCCAGCTGTTCACGCGTGATGGCAGCGGCCCGACGAAGCTCACCGGCCGGCTGGTCGGCGGCTCCTATGGAACGACCAAGGTCGAAGTGGGGGCCGAGGGCGCCCTCGGCAGCGGCGGCTACCTGGTCGACGTATCGCGCTTCGACACGGATGGCTACCGCGACCACAGCTCGGCAACGCGTGACCAGGCATTCGCCAAGCTCACGCTGCGCCCGGACGATGCCAGCAAGCTCACCTTCGTCGCCAACGGCCTCAAGCAGGACGACACCGAGGATCCGCTCGGCGTCACCTGGGAGACCTTCCAGGCCGATCCCCGGGCCGTCGAGAGCGTGGCGACGACCTTCGACACGCGCAAGGACATCTCGCATACCCAGGGCGGCATGAACTACGAGCGCAGGATCGGCGACGGCCAGCTCCAGGTCGCGGCCTATGCGGGCTCGCGCAGCGTCATGCAGGTGCTGGCGATTCCCGCCTTCGTCCAGGCGCGCCCGACCCATTCGGGCGGCATCATCGACTTCGATCGCAGCTTCTATGGTCTGTCGGCGCGCTGGATCCAGGCCATGGCCGTCGGCAGTGGCGAGCTGACCGTGACCGCTGGCGCCGAATACGACCGCTCGGAAGACGACCGACAGGGCTACGAGAACTTCGTCGGTTCGACCCTGGGCGTGCGCGGTGCCCTGCGTCGCGACGAGACGGACACGGTGACCAGCCTCGATCCCTACGTCCAGCTGGCCTGGAAGAGCGGCCCGCTGACGGTCCAGGCCGGCCTGCGCCACAGCCACGTGAAGTTCGACGTGAATGACGAGTTCCTGTCGAACGGCGACGACGGCGGCTCGGTGAGCTATCGCAAGACCACGCCAGCGGTCGGCATCGCCTATGAGGTGAGCCCCATGCTCAACCTGTATGCGAGCGCAGCGCGCGGCTTCGAGACGCCGACCCTGGGCGAACTCTCCTATTCGGGCACCGACGGCAGTTTCGGCTTCGACCTGGAAGCCGCACGCAGCACCCAGCTGGAGTTGGGGGCCAAGGCGCTGCTGGGCGAATCCACCCGGATCAACGCGGCGATCTTCCAGATCCGCACCCAGGACGAGCTGGTGGTGGCGAGTTCCCTGGGCGGCCGCACGGCCTACCAGAACGCTGCCGAGACCCTCCGCCAGGGCGTCGAGATCGCGTTCGATTCCGAACTGAGCCGCAGCCTGACGGCCCGCGCAGCGGTGACCCAGATGCGCGCCATCTACGATGAGGGCTTCACGGCCGGCGGCGTCACCGTCGACGACGGCAAGTCCATGCCGGGCATTCCGCGCACCACGGTCTTCGGCGAACTGGCCTGGAAACCCTTCGACGGCATCACCGCAGCCGTGGAGGGCCTCTATCGGAGCAAGGTTTACGTGGAAGACACCAACACCGACCAGGCCGCCCCCTCGTACGCGCTCATGAACCTGCGCCTCACGGCGCGTCAGGATCGCGGCGACTGGCGCTTCGAGGAAATGGTCCGGGTGGATAACGTCTTCGACCGCCAGCACATCGGCTCGGTGATCGTCGGAGACCGGAACAGCCGCTATTACGAGCCAGGCACGGGCGCCGCAGTCTACGCCGGGGTGTCCGCCCGCTACAGCTTCAACTGATCGCGCCTCGCCCCATCCCCGGCCCGGGAGACGCTGCACTGCAGCGATTCCCGGGCCGGCCCCGTTTACCGTCGGCGCTCGGCGCGACACGCTCGTTGAGCACCCCGTGACATCTGCTGCGGCTTGTCACACTGGGCGCGGCGCATGTGTTCATTTTTTAGACACATAGCACAGTCGCCCTACAAGCGTATTACCACTCCGGATCCTGCCAAGCCCCAACAAACACGCGGCTTTCCGGCCCGTCGCGCGAGAAAATCGTGCGCTGGATCACGGCCCGGCACGATCGTCGCGCCTGCATCGGTGTTCCATGCCACGGCGGCTCAGCACCCACCCCGACCGGAGCAGGACGACAACAAACCAAGATCCGGAGATATCAGAATGAAGAAACGCATCATCGCCCAGGCCCTGGGCATCGCCTCTCTCGCGGTTGCCGGCCAGGCCCAGGCTGTGAGCTTCACTCAAGGTGACGCCACGATGGACATCAACGGCACCATCAACGGCTTCTACTCCTATCGCCACGTGGACAACAACGGCGTCAAGACCGACAACTCGGGCGTCATCAACGGCCTGCTGCCGGGCTGGATCAACTTCGTATTCACGACCAAGGTCGAAGACCTGGACATCAAGGCGCACGTCGGCCTGGCGCCTGGCCTGAACGACTCGTCGACCGTCGTCGGACTGCCCTCGTCTCCGGGATCCGGTGCGACGGCTGGCTTCGATAGCCCCTACTCGCAGATCGACGTGCGTAACCTGTATTTCTCGTTCGGCAATGCCAGCATGGGCACGGTCAAAATCGGTCGTGACATCGGCCTGTTCGGCCAGAAGGTCATCCTCGCCGACATGACGCTGCTGGGCATCGGCGGCAACTCCAACGCCTCGATCCCGTTCAATACCACCTTCGGCATGATTGGCCACGGCTACATGTACACCGGCTTCCAGAGCCAGATCACGTACACGACGCCGGACATGGGCGGCTTCTCGGCATCGGCCGGCATCTTCCAGCCGAAGGACTTCATCGCCAGCGGCGAAACCTCGACGCCGGGCTTCCAGGCCATCGCGTCCTACAACTTCGGCATGGGTGAGGTCTGGGGCGGCCTGGTGTACCAGAGCATCGACGACGGCGGCGACAGCACCCTCGATACCTTCGACGCCACCGGCTTCGAGGCCGGCCTGAAGATGGGCTTCGGTGACTTCGAAGCCCTCGGCTACGTGTTCGACGGCAGCGGCGTGGGTCTGTCCAACGTCGGTGCTCTGTTCTTCTCGCCCTTCGGTGACACCGACAGCAAGGGCTACTTCGTTCAGGGCACCTACAAGCTGGGCAAGACCAAGCTCGGCATCAACTACGGCCAGAACGAAGACGAAGGCGGCGCTCTGACCGACAAGAACAAATTCCGCGGCGTCACGGTCGGCGTCTATCACGCCCTCAACAAGCACATCACCCTGGTCGGCGAGTACAACCAGGAAAAGGGTACCGGCGACGATCTGTGGGGCGACAGCTTCAAGACCCGCACCATTTCGCTGGGCGGCATCATCTTCTTCTGACGGTTGGCGCTTCAGGCGCGCACCCGTTCTCCTCGGTTACGGCACCTTCGGGTGCCGTTTTTTTCGCTCACAAAAATTTGTTGCAGCATCCGAAGTCAGAAAAAACCCTACATCCAAAGAGGTAGAATCGGGCAAGCTACGCTTGGATACCCCGACCCGATGGCCTCGGACAGCGCCTCTTCTACCCGCCGCATGACTGGCATCGCCGAACTCGACGATTCACACGACGCATTCATCCGCATGGCGAGTCGCCTCAGCCAGGCGGCCGCGACGCCCATGAGCGCCGACGAGCGCGACCGCCTCGTGCCGGAACTGCTGCAGGACACGATCAGTACCGTCACCCAACACTTCGTGGCCGAAGAGCGCCTGATGAAGAGCTACGGATACCGGGCACAGGATCCGGACGGATTCTCGGACCACCTGGAGGCCCACGCCGACTTTACCGCGGAGGTCTGCCGCATCGTCTGCGCCATGGAGCAGTTCACCGAGGACTCGCTCGCGCAGCTGTGCCGGATGCTCACGGATTTCAGCGCGGCCCACAGCGAGCGCCATGATCTGCCCTTCGTCCGGCACGTCTGCGCCAGCGCGATGAACTAGGCCGGTCATTGGCGCCGGCGCCTCGCGCGGCGCGCCTGGGCGCCTCAGCCCACGGCCCGCATCAATTCCTTCACCGACTCGCTCTCCGCCGCGATGGTCTGCCGGAACTCATCGATGCCGGCGATGCGTTCCGCACGCAGCTTGGGGTCCACGGCCCGGACGGGCTCCACGTTCGGGCCGTCCAGCTCGACCAGGGTGTCGGCGATGAAGAGGACGTCAGCGAGCGAGTTGGCGCCCGAGGATTCGTCCATCTGGTCAAAACCGACGATCGCCTCCTGGATCTCGGGCGTCACGTCCAGCGCGGCCATCACGGAATGGCCGATCTGACCACGCCACTCGATGAGCAGCTTGCGCAAGCCGACCGCATCGCCGAACAGGTCCGGACGCTCCGACAGCCGGAACAGCAGGTAGAGGGTGCCCATGTCGTGGATCAGTCCGGCGAACAGGGCCTTGTCGCCATCGAGGCGGGTGTGCTGGCGGGCGAGCACGAAGGCGTAGGCGGCCACCTGCCGGCTGTGCTCGATCACCTTGTGGCAGATCGACTTGAAGGGAAGCATGCGACGGTAAGTGACCAGCTGGGCCATCGCCACCGCCGTCGCCAGTGTCTTGACCTGGTTGGAGCCGATCCGCACGACCGCCGACTTGATGTCACTGACCCGCGGCCCCAGCCGCGCATAGGCGACCGAGTTTGCCGCCTGGACCACCCGCGTCGATAGCAGGGGGTCTGCCGCGATGATGCGCACCAGTTCGATCGCACCGGTCCGCTCGGAGCGCAAGACCTCGCGCAGCCGGATCGTGGTATCGAAGGAGGTCGGGAACACCACCTTGCCACGGGACAGGTCGATCGCGAGTTCGCGAACGAATTCTCCCCAGGCCTGGGGCTCCACGGTTCTGCCATTGCCCGTTTGGTTCATCAGGCGAAGGTCCTCGTCAATTCAAGTAGTTCCTGCCGCGCCGCCGCCAAGGTCGCGCGATAGGCGGCGACATGTTCGATCGCTTGGGGCGCCACGTCCACCGGGGCTCCTGCCACCGGCGCGCTCGATTCGGCTTGCTCCTGGGCCAGGGCATTGGCGACGAACAGCAGGTCTGCAAGCTGGGCCAGTCCGCTCACGCGTCGGGGCTCATCGTGGTCGGCCACGGCCTCGAGGATCTCGTCGGGCAGGTCCAGCGTTGCCAGCACCGCGTGTCCGATCTGGCCGTGCCAGTCATGCAGCAGTGCCAGCAGTTCGTGGTCGTTGCTGAAGAAGCCTGTTCGCTCCGCGAGGCGATACAGCAGGTAAAAAAAGCCGATATCGTGAATCAGGCCCGCCAGGAACGCGACACCGGCGTCGATCCGGGAATGCTCGCGCGCAAGGACCACGGCGATGGCTGCAACCCATCGGCTATGGGACAGCATGCGCTGGCAAAGCTCGCGATAGGGGACCATGTGCCGGTAGGTCACCAGTTGCGCCATGGCCAGCGCAGCGGCCAGATTGCGGACCTGATCCAGCCCGAGCCGGACCACGGCCGCCCGCACCGTGCCGACCTTGGAGCCCCCCGCCGACAGGGCGGCCGAGTTGGCCACCTGGACAAGGCGTGCCGACAACAGCGGATCGGCGCTGACCGCGCGGGTGATCTCGGCGGCGCCGACGGATTCCGAGCGCATGAGTTCGCGCAGCTTGAAGGTCATCTCGAACGAGGTCGGGAAAACGACCTTGTCCGAGGACAACTCGGCGGCCAACTCGGAAACAAAGCGGAACCAGGCTTCGCAATCCTGCGCGGACAAGACCATCTCCTGCCTTAGGCGAGGCACTGAACGATGGGCCAATGCTACATCATGCGGTGCTCCCCTGGCCGCACTCCATGACGCGGGCAACGCCGCTTGCAGGGCTAAGGCTATACTGGCCGGCACTGGTCCACCGCCCACCGCGAGGAGCCCGGATGTCTATGCGCAGGAACCTGTTGCCGCTGTGTCTGCTGCTGGCCCCCCTGGCCGTGCAGGCGGAGGAGGACATCGGCGGTGACGTGGTGCGAAGCCCGATACGGAGCACCATAGGCAAAGACGCCCGCTCGGAGCGCGAATGGCGCATCGAGTGGCTGCACGACACCCGCGAGAACCTGCGGGATTTCTTCGAGGGCGTGGGCCGGACCGTCGATGGGTGGTTCGGCGACGTCCAGCACGAGGAGGAACGGCGGCTCGTCAACGGGCGACTGATCGTCAATACCCTCTGGCGTCGGGACGACGGCTTCCAGACCGGCGTCAACTTCCGCGGCAAGTTCGATCTGCCCAACCTCGAGAACAAGGCCTACCTCTACTTCGGCCAGGACAACGAGCGGGAACTGGTGACCGACCAGCCCGACGAATTCTCGCGCCGGCAGCGGCTGCTGTCCGAGCAGCAGGACGAGGACCAGACCTTCTTCGCCGGCCTCGGCTATGCGCTGCGCGAGAACATCGACCTGCGGGGCGGTATCAAGGGCGGCCTCAAGCCCTTCGTCCAGGCGCGATACAAGTACGCCTGGCTCCCCGGCGAGCACAATCAGGTCGAGTTCCGGGAGACCCTGTTCTGGCAGTCCTCCGAAGGCGTGGGCCTGACCACCAGCCTCAACTACCGGCATGACTTCACGCCCACCGTGGATTTTCGCTGGCGCAACTCCGCGACCGTCTCCCAATCGACGGATGCCCTTGCCTGGCAGTCGAGCCTCGGGACCTACGTCCGTTTCGGGCTGCAGCGGCAGGTCTCGCTCGAGGCCCTGATCCGCGGCGAAACCGGCTCGACCCTCCCCGTCGCCGAGTATGGCGTGCGCGCCATCTACCGCACCGCCCTCTACGAGAACTGGCTGCTCGGTGACTTCATCGTCGGCCATTTCTGGCCTCGCGACGAGAATGACACCGAGCGCGACAAGAGCTGGGCGGCCGGGATGGGGATCGAGATCAACTTCTGAGTCCGGGCAACCCATATGACCCTTTTGTTGCAGTAACTTTTCTGCAACAATCCCGGCTTTTCCAGGCCGGGATTTTCTGGTGGAACTCAAGCACTTAAGCGAAATCGAGCGGGCGACGCAGCGCGGCCGGAACGAACTTGCACGCCTGGGCATGGCGCTGCTCTTCATCGTCGGGGTGATGCTGTTCGCCTCCACCCGCGGACAGGCCCCCAGCATGGCCCTGGTGGTCGCCGCGATGATCGGCGGCTACATGGCGATGAACATCGGCGCCAACGACGTCGCCAACAACGTCGGACCGGCCGTCGGTTCGAAGGCCCTGTCCCTGATCGGCGCGCTGATCATCGCCGCCATCTTCGAAGCTGCGGGCGCCCTGATCGCCGGCGGCGAGGTCGTCGACACCATCAAGAGCAGCATCGTCGACGCCAGCCAGCTGCCGTCCGGACAGACCTTCGTCTGGCTGATGATGGCCGCGCTGCTGGCCGGCGCCCTGTGGCTCAACATCGCCACCGCCGTCGGCGCTCCGGTCTCGACCACCCACTCGATTGTCGGGGCGGTCCTGGGCGCCGGTATGGCGGCCGCAGGACCCTCCGTGGCGAACTGGGGCAAGGTCGGCTCGATCGCGGCCAGCTGGGTGATCTCGCCGATCCTGGGCGGCATCATCGCGGCCGGCTTCCTGTATTTCATCAAGCGCCAGATCACCTACCAGACCGACATGGCCGGCGCGGCAAGACGCGTGGTTCCCTACCTGGTGGGCATCATGGCCTGGGCCTTCGGCACCTACCTGATGCTCAAGGGCGTCTCCCACATCGTCAAGATCGGCTTCGGCGCCGCCATTGCCTACGGGCTGGTGACCGCGATCGCGGTCTTCCTCGCGGTGCGGCCGGCGATCGGCCGGCTGGCCAGCCAGATCGAGAACAGCAAACAGGGCGTCAATCGCTTGTTCACGGTCCCGCTGGTCTTTGCCGCGGCCCTGCTCTCCTTCGCCCACGGCTCCAACGACGTGGCCAACGCGGTCGGCCCCCTGGCCGCCATCGTCGATTCGCTCGGCAGCACCGACGGGGCCCTGCACGCCAAGGCCGCGATTCCCCTGTGGGTCATGCTGATCGGCGCCCTCGG
>JAGRFX010000111.1 GCA_020445805.1 Rhodocyclaceae bacterium
CGCTCGGCCAACCCGGTCGGGCGGCTGCTGCTGCGCCTCTACCGCCATGAATCGCCGGACGACCTGCGCCAGTCGGACGCCATCTGCACGGCCCTGCAGCTGATCAACTTCTGGCAGGACGTGGCCGTGGATTGGCGCAAGAACCGCATCTACCTGCCGGCCGACAGCCTCGCCCGCTTCGGCGTGGACGAGGCACAGATCGCGAGCGGGCGCGTCGACGAGGCGTGGCGCGGGCTGCTGGCCTTCGAGTGCCAGCGCGCCCGCGCCCTGATGCTGGATGGGGCCCCCCTCGCCCGCCGGCTGCCCGGCCGTGTGGGCTGGGAGCTGCGGCTGATCGTTCAGGGCGGCCTACGCATTCTGGAACGCATCGAAGCGGTCGGCTACGATGTCTTCCGACATCGCCCCGCCCTGGGACGGACGGACTGGCTGCGCCTCGCCTGGCGCGCCGCCACGCACGGATGAGCATGGACTTCCACCAATACTGCCAGGACAAGGCCGCCGCCAGCGGCTCCAGCTTCTACTACAGCTTCCTGTTCCTGCCACCGGATCGTCGCCAGGCCATCATGGCCCTCTATGCGTTCTGCCGCGAGGTGGACGACGTGGTGGACGAATGCCACGATCCCTCGCTGGCCGAAAGCAAGCTCGACTGGTGGCGGAGCGAGGTCGCCGCGATCAGCGAGGGCGGGCCGACCCACCCGGTCACGCTGGCCCTGAAGGATGTCTCGGGCCGTTTCGACCTGCCCGCCGAGCAGCTTCTCGAGATCATCGACGGCATGCAGATGGACCTGCAGCATGCCCGCTACCCCGATTTCCGCAGCCTGCAGCTCTACTGCTACCGTGTCGCCAGTGTGGTGGGCCTGCTGTCGGCCGGCATCTTCGGCTACCAGGATCGCCAGACCCTGAAGTACGCCCACGACCTGGGCATGGCCTTCCAGCTCACCAACATCATCCGCGACGTGGGTGAGGATGCCCGGCGTGGCCGGATCTACCTGCCGATCGAGGAACTCCAGCGCTTCGAGGTGCCGGCCCAGGACCTCTTCGACGCGCAGCACAGCGAGCGCTTCGTCCGCCTCATGGAGTTCCAGTACGAGCGGGCCGAATCCTTCTACGAGAAGGCCTTCGCCCAGCTGCCGGCCGTCGACCGCAAGGCCCAGCGG
Organism: Rhodocyclaceae bacterium; assembly: GCA_020445805.1. GTDB lineage: Bacteria > Pseudomonadota > Gammaproteobacteria > Burkholderiales > Rhodocyclaceae > Cognatazoarcus. The sequence continues at coordinate 1,158 of JAGRFX010000111.1, forward strand.
CCCGGCTTGGTCATGGCCTCGATCTACCGGACCCTGCTGGCCGAGATCCGGGCCGACGGCTTCCAGGTGCTTGATCGACGCACCTCGCTGACGCCCCTGCGCAAGGTCTGGCTGGCCGGTACCACCTGGATCCGCGGGTGAAGCCGGAAATAGCCGTCATCGGTGGCGGCTACGCCGGCATCGCCTGTGCCGTCGCGCTGGCCCGCTCCGAGAAGGTGCGTGTCACGGTCTTCGAGTCCGGGCGTGTGCTGGGGGGTCGGGCGCGGGTCGTGGCGCGCCCCGATACGCCGCTCGACAACGGCCAGCACCTGCTGATCGGCGCCTACACCCACACCCTCGGCCTGCTCCGCTCGGTCGGGGTGTCGCCCGGCGTCTTCGAGAGCCTGCCGATGACCCTGGCCTACCCGGACGGCTTCTGCCTGCGCGCGGCGCGCCTGCCGGCCCCCCTGCATCTGGCCATCGGCATCCTGCGCGCGCGGGGCATGAGCTGGGCCGACCGGCGCGCGGCGGCCCGCCTCATCCGCTACCTGAAACAGCGCAACTGGACCCTCACGCCCGACCGGCCGGTGGCCAACCTGCTGCTCGACGCCGGCCAGACGCCCACGATGCGCTCGCGCATCTGGGAGCCCCTCTGCGTCGCGGCCCTCAACACGCCGGTGCGCGAGGCCTCGGCCCAGGTCTTCGCCAACGTCCTGCGCGACAGCCTGGCAGCCGGCGCCAGCGCCAGCGAACTGCTGATTCCGCGGGTGGACCTGTCCGAACTGCTCCCCGTACCGGCCACCCGCTGGCTCGGACGCCGGGGCCATACCATCCGCACCAGCGACCCGATCAAGGGCATCCGCCACGAAGACGGCGCGTTCTGGCTCGACGGTGGGCCGACCTGGGCGGGATACAACCAGGTGGTCGTCGCCACGGCGCCCTATCACGCCAATGCCCTGCTCGAAGGTTTCGCGCCGCTGGCCCCCCTCGTGAGGCAGCTGGCGTCGCTGGCCTACCAGCCGACCATCACGGTCTATCTGAAATACGAACAGGCGCCGCCCATGCCCTACCCCATGATGGGTCTGGTGGGTGGTCCGGCCCAGTGGCTCTTCGATCGCCACCAGGCGGGAGGCCCGCCCGGGCTCGTCGCCGCGGTCATCAGTGGCGGGGGCGAGCACGAAGCCCTGAGCCACGCGGAGCTCGAACTGGCGGTGCAGCGGCAGCTTGAGGGCGCCTTCGGCAAGATGCCACCGGTGGAGTGGATCCAGACCATCGCCGAGAAGCGGGCGACCTTCGCCTGCACGCCGGGCCTGGCGCGGCCGGACAACCGCAGCGCCGTCGAAGGCCTGTGGCTCGCCGGCGACTACACCCGCGGCCCCTATCCGGCCACCATCGAGGGGGCCGTGCGCAGCGGCCAGGCCGCGGCGCGCGGCGTGCTGGAGACGCTGGGCTGACCCCTCAGCCCGCGATCAGGCCGGCTCGCGATTCTTGACGAGGGTCGCGGCGAGCTGCTTGTCGGTACCGGTGATGTGCAGCATCAGCCAGTCCTTCAGGAAGGCCAGCAGCTCCTGCGGGTGAATCTCGCCCCGCTCGCACTGCTTCTGGAAGTCGAGCACCTGATCGAGCAGGCGCTGGTGGTTGGACTTGTGCGCCTTGGCCACCTCGACCGGCACGCGATCCATCAGCGCCTCTTCGCTCTCGAAGTGGTAGTGGGTGTATTCGACCAGCTCCCGCAGGATCAGCGAAGTCGTCGCCTCGCCCTCGCCACGCTGGATCGCATCGTGCAGTCGGTTCAGGATCGCGACCAGCACCGTGTGCTGGGCGTCGATCTCCATCTGGCCGGTGGCCAGGGCGGGGCTCCATTCGATCAGCGACATTCTCGGCGCCTCTTGCCAAACAGAAACGTGGATCTTAGCGCGAGCAGCGCGCACGCAGCGTGCATTTGCACAGGGCCTGCAGCTCGCGCGGACATTCCAGCAGAAGCCGATTCATTGCAGCAGAATCGCGCAGGCTTCGACATCATCCCGGACACGAACCTTGATTCGCCTCACTGTCATGGCATCGATCAGCGGGTGGCGAAGGCCGCCTCCTCAAGGCATCCCGCATGCATCCGGAGCTGCCGATCGCAGCGCTCGGCCAGCGATTCGTCATGGGTCACGAGCAGCAGCGTGGTGCCATGCTCCCGGTTCAGCGAGAACAGCAGCTCGATGATGGCGGCACCGGTCGCCGCGTCCAGGTTGCCGGTCGGCTCGTCGGCCAGGAGCAGTGAGGGCCGGGTCGCGAAGGCACGGGCCAGGGCCACCCGCTGCTGCTCGCCCCCCGAGAGCTGCTTCGGATAGTGGGTCACCCGGCTGGCCAGTCCGACCCGCCCGAGCCACTCCCGGGCCGTCGCGGCGGCGCCGGCCGCGCCTGCCAGCTCGAGCGGCAGCATCACGTTCTCGAGCGCGGTCAGTGCCGGCAGCAGCTGGAAGGACTGGAAGACGAAACCGAGATGGGCCCCGCGCAGGGCCGCCCGGGCATCCTCGTCCAGGGCGAACAGCGACTGACCGCGGATGAACACCTCGCCGCGACTCGGCGTGTCGAGGCCGGCCAGCAGCCCGAGCAGGGTAGACTTGCCCGATCCGGATGCGCCGACGATCGCTACGGTCTCGCCCTGCCCGACCGCGAAACTCACGCCGTCCAGGATGGTCAAGGGCTGTGCGTCGCCGGAAATGCTCACCGTGCGGCCCAGGCCACGGGCCTCGATCACCGGACCGGAGTGAGGAATGACAGTGTTGCGATCCATCGCGGTTTCCCTTGTGCTGTTGTGGGCTGACATCGCCCAGGCCGCCACCCTGCTGGTCTGGGGTGACAGTCTATCGGCCGGTTACGGATTGCGCGCCGAACAGGCTTGGCCGAGCCTGCTCGAGAAGGCGCTTCGAGACCGTGGCCTCGAGGCCACCGTCGTGAATGGCAGCGTTTCGGGAGAAACCACGGCCGGCGGGCGATCCCGCCTGCCCGACGCGCTGTCGCGGCACAAGCCCGACATCCTGGTGCTCGCCCTGGGCGCCAACGACGGCCTGCGCGGCCTGCCCGCCCCCCTGATGCGCGCCAATCTCGAAGCCATGATCGGCGCGGCCCGCGGGTCGGGCGCCCGGGTGCTGCTGGTGGGCATGCGGATACCACCGAACTATGGCCCGGCCTATGCCGCCAAGTTCCGCGAGACCTTCGAAAAGACCGCCGCCGAGGTCCAGGTGCCGCTGCTCGACTTCCTGCTCGAGCCGATTGCCCTGGACCGCAGCCAGTTCCAGAGCGACGGCCTGCATCCCATCGCCGAAGCCCAGCCGGCCCTGATGCGGCACGTGCTGGCCGCTCTGGAGCCCCTGCTCGCCGCGCGCCCCTGAAGCGCTCAGGCCACCGCCAGGGACACCGTGCCGGTGCCCAGCTCGCCGATCTCGGCGGCCCGCTCGAAGCCGGCATCGGCGAAGCAGGCCAGCACCGCCGGTACCGCGTGTGGTGCGCAACTCACCAGCAGTCCGCCACTGGTCTGCGGATCGGTGAGCAGCTTCTGCTGCCAGTCCTGGATGCCCGGCGCCAGGTGAACCTGTTCGCAGTAGCCGGCCCAGTTGCGACCCGACGCGCCGGTGACGATCCCTTCCCGCGCGAAGCCGGCCGCGGCTTCGATCAGCGGGATGCGATCGAAAGCCACGCGCGCCGACAGCCCCGATCCACGACAGATCTCGAGCAGATGGCCAGCGAGCCCAAAACCGGTCACGTCGGTCACGGCGTTCACCCCGTCGAGGGCCGCCAGGGTGGGCCCGGGCGTGTTCAGCTGGGTGGTGTAGCGGATCATCTCGGCATAGCCCGCAGCGTCCAGCCGGCCCTTCTTCAGGGCCGCGGAGAGCACCCCGACGCCGAGCGGCTTGCCGAGGATCAGCCGATCGCCCGGCTGGGCGCCGGCATTGCGCTTGACCCGCGCCGGATCCACCACGCCCAGGGCGACCAGCCCGTAGATGGGCTCCAGCACATCGATCGAGTGTCCGCCCGCGATCGGAATGCCGGCGTCGCGACAGACGCTGGCGCCGCCCTCGAGGATGCGGCCGATGACCTCGCCGGGCAGCTTGTCGAGGGGCATGCCGACGATCGCCAGGGCCATGATCGGCGTCCCGCCCATGGCATAGACGTCCGAAATCGCATTGGTGGCGGCGATCCGGCCGAAGTCGAAGGGATCGTCCACGATCGGCGTGAAGAAGTCCGTGGTCGCGACGATGGCCTGGTGCTCGTTGAGCTGGTACACCGCGGCGTCATCGGCGGTTTCGGTGCCCACCAGCAATGCCGGCGGAATGATGCCGGCCGGCGCACGCGAGAGCAGGTCCGAGAGCACGGCCGGCGCAATTTTGCAGCCGCATCCGCCGCCATGGGAAAATTGGGTGAGTCTGATCGTTTCCATTGACCGAGCCGCCCCTCGCGGGCGGAAATGAGACAGGTGGCCCGACGGGCCGGGATGGCATGCACAAAGGCGTCGCGAACGTAGCACAGCTGGATGGGTTTGACGAGATCATCGACGTCCGCTCGCCGGCCGAATTCGAAGAGGACGCCATCCCCGGCGCGATCAATTGCCCGGTCCTCGACAACGAGGAGCGGGCCCGGGTGGGCACGATCTACAAGCAGGTGTCGCCCTTCGAGGCCCGACGGCTGGGGGGCGCGCTGGTGGCCGCCAACCTGGCCCGCCACCTGCTCGAGAAGTTCCAGGACCGGCCCAAGAAGTGGCGACCGCTGATCTATTGCTGGCGCGGCGGACAGCGCAGCGGTTCCTTCACCAGCTGGATGCGGATGATCGGCTGGGATGCGCACCAGCTCGAGGGTGGCTACAAGGCCTGGCGACGGGAGATGGTCCAGGAACTGGAGGTCCTGTCATCGCGCTTCGACTGGCGCGTGGTCTGCGGCGCCACCGGCAGCGGCAAGACCCGCCTGCTCGAAGCCCTGGCCGCCGCCGGCGCCCAGGTGCTCGATCTGGAGGGGCTGGCCCGTCACAAGGGCTCGGTGCTGGGTTCGATCCCGGGCGTGCCGCAACCGAGCCAGAAGCGCTTCGAGTCGGCGACCTGGGCCGTGCTGCGGCGGCTGGATCCCGCGCGACCGGTGTTCGTCGAGGCGGAAAGCAAGAAGATCGGCCGCATCCACGTGCCCGACCCGCTGATCGCCGCCATGCGGGCCGGCGCCTGTGTCGCGGTCGACGCGACGCGGGAAGCCCGCCTGGCCTTCCTGCTGCGCGACTATGCCTATCTGGGCGACGACGTGGGCGACCTCAAGTTCCGGATCGACTGCCTCAAGAGCCTGCAGAGCAACGAGACCCTGGAGCGCTGGCGGGAACTGGCCGATGCCCGCGACTTCCCTGCCCTGTTCGGCGAGTTCATGGACCTGCACTACGACCCGCTCTACCACCGCAGCCAGAACCGCAACTATGTGCGCTTCGGCGAGGCCCGCCACTATCCCTGCGACGACCTGGGCGAGGACGGCCTGACCCGGCTGGCGGCGCGCATCCTGGCCGACGCGCCGGCCTGAGGGTTCAGCCGGCGGGGCTCGGGAGCACGGTGGGTGCGGCGCCGCGCACCGCGCAGATGCGCTGGACCATGGCCGGTTTCGGTGCGCTCACCTGGCCCTGCTCGAACGCCACCACGGTGAATTCACCCGCCACCCGCTCGAGGAGCTCCCCGGCCTGCAGCAGGAAGTCCGGGTTCGACGGCTTGCCGAAGCGCTCGTTGCCGACCATGAAGGTTTCGGCCAGCAGGATGCCGCCCGGCGCCAGCAGGTCCAGCATCATCGAGAAGCGCGGGCGGAACAGGTAGTTGGTCATGACCACCGCATCGAAGCGGCGACCGTCGAAGGGCCACGGCCCCTCCTCCAGGTCGGCGCGCAGGGCCCGGATGTTGTGCAGCCCCTCGAGCAGGTCCAGCGAGGGTGCGTCGCGGTCCACGGCCTCGACGCGGTAGCCCCGCGAGGCCAGCCAGCGCGCATGGCGGCCGCCGCCGCAGGCATAGTCCAGCACCTCGCCGCCCGACACGATCAGCGGCGCGAAGCGCGTCACCCAGGCGGAGGGCGCCCCGTAGGGCGTATGCGCCAGCCCGCTCATCGATCGATCCCCGCCAGGCACAGGTATTTCAGCTCCAGGTACTCGTCGATGCCATAGCGCGAGCCCTCGCGGCCGATCCCGGACTGCTTGATGCCCCCGAAGGGCGCCAGCTCGCTCGACATCACGCCGGTGTTGATGCCCACCATGCCGTACTCGAGTTCCTCCCCCACGCGGAAGATGCGGCCCACGTCGCGCGAGTAGAAATAGGCGGCGAGCCCGTATTCGGTGTCGTTGGCCATGCGGACCGCCTCGTCCTCCGTCCGGAAGCGGAACAGCGGCGCCACCGGCCCGAAGATCTCCTCATGGGCAACCCGCATGCGGGTCGTCACGTCGGCCAGCACGGTCGGCTCGAAGAAGCGGCGTCCCCGCGGATGGCGGCGACCGCCGGTGAGGATCCGCGCGCCGTGGGTTACGGCGTCCGCCACGTGGGCCTCGACCTTGGCAATGGCCTCCTCGTCGATGAGGGGGCCCAGGTGGGTGCCGCTGTCGCGTCCGTCGCCGACCTGGAGCTTCGATACCGCCTCGGCCAGTTGCCGGGCGAAGCGGTCATACACCCCGTCCTGGACCAGCAGGCGGTTGGCACAGACGCAGGTCTGACCCGTGTTGCGGTACTTGGAGGCCAGGGCCCCTTCCACGGCCGCATCCACGTCGGCGTCGTCGAAGACGATGAAGGGCGCGTTGCCGCCGAGTTCGAGGGACAGCTTCTTGACCGTCGGCGCACACTGCGCCATCAGCAGCCGGCCGACCTCGGTGGAGCCGGTGAACGACAGCTTGCGGACCAGCGGGCTGTCGGTCAGCGCCCGCCCGATCACGAGCGGATCGCCCGTCACCACGTTGAAGACCCCGGGCGGGAACCCCGCCCGCAGCGCCAGCTCGCCCAGGGCCAGCGCCGTCAGGGGCGTCTGTTCGGCCGGCTTGACGACCACCGGGCAGCCGGCCGCCAGGGCCGGCGCCACCTTGCGGGCCACCATCGCGGCCGGGAAATTCCAGGGCGTGATCGCGGCGCACACGCCGATCGGCTGGCGGATCGCCATCAGGCGCCGGTCGTGGCGGTTGGTGGGAATGGTGTCGCCATAGATGCGCTTGCCTTCCTCGGCAAACCACTCCACGTAGGCGGCCGCGCTGGCCACCTCGCCCCGCGCCTCGGCCAGGGGCTTGCCCTGCTCCGCGGTCATCAGCTGGGCCAGGTCCTCGGCGTGCTCGAGCATCAGGCCGTGCCAGCGGCGCAGGATCGTGAAGCGCTCCCGCGCCAGCAGATCGCGCCAGGGCTTGCGGGCCCGCTCGGCGGCGTCGATGGCGCGAACGGTCTCGACGGCCGACAGGGAGGGCACCTCGGCCAGCGGTGCTTCGGTGGCCGGATCCGCCACATGCATCGTCGCGCCGCTGTCGGCCGGCACCCAGGCGTTGTCGATCAGACAGGCCTGGCGCAACAGCTGGGAGTCCTTCAGCTTCAACATGTCCTTGGGAGGCGGAACTGGCCGCCGCTTCGCGCGCAATCCGAGATTCTATCGCCCGCCGGGCTCGCCGCGCATCCTGCCGGGCGCGCAGTATGCCTGCCCCGCTGGCGCGACGTATCATGCCGGAATACGAACTGCACCGAGCTGTCGTGGCCGCGCCACTCTTGCCGACTTCGGAATCCCTGCAAGCACTCCCACCGGATCGCGCCCTGGCGCGGATCCCGCACGCGGCATGGTGAACTCGGGCTCCCGCATCCAGCGCCTCGCCCAGCGCAAGATCGTCGCGCGGGCCGTCCTGCTGATGGGCCTCATGCTGGCCGGGCTGGCGAGCCTCGCCGTCCATCGGGCCCTGCAGGAGAACGCCCAGCAGCGACTGGACTCGGCCGCGCGCAGCGGTGCCACCTACATCGGCGCCTTCCTCGATGCCCTGGACCTGATGCTGGTGGTGCGGCCCGACGCCCCGGACACCTCCCGCCTCCGCGACGAGCTGGCCAAGCGCCTGGGGCAGCCCCTGGCCAACGAGCCCGCCGGCAGCGAGGCGCCCGGGGTCAGCCTCTCCGAGCACCTGCCCACGTCCACCCTGCGGCTCCAGCTCCACCTCCCGGACCACTGGGAACAGACCTACTCCATGGCCCGTCTGCTCAACGAGGCCAGCGCCGGCGACAGCCGGGTCATCCTGTCGCTGGGGCCGGCCACGGCAGACCTGACGGACGACGTCTTCGTGGCGCTGCCCGGCGCCTTTGCCGAGTGGGCCGTCCACGCCCGCTACCGGGGCCCGGAGCTCATCGGCTGGCAGCGCCACCTGCCCGCCGCGAGCGGCGCGGTCATCGCCCTGGCCGCCCTCTTCGCCTACCAGATCCTGAAGCGCCTGCAGAACCGCTACGACTTCGCGGTGGCGTTCAGTCAGACCGTGTCGGAGATCGCCGAATCCAACCAGCGCCGCCTGCTGGACTTCATCGAGCTCTCAGCCGACTGGCTGTGGGAGGTCGATGGCCAGCACCGTTTCACGCTGATGAGCAACGGCATCCGGTCCACCGCGACGATGGATCCGGCCGACTTCATCGGCAAGCGCCCCTGGGAATTGGACTTCGAGGAGCTGGCCGAGGGTTTCTGGGACGACTATCGCCAGAAGATCGCCAGCCGGGCGGAACTGCGAGTGGTGGCGCCCCGGCGGGACCCCTACGGGCGCCTGCGCTACCTGGAGTTCATCGGTCGGCCGATGGTCGAACGCAGCGGCCACTTCCTCGGCTACCGGGGCGTCGGGCGCGACCTCACGGCCCGCATCGAGGCCGCCCAGGTCCAGCGGGCCAGCGAGGACCGCTTCCGCGATCTGGTGGCCCTGTCCTCCGACTGGTACTGGGAGCAGGATGCCGCCCAGCGATTCACCGACATCGCCACGGCCGGGGGAACGCCGACCCCGTGGATCCGCGAGCGCTGGCTGGGCCACAGCCTGCCGCAGATCGCCGACGAACCCGAAACGAGCGGTCAGTGGCCCGAGCTGATGGAGGCCCAGCGCTCGGGCGAAGCCTTCTCCGACTTCATCTTCCGCATTCCCGACGAGCGGCCGGATGCCGGCCGCTATGCGATCTCGGGACGCCCCCTGCGCGACGACCAGGGCCAGGTGATCGGCTACCGGGGCGTGATCCGCGACATCACGGCCGAGCGACAGGTCCAGGAGGCCCTGGCCGAGAGCGAGACACGCTACCGGACCACGTTCCAGCAGGCGCCGGTCGGCATCGCCAGCCTGAGCCTCGACGCCCGCTGGGTCGAGGCCAACGACACCCTCTGCCAGATGCTCGGCTTCAGCCGCGACGAGCTGGTCGGCCGGGCTGCGCTGCTGGTGACCCATCCCGACGACCGGCCCGCCGAGCGGCGGGCGCTGGAGTGCATCGCCAGCGGAGCGTGGCCCACCCACACCCGCGAGAAGCGCTTCACCTGCAAGGATGGCAGCGAACTGTGGGTGCGGATGAACCTCAGCCTGCTGCGCGACCAGGGCGGCGAGGCACGGCAGTTCATCGCGGTCTTCGAGGACATCGACGAACGGGTCGCGGCGCTGCGTGCCCTCCACGCCAGCGAAGCGCGCTATCGGAGTCTGGTGGACCTCTCGCCCGACGCCATCTTCGTCCACCACCAGGGCGTGATCCGGCTCGCCAACCCGGCCTGCGTCAAGCTCTTCGGGGCCGCCGCCGAGGGCGAGCTGGTGGGACGTCAGATGCTCGACCTGGTCGATGCCGAGCGGCAGGGCGATACCCGCCACCGCATGGAGGGGCTGCTGGCCCGCTCGGCCAATGGCGGCGCGACGCCGGAGCAGTTCCAGTTCCGCCGCATCGACGGCGCCCCCATCGACGTGGAGGCCACCGCGGTCAGCGTCGAGCTCGACGACGAAAAGGTGGTGCTGTGCGTGCTGCGCAACATCGCCGACCGCCTGGCCGCCCAGCGCGCCCTGCGCGACAGCGAGGCCCGCTACCGGGACGTGGTCGAGTCCGTGAACGAGGTGATCTTCCAGACCGACGCCAACGGCCGGCTCACCTTCCTCAACAGCGCCTGGCCGAAGATTTCCGGCTTCGGCATCGCCGAGAGCCTGGGCGCGCCGCTCTCGGAGTTCTTCCACCCGGATGACCGCAACAAGTTCCAGCGCCGCGTCGCCCACCTGCTGAGTTCGCCCGGCAGCCACTTCGAGGCCGAGCTCCGCCTGCGCACCGCCGGCGGCGAGATCCGCTGGATCGAAGCCACCACACGGCCGATCCCCGCCACCGACGGCTCGGTCATCGGCATCAATGGCTCCCTCGACGACATCTCGACCCGCAAGATCGCCGAGCTGACCCTCAAGAACATCAACCACGAGCTGGAGAACCGCGTCCAGCTGCGCACGGCCGAACTCGAAGCCTCGAACCGGGAACTCGAGGCCTTCTCGTACTCGGTGTCCCATGACCTGAGGGCGCCGCTGCGGGCCATCGACGGCTTCGCCCACGTGCTCGAGGAAGACTATCGCGACCGGCTCGACCAGCTCGCCCTGCAGTACCTGCAGCGCATCCGCGCCGCCAGCCACCGCATGGCGAACCTCATCGACGACCTCCTCGAGCTGGCCCGCCTGACCCGCCAGACCCTGCGCAAGGAGTCGGTGGACCTGTCGGACATGGCCGCCCAGATCGTCGACGACCTGCGGGCCGAGTGCCCGGAGCGGCGGACCGACCTGGAAGTGACTGCCGGGCTGATCGTGCAGGCCGACCGGGTGCTGATCCGGGTCGTGATGGAGAACCTGCTGCGCAATGCCTGGAAGTTCAGCGCCGAGCGCGAGACGGCCAAGCTGCGCTTCTTCGCCGAGCGGCGCGACGAGGTCCTGGCCTACTGCGTCGCCGACAACGGCACGGGTTTCGACATGAACCACGCCGGCAAGCTGTTCCAGCCCTTCCAGCGCCTCCACCGCCACAGCCAGTACGAGGGATCCGGCATCGGACTCGCCACGGTGCAACGCATCATCCAGCGCCATGGCGGACGGGTCTGGGCCGAGTCCGCACCCGGTGAAGGGGCCCGTTTCTACTTCACGCTCGGCTGATACGGGTGTGTACTGATGTGGCATCCATACCACGGTGGTCGCCAGCCCCGGTGAGATGTGCCAAAATTTCGGTGCTGCAATGCAATACCGACATCACGACCTCAAGCGTTACCGCAGCGCACCGATAAGCAAAGGATGCGTTCGCAACGCGCAGGCCCTGCCAGCTACCGGCCATCCAGGCAGGGCTCGATGAACAAGAGCCGGATCCACACCCATACCCGTTCGGGGCCCCTGAAATGAAGGAACGCCACTACCTGACCCCGCTCTTCGAACCCCGCTCCGTCGGCATCATCGGTGCCAGCGAGCGCGAGGGATCGATCGGCGCCGTCCTCGTCCGCAACATGCTCGATGCGGGCTTCAAGGGTCGATTGTTTGCCATCAACCCGAAGCGCGAGACGGTCTTCGACGTGCCCTGCTTCCGCAGCGTCGAGGACATCCCGCAGCGGCTGGACCTGGCCGTCATCGCCACCCCGGCCTCGACCGTCCCCGCGATCGTCGACGCCTGCGGCCACGCCGGCACCAAGGCCATCGTGATCCTGTCGGCCGGCTTCTCCGAGGCGGGCCCCCGCGGCGCCGCCCTCGAACGGGCCGTGCTCGAGACCGCACGCCGCCACCGGATCCGCATCCTCGGCCCGAACTGCCTCGGCATCATCCGCCCCGACCTGGGCCTCAACGCGTCCTTCGCCCAGGGCCACGCCCACAAGGGCTCGATCGCCCTGGTCTCCCAGTCCGGTGCCCTGTGCACGGCCATTCTCGACTGGGCGAAGCCGAACAACGTCGGCTTCTCCAACGTGATTTCCCTCGGCGCCTCCAGCGACATCGACTTCGGCGAGGTGGTCGAGTACCTGATGTCCGATCCGCGCACGGAGAGCATCTTCCTGTACGTGGAGGGCGTCCGCGACGCGCGACGCTTCATGAGCGCCCTGCGCGGC
>JAGRFX010000112.1 GCA_020445805.1 Rhodocyclaceae bacterium
CCGGCTCGTGCCGATCAACGAAAAATACCCCCTCAAGTCGCTGCTGGCGGCCTGCAACCGCTATCTCAACCGCGCGCCGCGCGATTTCGTGACCTTCGAGTACGTGATGCTCGACGGGGTCAACGATCGGGACAGCGATGCCCGCGATCTGGTCGCGATTGCGCGCGAGGTCTCGTGCAAGTACAACCTGATCCCGTTCAACCCGTTCCCGGGCTCGCCGTTCCGGCGCAGCCCCGCGGAGCGGATCCGGCGCTTCGCGTCGATCCTGGCCGAGGCCGGGATCGTCGCGACGACCCGCAAGACGCGCGGCGACGACGTGGACGCGGCCTGTGGGCAACTGGCCGGCAAGGTGCTGGACAAGACGCGCAGGACGATTCGCCTGGTGGAGGATGATCGATGAGCCGAGCTGCCGTGGTGGCCCTGACGCTGGCGTTGGCAGGCTGTGCCGGCCTTCCGACCGCACCCGATTCGGCCCAGAGGCCGATCTCGGACCAACCGTCGAACACCGACGCCCGGGCGGCGGCCAAGATCCACGTGGAGCTGGGCACGGCCTACTTCCAGTCCGGGCGCTATGGCGTGGCCCTCGACGAAGCCCGCATCGCCGAGGCCATCGACCCGGGCTACGCGCCGGTCTACCACCTGTTCGGACAGGTCTATATGTACCTGGACGACAGCGGAAGTGCCCGCTCGAGCTTCGAGAAGGCGGCGCGTCTCGCGCCGGGCGACCCCGAGATAAACAACACCTACGGCTGGTTCCTGTGCGCCAGTGGCGAAGAGCGGGCCGGCATCGAGCGCCTGCTGTCGGTCACCCGCAATCCCTACTACCAGACGCAGACGCGCCCCTATACCAACCTCGGCCTGTGCTACCTGCGGCTGGGCGACGACGCGGCGGCGGAAGGCCAGTTCCTTCGTGCGGCCCAGGCCGACCCGAAGAACGTCCGGGCCCGCTACCATCTGGCCGCCATTTCTTACCGGCGGGGCGCCTACGAGGCGGCCCAGGCCTACCTCAAAGAGGTGCACGAACTGGCCGATCCGGCGCCGGACTCCTTGATGCTGGGCATCCGGATCGCGCACAAGACGGGCAACCAGGGCAATGAGCAGGCCTACGCGGCCCAGCTCCGCTCCCGTTATCCGACCTCCCGGGAATACGAGCAATACAGCAAGGGGCAGTACGAGTGAGCGAACATAGCGACGATCTGGGCATGGCGCCGGCGCCGGACGGATTCGCATCGGTTGGCGAGCAGCTGAGGGCGGCCCGGGAGTCCCGCGGACTCTCCATTGGCGATGTGGCCTATTCGCTCAAGCTGAATCCGCGCCAGGTCGACGCCCTCGAGAGCGACCGCTTCGATCTCCTGCCCGGGCGGGCCTTTGCGCGCGGCTTCCTGAAGAACTACGCGCGCTTCCTCGAGCTCGATCCGCAGCCCCTGCTCGACGCCATCGAGCAGGCGGACGGCGTCGGCGCGATGGAGCTGGCGCCGGTCTCGAACGCCCAGGGGACGATGCCGTCGCCGGACGCGCGTCTGCGCCCTTCGGTGTTTCCTGCCGCCCTGGTGGCGCTTGCGCTGCTGGTGGTGGTGGGGGCCGGCTGGTATTTCGACTGGTTCCAGCAGCCCGAGGTGGCGAGCGAGCCCCAGGAGAGTCCCCTGTCGCGGGAGAGCCAGGCCTATTCGGCACCGGTGGTGGCCCCTCCGCTGCAGGGCATCACTGCGCCGGTCGAGGTCCTGCCCGCACCGACGGTCGTCAATCCGGCTGATGCGGCGGCGCCCGTCGATGCGGCACCCGCAAGCGTTGCGCCCGTGACTGCCCCCCCGGCCGGCGAGGTGACGCCGGTGCCGGCGCCCAAGCCGGGTGCCGCGCTGCATGTCGGTGAGTCCATCGCGGCAGCGCCGCTCGTGCCGCCCGTCGCGGTCCTTGTGCCGGCGCCGGCTGCGCCCGTGCCCGCCGCGCCCGTGACCGCGGCGACCCCGTCCAGTGCGCCGAGTGCCGGTGCGCCTGCGATGCCGTCGACCGAGACGCGCGTCGCGGGCCAGAAGAGCCTGGTGTTCCGCTTTTCCGACGATGCCTGGGTGGAGGTCAAGGATGGCTCGGGACGCATCATCATGTCGCGCATCGGCAAGAGCGGGACGGTCGAGGAATTGCAGGGGCGGCCGCCGTTTTCCCTGGTGATCGGCAATGCCGCCAAGGTCACCCTGCAGCACGAGGGGGCGCCCGTGGACCTGGCGCCCCATACGCGGGTGAGCGTTGCGCGCCTGCAACTGGACTGATTCCGCCATGAGCTGCCTCGAACCGATCCCGGCGACCGCCCGCCCTCGCCACGCGACCCGCTGTGTCGCGGTGGGGGGCGTCCGCATCGGCGCCGATGCGCCGGTCGTCGTGCAGTCGATGACCAACACCGACACCGCCGACGTGATCCGCACCGCGATCCAGGTGGCCGAATTGGCCCGGGCCGGCTCGGAACTGGTACGCATCACCGTGAATAACGAAGAGGCCGCGCGCGCGGTGCCCGAGATCCGCGAGCAGCTGGCCCGGATGAACGTGGAGGTGCCGCTGATCGGCGATTTCCACTACAACGGCCACCGCCTCCTGGCCGATCATCCGGCCTGCGCCGAGGCACTCGCCAAGTTCCGCATCAATCCGGGCAATGTCGGCGCCGGTGCCCGCCGCGACACCCAGTTCGCCGATATCGTCGAACTGGCCTGCCGCCATGACAAGCCGGTGCGCATTGGGGTCAACTGGGGCAGCCTCGACCAGAGCGTGCTGGCCCGGATCATGGACCAGAACGCAGGCCGCGCCGAGCCCTACGACGCCGGCACGGTGATGCGCGAGGCCCTGGTCACCTCGGCGCTGGAGTCCGCCCGGCGGGCCGAGGAAATCGGCCTCCCCGCCGACCGGATCATCCTCTCGGCCAAGGTCTCTTCGGTCCAGGACCTGATCGCGGTCTACCGTGACCTGGCGCGCCGTTGCGACTACCCCCTGCACCTGGGCCTGACCGAGGCCGGCATGGGATCGAAGGGCATCGTGGCGTCGACGGCCGCGCTCGCCGTCCTGCTGCAGGAAGGCATCGGCGACACCATCCGGGTGTCGCTGACCCCGGAGCCGAACGGCAGCCGTTCCCAGGAGGTCATCGTCGCGCAGGAGATCCTGCAGACCATGGGGCTGCGCGCCTTTACGCCAATGGTCACGGCCTGCCCCGGTTGCGGCCGCACCACCAGCACCTTCTTCCAGGAACTGGCGTCGGACGTGCAGGGCTTCGTCCGCAGCAACATGCCCCGCTGGCGCGAGACCTACGACGGCGTCGAGAACCTGACGCTGGCGGTCATGGGCTGCGTGGTCAACGGGCCCGGCGAGAGCAAGCACGCCAACATCGGCATCTCCCTGCCCGGCACCGGCGAGACGCCGGCCGCGCCGGTCTTCGAGAATGGCGTCAAGACCGTCACGCTGCGCGGCGAGGCCATCGCCACCGAATTCATGAGCATCATCGAGCGCTACGTCGCGCGGACCTATCCCGCCAAGGGATCCGCGCGCGTCGCGCAGGAGCACACGGCACAACCATGAGCCAGACCCTGCAGGCCGTTCGCGGCATGAACGACATCCTGCCCGACGAGGCGGAGACCTGGGAGCAGTTCGAGGAGAGCATCCGCGACTGGCTGAAGGCCTATGGCTACCGGCCGATCCGCATGCCCCTGGTGGAGCCGACGCCGCTCTTCAAGCGCGCCATCGGCGAGGTGACCGACATCGTCGAAAAGGAGATGTACTCCTTCGAGGACGCCCTCAATGGCGAGCACCTGACCCTGCGGCCGGAAGGCACGGCGTCCTGCGTGCGGGCGGCGATCCAGCACAAGATGCTGCATGCCGGACCCCAGCGGCTCTACTACTACGGCCCCATGTACCGCCACGAGCGGCCCCAGAAGGGGCGCTATCGGCAGTTCCACCAGATCGGCGTCGAGGCGCTCGGCTTCGCCGGGCCGGACATCGACGCGGAACTGATCCTGATGTGCGCCCGCCTGTGGGACGACCTGGGCCTCGAGGACGTGCGCCTGGAGCTCAACTCGCTTGGCAGCAGCGAGGAGCGGGCGGCCCATCGCAGTGCGCTGATCGCCTATCTCGAGGGGCACAAGGAGCAACTCGACGAGGACGGCCAGCGCCGGCTCTATACCAACCCCTTGCGCATCCTCGACACCAAGAACCCCAACCTGCAGGCCCTGGTCGAGGCGGCGCCGAAGCTGATCGACTACCTGGGCGAGGAATCCCTCGCCCACTTCGAGTCGGTGCAGCAGGTCCTGCGCGACGCGGGTCTGCCTTTCCGCATCAACCCGCGCCTGGTGCGGGGCCTCGATTACTACAACCGGACGGTCTTCGAGTGGGTGACCGATCGCCTCGGCGCCCAGGGGACGATCTGCGCCGGCGGACGCTACGACGGCCTTGTCGAACAGCTGGGCGGCAAGCCTGCACCGGCGGCCGGCTTCGCGATGGGCGTCGAGCGTATCCTTGCGCTGTGGCAGGAGTCCGGCGGGGTCGCCGAAGGGCACGTGCCGGATGCCTATGTGGTACACCAGGGTGATGCCGCGGCGCGTGCGGCCTTCCGGGTGGCCGAGGGACTGCGGGCCCATGGCTTCTCGGTGCTCTTGCACTGCGGTGGCGGCAGCTTCAAGTCTCAGATGAAGAAGGCCGACGCCAGCGGCGCGCCGGTCGCCCTCGTCATCGGCGAGGACGAGGCGGCGGCCGGTGAGGTGAGCTTCAAGCCGATGCGTGGCGGAGACCAGCGTCGGATTGGAATGGACGACTTGGCCAGCGAACTGGCCGAACTACTCTTTGCAGCGGATGGTGACGATGGCGGCGTATGACCTTGAGGAACAGGAACAGATCTCCCAGCTGAAGGCCTGGTGGGAAGAGAACGGCAAGAAGACGGTCGCCCTGGTGGTGATCGTGCTGGGCGGCGTGATCGGCTGGAGTGGCTGGAAGAACTATCAGTACAAGCAGGCCAGCGAGGCCTCGGCCCTGTACGGCGCGGTCATGAAGGCCGGTGGCTCGGGGGATGCCCAGCAGGCCCGCGAAGCCGCGGGCAGGATCCTGCAGGGCTACGACGGCACCGCCTATGCGTACCTGGGGGCCCTGGTCTCCAGCAAGGTCCAGGCCGAGTCCACCGAACCGAAGAACGCCGAGACCCAGCTCCAGTGGGTCATCGCCCACGCGCCCGAGGCCTCGGTTCGCGACATCGCCCGCCTTCGTCTGGCGGCGGTCCAGCTCGACCAGGGCGACAAGGCGGCTGCGCTGGCCACCCTGTCTTCCGAGCCGGTGGCCGAACTCGCCGCCGGCTTTGCCGATCTGCGCGGCGATATCCTGGTCGCCGACGGCAAGATCGACGAGGGGCGTGAGGCCTACCAGAAGGCCATCGACGCCCTCGCCGTGAACCCGTCATCGAACCAGCTGCGCGAGATCATCCGGGTCAAGCTCGAGTCGATCGGGGGTGGCAAGTGAGGGCAGGCCAGGCCCTGCTGCTCGCCACCCTGGGCGCCGCGCTCACCGCCTGCGGCAGCTTCGGCTCCTCGCGCGAGCTGACGCCGCTGCCGGCCTTCGTGCCGGGCGCGCGCCTCGCCCAGGACTGGAAGGCCTCGCTCGCGGGCTCGCCGATCTACAAGTTCACCCCGGCGGTGATCGGCAGCGACCGGATCATCGTCGCGGGCGTCGATGGCAAGCTCGAACGGCTCGACCAGGGCAAGTCGGTGTGGCGGGTCGAGCTCGGCAAGCCGCTGGCGGCCGGGGTCGGCGGTGACGACCGGCTCGGCGTGGTGGTCACCCAGGACGGCGAGGCCATCGCCTTCGACGTTGCCGACGGCAGTGAAAAGTGGCGCTCCCAGGTGGGCGCCGAGGTTCTGTCGGCGCCGGCGGTCACCGGGATCGCCGTCGTGGTCCGCGCATCGGACAGCCGCGTCTTCGGCCTCGCGCCCCAGGACGGGCACCGGATGTGGACCTATCGGCGGCCGACCCCGGCCCTCTCGATGCGGGGCGACACCGGCATGCTGACCGAGGACAACGTGGCCGTGACCGGCTTCCCGGGCGGCAAGATGGTGGCGATCAACCTGGCCAACGGCGGCGCGCTGTGGGAACTGACCGTGGCACTGCCGCGGGGCACGACCGAGATCGAGCGTCTCGCCGATGTGGTCGGCACGCCGCTGCTGCAGGATCGGCGGCTGTGCGCGGCCGCCTTCCAGGGGCGGCTGGCCTGCTTCGATGCCTCCAACGGCAACCTCGTCTGGTCGCGCGACATCTCCAGCGCCGTAGGCATCGGGCAGGGCACGGGCGAGATCTTCATCACCGACGAGACCGGCGCGATCCATGCGCTCGACGGCAGCAACGGTGCCAGCATCTGGAAGCAGGACAAGCTGGCCGGACGGATCCCGGGGCGCCCCCTGATGCTGGGCAAGTATCTGGTGGTGACCGACGCCGAGGGCTATGTCACGGCACTGCATGTGGAAGACGGCTCCCTGGCTGCCCGCGCCGAGACCGACGGCAGCGAGATGAGCGGTCCGCCGACCCCCGTGGACGAGGACAGCTTCGTGGTCCAGTCCGTCAAGGGCGGCGTCTTCGGCTTCACCCTCAACTGAGCGCGTCCCCGTGAAACCCACCATCGTGCTGGTCGGGCGGCCGAACGTCGGCAAGTCGACCCTGTTCAACCGTCTGACCCGCAGCCGCGATGCACTCGTCGCCGACCAGCCGGGCCTGACCCGTGACCGCCACTACGGCATCGGGCGCGTGGGCAGCCGCGACTACCTGGTGGTGGATACGGCCGGCTTCGACCCGGTCGCCAAGGACGGGATCATGCACGAGATGGCACGGCAGGCCGAACAGGCCATCGCCGAGGCCGACGTGCTGCTCTTCCTGGTCGATGGGCGCAGCGGCCTGTCGCCCCACGACGAAGAGATCGCAGTCTTCCTGCGCCGCTGCGACCGCCCCGTGCGGCTGGTCGTGAACAAGGCCGAGGGCCTCGATCGGGGCGTCGCCTCGGCCGAGTTCCACGCCCTCGGGCTGGGGGCTCCGCTGGCCATCTCGGCGGCCCACGGCGACGGCGTCCGGCCGCTGATCGACGAGGTCCTGGCGGGGTTCCCGGAGGACGAGGAAGACGAACTGGCCCCCGAAGGCAAGGGGCCGCGCGTGGCCATCGTGGGCCGTCCCAATGTCGGCAAATCCACGATGGTGAACACCCTGCTCGGCGAGGAGCGGGTGATCGCCTTCGACATGCCCGGCACCACCCGCGACGCCATTGCGATTCCCTTCGAGCGAGGCGGGCGGCAGTACACGCTGATCGATACGGCCGGCCTGCGTCGGCGCGGCAAGGTCTTCGAATCGATCGAGAAGTTCTCGGTGGTCAAGACCCTGCAGGCCATCGAGCAGTGCAATGTGGTGGTGCTGGTGCTCGATGCCGGCCAGGACATCGCCGACCAGGACGCCCACATCGCCGGCTTCGTGCTCGAGAGCGGGCGCGCCCTGGTGGTGGCGGTGAACAAGTGGGACGACGTGGACGACTACCGGCGCGACCGCATCAAGTACGACATCGGGCGCAAGCTGCCCTTCCTCGACTTCGCGCGCTTCCACTATGTGTCCGCCCTGAAGGGGCAGGGCATCGGCGCCATCATGAAGTCGGTGGATGGCGCCTTCGCGGCCGCGATGGCCAAGATGTCCACGCCGCGCCTGACCCGCACCCTGCTCGACGCCGTATCGCGCCAGCAACCACCGCGGCATGGCCAGTTCCGGCCCAAGATGCGCTATGCCCACCAGGGCGGGAGCAATCCGCCGATCATCGTGGTCCATGGCAACGCCCTCGACCACGTGCCCGCGGCCTACGTGAGATATCTTGAGAGAACCTTCCTCGAGGCGTTCAAGCTGCAGGGCACGCCGTTGCGGATACAATTCAAGAGCACGCACAACCCTTACGCCGACAAGACATAGATCCACACCCTGAAGGCCGATCCGGAGCACGCCGCGCTATGTGGCAGTGCAGCGGAAAATACTTTAGATTAGCCAGCCACATACCAAGAGGTCCATAAAATGAGCAATAAGGGGCAACTCCTCCAAGACCCGTTCCTCAACACGCTGAGAAGAGAGCACATTCCGGTTTCCATCTATCTGGTGAACGGCATCAAGCTGCAGGGCCAGATCGAGTCCTTCGACCAGTACGTCGTCCTGCTGAAGAACACCGTGACGCAGATGGTTTACAAGCACGCCATTTCCACGGTGGTGCCCGCCCGCCCCGTCAACTTCCAGCACGACCAGGGTGACGGCAACTGAGGCACGCACGCGGCGGGGCGCCCGGCGTGCCCCGATGAAACTCGATGTTTGAACGCCCAGCCTCGGGTAACCGGGCCGTCGTCGTCCAGCTCGATTTTGGGCAGGAAGCCGTCCTGGAGCGGCTCTCCGAAGCCGGCCTGCTGGTCACCAGCGCCGGCGCCGAAGTCGTCGCCACGGTCACGGGCCGTCGCCGCGCGCCCGATCCAGCCCTGTTCGCGGGCCGCGGCAAGGTGGAAGAGATCGCCACCGCGATCCGTGCCGAAGCGGCCGATGTGGTCATCTTCAATCACGAACTGTCCCCCGGTCAGCAGCGCAACCTCGAGCGTGCGCTCGAGTGCCGCGTCGTGGACCGCAACACCCTGATCCTCGATATCTTCGCGCTGCGGGCCAAGAGCCACGAAGGCAAGCTGCAGGTCGAGCTCGCCCAGCTCGAGCACCTGTCGACGCGCCTGGTCCGCGGCTGGACCCACCTGGAGCGCCAGAAGGGCGGTATCGGCCTGCGCGGCCCCGGCGAGAAGCAGCTCGAGACCGACCGGCGGCTGCTCGGGAATCGGGTCAAGATGCTGAAGTCGCGGCTCAAGGCGCTGGAGAAGCAGCGCAAGGTCCGGCGCCGGGCACGGGAGCGGAACGCCCTGCTGGCGGTCTCGCTGGTCGGCTATACCAACGCCGGCAAGTCCACCCTGTTCAATGCCATGACCAAGGCCGGCGCCTACGCCGCCGACCAGCTCTTTGCCACGCTCGACACCACCAGCCGGCGCATCTATCTGGGCGATTCAGGGAACGCAGTGCTGTCCGACACGGTCGGATTCATCCGTGATCTGCCCCACTCGCTGGTCGCAGCCTTCCACGCCACGCTCGAGGAGACCGCCAGCGCGGACCTGCTCCTGCACGTCGTGGATTCTGCGAGCGACGATCGGGACGCCCAGATCGCGGCCGTGAATGCGGTCCTGGAGGAAATCGGAGCTGGAGAGATCCCGCAGATACTGGTTTGGAACAAGATCGACCTGACCCATGCCGAGCCGGCAGTCGAGCGGGATGACTGTGGTACCATACGGCGCGTTTTTTTGAGCGCGCGCGGCGGGCTCGGGCTCGATCTTCTGCGCCAAGCGCTGTCCGAATGGGCGCTCGCCCGGCCCGGGCGGGCCCAATCCGATCCTGATGACATGACGACTTCGCTGTCGGTCGATTTCGGCTGACGGCACTGTAATGACAGGCCTATATATGTCACTTAACGATCCGCGCTGGGGTAACCAGGGGAACGATCGAGACCGGGAGGGCAACAACCAGGGGCCCCCCGACCTGGAAGAAATCGTGCGGGACCTGAGCCGCAAGTGGAATGGCCTCTTCGGACGCAAGCGTCCGTCGGGTGGCGGTTCCGGCGGAGGCGACGGAGGTCCCAGCTTCAACGCCCGTTTCTTCGGCGGTGGCCTGGGAATTCTGATCGTGCTCGGTCTGGGTGTCTGGCTGGCGAGCGGGTTCTACATCGTCGATGCGAGCCAGCGGGGTATCGAGCTGCGCTTCGGCAAGTACACCGAAACCACGCAGCCGGGCCTGCAGTGGCGCTGGCCCTATCCGGTCGAGACCCACGAGCTGGTGAACCTCACCAGCGTGCGGACCGTCGAGGTGGGCTATCGCGGTGCTGCGCGCAACACGATCCTCAACGAAGCGCTGATGCTCACGGACGATGAGAACATCATCAATATCCAGTTCGCGGTGCAGTACATCCTGAACGACCCCGAGAACTACCTTTTCAACACCCGCGACCCGGACGAGTCCGTGATTCAGGCCGCCGAGACCGCCATGCGCGAGATCGTGGGCAAGAGCAAGATGGACTTCGTGCTCTACGAGGGACGCGAGGAGATCGCCTCGACGGCCCACACGCTGATGCAGGCCATCCTCGACCGCTACGGCACCGGCATCCAGATCAGCAAGGTGACGATGCAGAACGCCCAGCCGCCCGAGCAGGTGCAGGCGGCCTTCGACGACGCCGTCAAGGCCGGCCAGGATCTGGAGCGCCAGCGCAACGAGGGCCAGGCCTACGCCAACGACGTGATCCCGAAGGCCAGAGGTACCGCCTCGCGCCTGGCGCAGGAAGCCGAGGGCTACCGTTCGCGGGTGGTCGCGCAGGCCCAGGGTGATGCGAGCCGCTTCGAACAGGTGCTGACCGAGTACAGCAAGGCGCCCAAGGTGACCCGCGAGCGCATGTACATCGAGACCATGCAGCAGGTGTTCTCGAACACCTCCAAGATCGTCGTCGATGCCAAGAGCAACAGCAACCTGCTGTTCCTGCCGCTCGACAAGCTGATCGAACAGACCGCGTCCGCGACGACTTCCGGCGTCGGCAGCGACCCGAGGCCGGCCATCGTGGTGCCGCCGGACACCAGCACCCGTGCCCCGAGCACCGACTTCCGTGACCGTGAATCGCTGCGCAACCGTGGAGGTGGCCGATAATGCGTGACAAGCTTTCCATTCTCGTCGGCGTCGTCCTGTTCGGCCTCGTCCTGGTCTCGATGTCCATCTTCACGGTGGACCAGCGCCAGTTCGCCCTCGTCTTCCAGCTGGGCGAGATCAAGAGCGTGATCCGCGAGCCGGGCCTCAATTTCAAGTGGCCGCTGATCCAGAACGTCCGCTTCTTCGACAAGCGCATCCTGACCATGGACACGCCTGAGCCGGAGCGCTTCATCACCTCCGAGAAGAAGAACGTCCTGGTGGATCTCTTCGTGAAGTGGCGCATCGCGGATCCGGAGCTCTACTACATCTCGGTGCTCGGCGACGAGGCCCGCGCCGTGACCCGCCTCCAGCAGACCGTCAATGCGGGCCTGCGGGAGGAGTTCGGCAAGCGCACCGTGCACGAAGTCGTGTCCGGCCAGCGCGACGCCATCATGGAGCAGATGCGCGAGAAGGCCGACCAGGATGCCCGCAAGATCGGCGTGCAGATCGTCGACGTCCGTCTCAAGCGGGTGGACCTGCCCCTCGAGGTCTCCGAATCCGTCTATCGCCGGATGGAGGCAGAGCGCAAGCGGGTCGCCAACGAACTGCGCTCCGAAGGCTCCGCAGCGGCCGAGAAGATCCGCGCCGACGCCGACCGTCAGCGCGAGGTCATCGTTGCCGAGGCCTACCGCGAC
Source organism: Rhodocyclaceae bacterium (assembly GCA_020445805.1). GTDB lineage: Bacteria > Pseudomonadota > Gammaproteobacteria > Burkholderiales > Rhodocyclaceae > Cognatazoarcus. The sequence continues at coordinate 11,412 of JAGRFX010000112.1, forward strand.
GCGCAGCAGATCAAGGGTGACGGCGACGCCCAGGCAGCCGCCATCTACGCCGCCGCCTTCGGCCGCAATCCCGAGTTCTTCGCCTTCTATCGCAGTCAGGAGGCCTACCGCGAGAGCTTCGCCGGCAAGAGCGACGTGATGGTCGTCGAGCCGTCCAGCGAGTTCTTCCGCTACCTGCGCAGCGCGACGGGCCAGCCGGTCAAGAGCACGGAGTGATGGGGCCCACGCTGCTGACGGCGTTGGCCCTGATGCTGGTACTGGAAGGCATCCTGCCCCTCGTCGCGCCGGCGCTCTGGCGCGACACCTTCAAACGCGTGACCGAACTCGCCAATGGTCAGATCCGATTCCTCGGACTGACCATGGTGTTGATCGGTCTGCTGATCTTTTCCCTGGTCGGTTGACACTGCCATGCGCTGGGTACTTCCCGAAAACATCCAGGACGTCCTGCCGTCCGAAGCCCGCAAGCTCGAAACGCTCCGCCGCAGCCTGCTGGATGCGCTGCACCTGCGCGGCTACCAGCTGGTGGCGCCGCCACTGCTCGAGTACCTCGACTCCCTGCTGACCGGCGCCGGCGAGGACCTGGACCTGCGCACCTACAAGCTGGTGGACCAGCGCAGCGGTCGCACCCTGGGCCTGCGTGCCGACATGACGCCCCAGGTGGCCCGCATCGACGCCCACCTCCTCAACCGGGGCGGCGTGACCCGCCTGTGCTACTGCGGCAGCGTGCTGCACAGCGAGCCGGCCTCCCTGACCGCGACCCGCGAACCCCTGCAGCTCGGCGCGGAAATCTTCGGCCATGCGGGCCTGGAGGCGGACATCGAGATCGTCCGCATGCTGGCCGATTCGCTCGACCTCGCCGGCCTCGCCGCCAGCCGCATCGACCTGGGCCACATGGGGATCTTCCGCGCCCTGGCCGGCATGGCCGCCCTGGACAGCGAGCAGCAGCAGACACTGTTCGCCCTGTTGCAGGCCAAGGACGTGCCCACCCTGCACGAATTTCTGGCCCCCGTGGCCGAGGCGCCCCGCCGGGCCCTGCTGGCCCTGCCGGGGCTCTACGGCGACCGGTCGGTGCTGGCCCAGGCCCGCGCCGTGCTGCCCGACGACGTCCGGGTGCGCGAGGCCCTCGATGATCTGGAGCGCCTGGCCGACGAGCTCGCGGGGCTGCCCCTCGGCTTCGATCTGGCGGACCTGCGCGGTTATCACTACCACAGCGGGGTCGTCTTCGCTGCCTATTGCGGCAATTCCCCGACGGCGATCGCGCTGGGGGGCCGCTACGATTACATCGGGGCGGCCTTTGGCCGGGGGCGTCCCGCGACGGGTTTCAGCATGGATCTGCGGGAACTGGCGCTCTGCATCGAGCTGCCCGAAGGGGCCGGCGCGATACTGGCCCCGACCGGCACGTCGCCGGAGCTGCAGGACGAGGTGGCGCGCCTGCGTGCCGCCGGAGAGATCGTGATCCCGGAGTTGCCGGGTCACGCGGGTAACTGGCGGGACGCCGGCTGCGACCGGCGCCTGGTGTTGTCGGATGGCGGCTGGAAGATCGTGCCGCTGGATGGAGATTGAGCGGTATGGCAAAGAACGTGGTTGTGGTCGGCACCCAGTGGGGCGACGAAGGCAAGGGGAAGATCGTTGACTGGCTGACCGATCACGCCGAGGGCGTGGTCCGGTTCCAGGGCGGGCACAATGCCGGCCACACGCTGGTCGTCGGAACCAAC
>JAGRFX010000113.1 GCA_020445805.1 Rhodocyclaceae bacterium
CTCGATGTAGGTCACGTCAGCGGTGCCCGGGTCGGTCATGATCGTCGCCGGGTTCGAGTTCACCAGGATCACCCGGTAGCCTTCCTCGCGCAGGGCCTTGCAGGCCTGGGCGCCCGAGTAATCGAACTCGCAGGCCTGGCCGATGATGATCGGACCGGCGCCGATGATCAGGATGGATTGGATGTCTGTGCGCTTTGGCATGTCTGTATGGCTCTGTCTATTTTGAACGTCGTCTGGCGAAGGTCTGGCCCTCGGGGCCGACTAGCGACGTTCCAGCAGATGAATGAAACGGTCGAACAGGTAGGCCACGTCGTGCGGGCCGGGGCTGGCTTCCGGGTGCCCCTGGAAACAGAAGGCCGGCACGTCGGTGCGGGCGAGCCCCTGCAGGCTGCCGTCGAAGAGGGAGACGTGGGTCGCCCGCAGGTTCGACGGGAGCGACGCCGCGTCCACCGCGAAGCCGTGGTTCTGGGAGGTGATCATGACGCGACCGCTGTCCAGGTCCTTCACCGGGTGGTTGGCCCCGTGATGGCCGAACTTCATCTTGACGGTGCGGGCGCCCGAGGCGAGGGCCAGCAGCTGGTGGCCGAGGCAGATGCCGAAGGTCGGGATGCCCCTGGCCAGGATTTCGCGGATCGCCTTGATCGCATAGTCGCAGGGCTCGGGGTCCCCCGGCCCGTTGCTGAGGAAGACGCCGTCCGGGTTCATGGCCAGCACCTCGCTGGCGGGCGTCTGGGCCGGGACCACCGTCAGCCGGCAGCCGCGCTCCGCCAGCATGCGCAGGATGTTGCGCTTGACGCCGTAGTCGTAGGCGACCACGTGGAAGCGCGGCGCCTGCGCGGTCCCGTAGCCATCGGCGAGACGCCACTCGGTGCTGTCCCAGGCGTAGGATTCAGTGGTGCTGACGACCTTGGCGAGGTCCATGCCCGCCAGCCCCGGAAAGGCCCTGGCCTGCGCGACCGCTTCCTCGGCGTTCGGGGTGGCGCCGTCCGCCGCGGTCACCAGGCAGCCCGCCTGGGCCCCCTTCTCGCGAAGGATGCGGGTCAGGCGCCGGGTATCGATGTCGGCGATGGCCACCACGCCTTCCTGCTTGAGGTAGTCGGGCAGGGTCTGCTCCATGCGCCAGTTACTGGCCAGGATCGGCAGGTCGCGGATGATCAGGCCGGAAGCATGGATGTGGGCGGCCTCGCAGTCTTCCTCATTGATGCCGGTGTTGCCGATGTGCGGATACGTCAGCGTGACGATCTGGCGCGCATAGCTCGGGTCGGTGAGAATTTCCTGGTAGCCGGCCATCGAGGTGTTGAAGACGACCTCGCCGACGGACTGCCCCGCGGCCCCGATTCCTTTTCCTCTGAACACCGTCCCGTCTGCAAGGGCGAGAATGGCTTGGGGAAAAACGCTCACGGGCAACTCCTGATCGAATCTCGTTGGGGGACGGCCGGCCGGTACACAAAAAACGGGAGAGGCGCACTGGCCCGTCCCGTTTGACGAACGAAATTATAGCAACCGACCGGCGATGCGGCAACGCAGCGTAAGCGGGCGGCCGGGCAAAGCGTAGCGATTGGTGTCCGGCGTCACGTCACGCGGGCGCCCCGTCAGAAGCGCACGGATGCGCGCAGCGCGCTGGCTACGCGGTTGAGTTCGGCGAGCAGGGCCGGCATCCAGCGCCGGGCCATGTCCGCGTCGCCTTCGCGTGCGCTCTTCTCGACGCGCAAGGCCGCATCGGTGGCGCGCGTCGCCCCGAACACCCCCAGCGAGCCCTTGAGCGAATGGCTCAGCGCACACAGGCTTTCCACGTCGCGCTCGTCGTTGGCCTTCTGCAGCAACTGCAGGTTCCGTCCGAAATCGGAGAAGAACACCCGGGTCAGCTGCGCCACCGCGTTCTCGTCCCCATCAAGGAGCTCGCGCGTGTGCGCGAGATCGATGACGCCTTCGCCGGCCGGCTCGTCGAGCAGCGTGCGGTCGGCGACGACAGGCATGCTCGGGATGGCGCCGCAGACCCGCTCGATGGCCGCGAACAGCTCCACCGGCTTGATCGGTTTGGCCACATAGTCATCCATGCCCGCGTCGATGCAGCGCTCCCGGTCGCCCTGCATGGCGTGGGCGGTCATCGCCACGATGGGCACCTGTCGCCAGTCCCCGTCGGCCGACCAGCTCCGTCGCGCCTCGCGGGCACGGATCGCCTGGGCGGCCTCCAGGCCGCCCATCACGGGCATCTGGACATCCATCAGGATCAGGTCGAACTCGCGGTTGTCGAACTGTTCCAGCGCCTCCTTGCCGTTGGCCGCGATCGTCAGCGAATGGCCTGCCTTCTGGAGGATCTTGCTGGCCACCGTCTGGTTGACCGGATTGTCCTCGACCAACAGGATCTCCAGCCCCGTCGGCCCATCCGGCTGCATGGTCATCATCTCGGTGATGGTGAGCCCGGGATTGAACTCCTCCAGGACCTGCTCGTCCTGGCCGCCCTCGCTGAGGGCCAGCTGGAGCGCCTCGCCAAGGTCCAGTTCGGAGAAGGGCTGGATCAGCCGGCCGGACACGCCGAACTTCTTGCAGCGCTCCGTCGCCGCCCGCTGGTTGTCGGTGTCCATAAGGACCAGGATGCGGTTCAGCCAGGGCGCGGCATCCTCGAAATCCTGGACCAGGGCGAAGCCATCGTCTTCGGGAAGGCGCGTATCGACGATCAGGAAGTCGAAGGGCTGATCCTTGGCGGTGGCGCGCTTGAGCTGCAGGCGCGCCGACTCGATGTCGGCCACCGTGGCGGCCGCCAGGCCCAGCTGTTGCAGCTGCGCGCCGACGTGGGTTCGCAGGGCCGGCTCCCGGATCACGACGAGCGCCCCCGTCCGTCGAGCCCGCCCAGGGACCGGGCCTCCGCCCACGCCACGGGTTCGACATTCACGCTAAAGCGGAAGGTGCTCCCCGCACCGGGCTGGCTCCGGACGCCGATCTCGCCACCCATGATCTCCACCAGGCGACGGCAGATCGCAAGCCCCAGCCCGGTCCCCCCGAAGCGGCGGGTCGTCGAGCTGTCGGCCTGGGCGAACGCGCCGAATATGTGGCGCTGCTGGGATTCGGCGATGCCGATGCCCGAATCCATGACCTCGAAAATCAGCAGGACACGCCCGCCGTCCACCGGCTTCAGGTCGACGGTGATCCCGATATGGCCCGACTCCGTGAACTTGGCGGCGTTGCCGAGCAGGTTGAGGAGGATCTGGCGGACCCGACCCGGGTCACCGATGCAGCTCTCCGGAACACCAGGTGCCGCCCGGAAGAACAGCGACAGGCCCTTCTGATGGATCCGGAGGGCCATGGTCTTGGCCACCTCCGAGACAATCGAACGCGGCGAGAACTCGATCTGCTCGAGTTCGAGCTTGCCGGCTTCGATCTTCGAGAAATCGAGGATGTCATTGAGGATCACGAGCAGTGCATCGGCCGACGAGCGCACCGTGGTCAGGTACTCGCGCTGCTCGTCGTCGAGCGTGGTGTCGAGGACCAGCTCGGTCATGCCGATGATGCCGTTCATCGGCGTCCGGATCTCGTGACTCATGTTGGCCAGGAAGTCGCTCTTGGCCCGGTTGGCGGCCTCGGCCTGCTCCTTGGCCCGCAGCAGCTCGAACTCCCAGTCCTTGCGATCGGTGATCTCCCGATACACGCCGCGCAGAAAGCCCCAGCGGCCGTCGGGACCGCGCTCGCAGGCCTTGCCCCTCAGCTGCAGCCAACGCCAGGAGCCGTCCTGGTGGCGGAGACGCAACTCACAGACAAATACCGGTTCTTTGCCGCGCAGATGGTCCTTGATACGCCGCTCGGCATCCTGGATGTCGTCCGGGTGAATCAGCGGGATCCAGGACCTGAAACTGGTGCGCATGGCCTGATTGGGCACCAGCCCGAGCATGTCGCGCCATTCGTGGTCGATCTCGACCAATTCACCCGACAGGTCCCAGTTCCAGTACCCGGCGCCGGCGGCATGCAGTGCCGACACGGCGGGCGCCTCACCGTCACACTCGGGCGCGTCCGCATGCTCGCCGAGCCGGGATTCGAAACGCTGCAGCAGCGCCACGAGCCGCCCCATCTGCCGCCCGGCGTCGGTGGGCGCGCACTGCCGAAGCCGCTCCTGAAGCTGCGCGACCGACCCGACGCCGAACGTCGCGCGCAGTTCTGCAGCAAACATGTCAGGGTTCAATGACGGCGCCTCGAGGGACAGATCACGGGGAGGTCCGGCACGCGGGCTGCTCTGGCTGCCACCCCACGGGGACTCCCGGGATTAACGGGACCAGCCCCCGGCACTTGAGGCCAGGATGTCAAAGCATGTCGCATGGATCACGGACCAGGCACGGGGACCCGATCCCGCAGGGCTGCTCAGCGCAGACCGAGCACGTCCTGCATATCGAACAGGCCGTTCGGCCGCCCCCGCAGGAAGGCCGCCGCACGCAGCGCACCCAGCGCATAGGGCATCCGGCCACCCGACTTGTGGGTGATCTCGATCCGCTCGCCGGTACCGGCGAAGAGCACCGTGTGGTCGCCAATGATGTCGCCGCCACGGACGGTCGAAAAGGCGATCGTCTGCTCATCGCGCGCGCCGGTGCGCCCCTCGCGACCGAAAATGGCGCACGACTTGAGGTCGCGCCCCAGTTCGCGGGCCACCACCTCGCCCATCCGCAGCGCCGTGCCCGACGGCGCATCGACCTTGTGGCGAACGGTGATGGGCTTCGATGATCTCGACGTCGTAGCCGGAATTGAGGATCTGCGCGGCGGTTTCGAGCAGCCTGAAGACCGCATTCACGCCTACCGCCATGTTGGGCGCGAACACCACGGGACAGCGCCGTGCCTGCTCGGCGATGCGGCCCTTCTGGCCTTCATCGAATCCGGTGGTGCCGATCACCATCGCCGCGCCGCGCTCCGCTGCGATGTCCAGGTGGCGAAGCGTGCCCTCGGGCAGGGTGAAGTCGATGACGCAGTCGGCGGCGGCGATGGCCGCTTCCGCGTCGTCGGTGATGATCACCCCGGTCTCGACGCCCATCGCGTCGCCGGCATCGCGTCCCACATGGGCGCTGCCAGGGCGGTCGAAGGCGGCCGCAAGCACCACCGAGTCATCGGCGAGCGTCGCCTCGATCAAGGTGCGACCCATGCGCCCCGTGCAACCGGCGATGGCGATCTTCTGCTTGTGCATGGCAACTCTCTCCTGCATCGTTTCTGTCTGGATCATCGGGGCGAGGGGCAACCCGCGAGGTTCTCCCCGGCGACGGCAGCGTTCAGCTGCCGCCGGCCGGTGCCTTGGCGTCGATCTCGATCACCCGTGTGGGCGGCTGGACCCGGTCCGCCGGCGCCGCTTCGATGTCGCCGCGGAACTCGGCCAGCACCCCTTTCTGGAAAAACACGGTCAGCCGCTTCTGGCTGGGCTCACCCCGCCCGGGCTGGTTGCGATAGAAGTAATCCCAGCGGTCCTGGTGGAAGGGATCGACGATCAACGGCGTGCCCAGCACGAAGCGCACCTGGTCCGGCGACATCCCGGGCTTGAGTTGCGCCACCATTTCGGGTGTCACGTCGTTGCCCTGCCGGACGTCGATACGATAGGGACTCAGCAGGTCGCCCGTGGAGCAGCCGCCGAGCAGGACAACCGCGGCCAGACAGGCTGCGGACAGTTTCGGGTGATACATAGGGGGAGACAATCCTCAAGCTTCTGGGGCATGAAGCCCCGGACAGAACCGCCGTGCTCAGACGTAGTCGAAAAAATATATCATAGGGGGCCGGCGCACCGTCGGCGGCGGCGCCCCACGCCCATTGGCCAGACAGGTTCTTCTTCAGAAAAATGCCCTCCAATACGCAGAACCTCAAGAACATCGGCCTGAAGGCCACATTTCCACGGCTCAAGATCCTTGACCTGTTCCAGCACACGGAACAGCGGCACCTGACGGCCGAAGACGTCTATCGGCAGCTGATGCAGGACGGCATGGACATCGGCCTTGCCACCGTCTATCGCGTCCTCACGCAGTTCGAACAGGCCGGGCTGCTGGAACGGCATTTTTTCGAATCCGGCAAGGCGGTCTTCGAACTCAACGAGGGCAAGCACCACGATCATCTGGTGTGCCTGCAGTGCGGCCGCGTCGAGGAATTCTTCGACCCCGAGATCGAGCGACGGCAACTCGCGGTTGCCAAGGATCGTGGCTTCGCGGTCAAGGAACACGCCCTCTACCTCTACGTGGACTGCCTCAAGGACAACTGCCCCCACCGGCAGCCCGAGCACGAGGACGCCTGAGGGACGGCCTTCGCGCGGCTCAGTCGCGACGGGCCAGCATTTCGCTGGCGTGGTCCAGGGTGGTCCGGGTGATCTGCACCCCGCCGAGCATGCGCGCGATCTCCTCGACCCGGCCATCGCCGTCGAGGCTGCGGACCGAACTCAGGGTCTCGCCACCCCGCACTTCCTTGGCAATCGACCACTGCCAGTCGGCCTGGGCCGCCACCTGCGGCAGGTGCGTCACGCACAGGACCTGCCGCTCCCGCCCCAGTCGCCGGAGCATCTGACCCACGATCTCCGCGACGCGTCCGCCGATCCCGACATCGACCTCGTCGAAGATCAGGGTAGGCGCCGCGCCGGCCGAACTGGCGATGACCTGGATGGCGAGGCCGATCCGCGACAGCTCGCCGCCCGAGGCCACCTTGCCCAGCGGCCGCAGCGGCTGGCCGGGGCTGCCGGCCACCTGGAACTCCACCTGCTCGAGCCCGTGGCCGCTGCCGTCCTCGTCGGGCACCAGCGCCACCAGGAAGCGTCCGCCGGCCATGGCGAGGGATTGCATGGCCTCGCTGACGTCCCGCGAGAGTTCGGCCGCGGCCGAGGTCCGCCGCGCCGTCAGGGTGCGGCCGGATTCGAGGAAGGCCTCGCGACTGGCCGCCTCGTCACGCGCCAGTTGTTCGGGGTCCGCCGCAGCCTCGACACGGGCCAGCCGGGCGCGGGTGTCTTCCAGCAGGGCGGGCAGTTCGTCGGGGGCCACGCGATACTTGCGGGCGGTCTCGGTCACCAGCCCGATGCGTTCGTCCACGGACTGCAGGCGCGCCGGGTCCAGATCCTGCCGTTCGGCGTAGCGCAGCAGGCCATGGGCGGCCTCCTCGGCCTGAATGGCCGCCGACTGGAGGAGCTCGGCGAACTCCCCGAGCGTGGCGTCGTAGGCCCCCAGGTCCGACAGGCGCGAAGCGAGTCGCTCGAGCTGGGACACCACAGCCGGCTCCGCCTCCCGCAGCACCTGGTGGGCCTCCTGCACGCCCTCGAGCAGGCTGGACGCATTGGCGAGGCGCGCCTGCTCCTGGTTGAGCTCCTGCCACTCGGCCGGATCGAACTTCAGGGCATCGAGTTCCGCGACCTGCCAGGCCAGCAGCTCACGCTCATGGGCCACGTCCGCCGCGCTGGTCTCCGCACGCTGGCGTGCCTCAACCGCCGTGCGCCAGCGACGCCAGGCCACCGACACGATCTCTGCCAACTCGGTGGCACCGCCCAGCTGGTCGAGGATCCGGCGCTGGGCCTCGCCGCGCAGCAATGCGTGATGCGCATGCTGACCATGGATATCCGCCAGCACATCGCCCAGTTCACGCATCTGTGCCAGCGTGGCCACGGTGCCATTGATCCAGGCCCGCGAACGGCCCCCGGCGTCGATCACCCGACGCAGCAGCAGGGTGCCCTCCTCCGCCTCCAGACCCTGCTCATCGAGCCAGGCCTTCACTTCCGCGGCGTCGGGCAGGTCGAATTCGGCGCAGATCTCGGCCCGTTCGCGACCGGCCCGAACGATGCCCGCCTCGGCGCGCCCACCCAGCGCCAGGCCCAGGGCATCGAGCAGGATGGACTTGCCGGCGCCGGTTTCGCCGGTCAGGGCGCCGAAGCCGGCGGAGAATTCGAGGTCGAGTCGATCGACGATGACGAAGTCACGGATCTGGAGAGTACGCAGCATCTTGGGAAACGGAAGGTCGGGCCGGAAGCGCCGCTCAATGCTGCCGCGGCGAGGCACTCCAGTGGAGCTTCTCGCGAAGCATGGAGAAATAGCTGTAGGTCTCGGGGTGCAGCAGGCGGATCGATTGCTGCGAGCGGCTCACGCGCACGATGTCGCCGGCCCGCGCGTCGAAGCGCGCCTGGCCATCGAAGTGAACCCGTGCATCATGGGGCGGCTTGAGAACGATCTCGATCACACAATCGTCCGGCAGCGTCACCGGCCGGGCCGTCAGGTTGTGGGGACACATCGGCACCAGGGCCAGCCCTGCGACCCGCGGATGCAGGATCGGGCCATTGGCCGACAGGGCATAGGCCGTGGAACCGGTCGGGGTGGAGACGATCATGCCGTCGGAGCGCTGGGTATAGACGAACTCGCCGTCGATCATCACGTCGAACTCGATCATCCGGCCCAGCTCGCCGTTGTTCACCACCACATCGTTCAGTGCCCGGGTGTGGAACACCCGCTGGGCGCCCCGCAGCACCTCGGCATCGACCATCGCCCGCAGTTCCGCCTTGTAGCGACCGGCCAGGATTTCCTCCATCCGGGCCAGCGCCTCGTCCCGCGCGATGTCGGTCAGGAATCCGAGCCGCCCCTGGTTGATGCCGACCATCGGCACCGGATGGTCGGCCAGGCGACGCGCGGAGTTGAGCATGGTGCCGTCGCCGCCCAGCACCACGGCCAGATCGGCCCCCGCACCGATCTCGTCGTAGGACGAGACCGGGTAGGCGGCGCCGAGGCCGGTGGAGCTGGCCGTGCCCTGCTCGATCCAGACGATCCGGTCCCGCTCGCGGAGAAATCCGGCAAGCCGGTGGATGGCCGCCGCCAGGTCGGGGCTCTGGTAGCGGCCGATCAACGCGATGGTCTTGAATTCCGTCTCCATAGCCCGAATTAGATCACAAACCCCCATCGTGGCGTGATCCATCCGGGGCAGTCGCTTTGCGATGGACCGGGAGTTTCTTAGAATCGTCGAAGGACACGAGCCGGACACCATGGACAGCCTCGACCAACGATCGCAGTTTCTCCTCAAGGCGCTTATCGAGCGCTACATCGCGGACGGCCAGCCGGTCGGCTCGCGGTCGCTGTCGCGCGCCTCCGGACTCGACCTGTCGCCGGCCACCATCCGCAACGTGATGTCGGACCTCGAGGAGGCCGGCTTCATCGCCAGCCCCCATACCTCGGCCGGCCGCATCCCGACGGCACGGGGCTACCGCTTCTTCGTCGACACGCTGCTGACGGTCCAGCCCCTGGCCCAGACCCGCGTCCTCCAGCTCGAGGGCACGCTCAACCAGGAGCAGCCCCAGCGGGTCATCAACACCGCCTCCCACCTGCTCTCGGATCTCACCCGCTTTGCCGGCGTGGTGGTGGCGCCGCGCAAGCAGAATGCCCGGATCCGCCAGATCGAGTTCCTCAGCCTGGGCGAGCGGCGCATCCTGCTGATCATCGTCACGATGTCGGGCGACGTGCAGAACCGGGTCATCCACACCCAGCGGGCCTATACCTCGTCCGAACTGGTCGAGGCCGCCAATTTTCTCAACGAGCACTACGCCGGTCGCGACTTCCCGCAGATCCGCGCCAAGCTGCAGGCCGAGCTGCGGCAGTTGCGCAGTGACGTCAGCGAGCTGATGTCGGCCGCCATGGAAGCCGGCACCCAGGCCTTCCAGGAAACCGCGGAAAGCTGTGTACTGTCCGGAGAGAACAACCTGCTCGACTCCGAGGACCTGGCCTCCAACATGGCCCGGCTGCGCGACCTGTTCCGCCTCTTCGAGCAGAAGACGAGCCTGATGCAGCTGCTCGACCTCTCCCAGAAGGCCGAAGGCGTGCAGATCTTCATCGGCGGCGAATCCGGCGTCGAACCGCTCGACGGCTGCAGCGTGATCACCGCGCCCTACGAGGTGGACGGACAGATCGTCGGCTCGGTCGGCGTCATCGGCCCGACCCGGATGGCCTACGAGCGCGTGATCCCGATCGTCGACATCACGGCTCGACTGCTGTCCGGCGCCCTCTCCAACCATTCCTGAGTGCCCCCGGGCACGCCACCGACCGACAAGGATCCCGATGGCCCGCTACCGGCCCGAACCCGCCATTTCGCACGACGCGCCCGCCCGAACCGCCGTCCTGCTGGCCAACCTCGGCACGCCCGAAGCGCCAACCGCCGGCGCCCTCCGGCCCTATCTGAAGCAGTTCCTGTGGGATCCGCGCGTGGTCGAGATCCCCCGCCCGGCCTGGTGGCTGATCCTGAACGGCATCATCCTCAATACCCGGCCGGCCAAGTCGGCCCACAAGTACGCGACGGTGTGGACCGAGGAAGGTTCGCCCCTCAAGGTGCACACCGAAAAGCAGGCCGCCCTGCTGGCCCGGCTCCTGGGCGAACGGGGCCGCGGCGACGTGGTGGTGGATTACGCCATGCGCTATGGCCAGCCCTCGATCCCGTCGGTGCTCGACGCCCTGCGTGCCGCCAACTGCACCCGCATTCTGGTGGTGCCGATGTATCCCCAGTACGCCGCCAGCACCACTGCCTCGGTCACCGACGAGGCGGCGCGGCGCCTGCTCGGCTGGCGCAACCTGCCCGAGATGCGCTTTATCCGCAGCTTCTGCGACCATCCCGGCTACATCGCCGCCCTGGCGGCCAGTATCCGCCAGCACTGGGCGCAGAACGGCGAACCCGAGAAGCTGGTCATGAGCTTCCATGGCGTGCCGCGCTTCACCCTGGACAAGGGCGACCCCTACCACTGCGAATGCCACAAGACGGCGCGGCTGCTCACCGAGGCCCTGGGGATCGACCCGGCGCGGGCGCTGCTCACCTTCCAGTCCCGCTTCGGCAAGGCCGAGTGGCTGCAGCCCTACACCCAGCCCACGATCGAGCAGCTGGCACGGGACGGCGTACGCAAGATCGATGTGGTCTGCCCGGGTTTCGTGGCCGACTGCCTCGAGACCATCGAGGAGATCGGCACGGAGTGCCGCGACGCCTTCCTGGCCCAGGGCGGCCGGGACTATGCGCTGATCCCCTGCCTCAACGAGCGCGATGAATGGATCGCCGCCCTCGGCGACATCGTCCAGGGCCACCTGGCCGGTTGGCCCGAGGGGGATCCGGAAGGCCGCGATGGTCGCGCCCGCTCGGCCGGGCGCGCCCGCGCGCTCGGGGCAACCCGCTGAGGTTCGACGCCATGAAACTGCTGATGCGCTGGGCACTCAATGCCCTGGCCCTGATGCTGATACCGGAAGTCCTGTCCGGCGTACAGGTCGATGCCTATACCTCGGCACTGGCTGCCGCGCTGGCGCTCGGCCTGATCAATGCGCTGATCCGGCCGCTGCTGCTCCTGATCACGCTGCCGATCACCCTCCTGACGCTGGGCTTCTTCGCGCTGGTCATCAATGGACTGACCTTCTGGATGGCGGGCGGCCTGATCCAGGGGCTGCACATCGCGGATTTCTGGACGGCCTTCTGGGCCGCCCTGATCTACAGCCTGCTGACCAGCCTGGTGGGTCTTGTGCTGTCCGACCCGCCCGAGCGGCGTCGCTGAGCCTTTCCCGAAGGCCGTTAGCGCGCCTGCGCGACGTCCATGCGGGCGGAACCGTTGGCGGGCTTTCGCCGCCCGCGGCGCCGGACCGCGCCCGGATCGAAGCTGCCGTTCAGCTTGTCGATCGCGTCGTTGCGCGCCGCCAGCGCCTTCTGGAAGGCACCTTCCTCGCCGTACTTCTTGACCGAGAACTTGACGCGCTTGCGCTTGCCGTCCGGCAGCGGCCATGAGGCCACCCAGAACCAGCGCTGCTTGTCTTCGGGCAGATCACGGGTCTCCGACGCGCAGTAACGGCACACGCCGACGACGCCGGAGCGGTTGTTCTTCTTGACGATGCTGGAATATTCCTGCATCGACAGGGGGGGATGCTGTTCCAGCACCTCGTCGCGGTATTCGCGGGCTGCCGCGAAGGCCTTGCGCTTCCCACCGAAAATGCCATCGGAGAAGTGCTTGCGATAGATGATTCCGCGGCGCTGAATGGTCACCAGCCAGCCGTGGGTACGGCTGGCTTCATTATCGACGCGGCTGATCCCGTAGACGCTTCCTCGACTCACAATCGAACTCCCGAGCGGCACCCTGGCCGAACATGGGAGTTCTTCGGCCCCTACGTAACAAACTTTAGCCGAGTCGGCCCTCGCGGCCGAAGGGCGTGCGGTTTGCGCCGATGGGCGTCAGTCGTCGACGAGATTGAGTTCGAAACCGGCCGGCAGGCTCGTGCCCTTGCGGGCCACGCTGCCGCTCTTGGAGAGGCGCCGGGCGGCATCCGCCATGCGGCGGGAGACGACGGTGACGAGCCGCCGCCGGAACTGCTCAAGGCACTCGTCGGTCGCCAGCGCCAGCGCCGAGGGCTTGAACTCGATGTAGGCGGTTTCCTCGAGGGTGACGACGGTATAGGCGTGCTTGTGATCGATCTCGTCGAGATAGGCCACTTCGCCGAACACCTCGCCCGGCCCGAGCTCCATGAACTGCCGGCCATCCACCGACAGCTCGACCCGCCCTTCGAGCACCAGCCCGAAGCGCTGGTCCATGTCGCCCTCGCGGATCAGGCTGGTCTCGGCCTCGACCTTGCGCCACGCGGACAGGCGCAGTACCTCCCACAGCTCGAGGTCCTCGAACTCGGTGAAGAACCCGGTCTTGCGCAACAGCGAGAATCGCTCGGTGTCGGGGGGCACGTACTTGTCGTCGACGATCTTGTAGCGGACCGCCGAGAGGTCCTTGGCCAGCTCTGCGCCGTTCTTGTAGCGGGAGTAGAGATCCTTCTCAAGCGACTTGCGGATCACGATGTCCATCTGCTCGGGCACATCGGGGTTCAGCGCGCTGACCGAGGGGGCGTCGGTGTTGATGATCTTGTAGATCAGCTGGGCCGGATTCTTGGCACGGAACGGCAGCCGGCCCGCCAGCATGTGGAACAGCACGACCCCCAGCGAGAACAGGTCGGTCTTCTGGTTGAGGGGGTAGTTCTTGATCTGCTCGGGCGACATGTAGGCCGGCGAGCCCACGCCCATGATGAAAGTGGAGTCGGTGTCGCTCTTCTTCGAGACATTCAGCGCCAGGCC
>JAGRFX010000114.1 GCA_020445805.1 Rhodocyclaceae bacterium
AGGCTGCGATCGCGATTTTGCGGTCGCCACCAAGGCCTTCATCGGCGACAACGGCAAGGTGACCTCGCTCAAGGGCGTCCGGCTCGACTGGAAGGACGGCAAGATGAGCGAAGTGGCCGGCTCCGAGTTCGACATTCCGGCCGACCTGGTGCTGTTCGCGATGGGCTTCACCAATCCCTCCGACAAGCTGCTGGAGGCCTTCGGGGTTGCCAAGGACGCGCGCGGCAATGCCAAGGCCACGACCGACGGCGACGGCTGCTACGCCACCACCGTGGGCAAGGTCTTCGCGGCCGGTGACGTGCGCCGCGGCCAGTCTCTGGTGGTGTGGGCCATCCGCGAAGGGCGGCAGTGCGCCCGCGAGGTGGATTGCTTCCTGATGGGCGATTCGGTCCTGCCGCGCTGAGCGGGGCCTGACCTGCCGACGACAAGGGGCGCCGAATGGCGCCCTTTGCTTTGGCGCGCTACGGAGACGCCGTGGCCGCCAGGCCGTCGGCCTTGAGCGCGCCGGCCATGCCCGAAGCCGCTGGACCGTCGCCGGCCCCATGGCGCGCAGCGACCCGGGCAGCATCGTCGTCGCTCAGCCAGACCAGCCTATCCTCATCTTCCCAGACCCGTGCCCTGAGGGGCCGGTCGAAGGCCTGTGACCGGACGCACGGCATGAAGGGGGCGCCCCCCTTGGGGTGGCCGAACACCTGCCGCTGGGTCGGCCGCAGGGTGATGCCGATCGAGCGGGCGCCTGTGGCGTGGTCGATGGGCGCAAAGATGCTCAGACCCTTGTCCCGGGCGATGCCCTCCGGCCGGTCCATCGTCTCAGCCACCGACCGGGCGCCGGGCGGCGAAACCACGCCTTCCACGGCCATCGCCAGCCCCGGATCGCGAGGCAGACGAGCCGCAGGTCGCGAGCGGGCACTCGTATGGCAGACTTCCCCTTCGACGGTTCACGTCGATTGGACGGAGCACGCCGGCAGCGCCTTACAAGCGGGCGTGGATTTTCTCAGGAAGCCTGGGTGAGCCGCTCGCCCAGGGTCTGCAGCGCCGCGCTGTCGGAGAGGCCGTCCAGGAAGCGTCTCGGGATGGCATGCAGTCCACAGCGGGCGCCGGCCAGAGCGCCCGTGAGCATCGCGCGGGCCTGGTTCTGGCCGCCGCCATTCACGGCATGCAGCACCGCGGATTCAAAATCGGTGTCGAAGCGGGCGGCCAGATAGTAGGCGGCCGGCAGCTGGTGGTAGATCGCGCAGGGCATGCCGTAGACCAGCGAGACCTTCCAGGCAGGCTCGATCGAAATGGACGGGTCGAGCGCGGCGCGTGCCACGCAGGATGGAGTGAGGAGGGCGTCCGGCGATGCAAAGCGGCCTGCGCGGCGGGTCTCCGGACGATCCGAGGCGGGCGCCCCCATGGCACTGCCGGAGGTGACCGTGTGGAAGGGGAGTGCCCCGGACTTGCACTGGGCCATCAGCTTGCCGGACAGCCCCGCATCGAGCGCCTCGCCGCAGACCATCTGCCCCAGCACTTCACAGTAGGCGACGGTCAATGCCAGCACCGTCTGGTCGTCCTGGGTGAGGACCGTGTTGGCACTGACGTGGCGCGCAATCGCAGCGGGATCGCCCGCGTAGCGAACCGCCAGGGCGATGCAGCGCTCGATGGCCTCGGTGGTGTCGGCCGGGCCGGCGCAGTGTCCCCATGGACGGCCCTCGCGCACCCGTGCGCGCCAGCATTCGCGGATCGACTGGCTGGTATAGCCGCCCGGCCCGCCCATGGGTTCCCCGTCGAGCAGCGGAAAGAACCGGGTGTCGAGACGCAGGCAGAAATCCGACTCGTCGTAGCCACCGCAGGCGACGAGGGACTCCAGCGTCAGACGCAGCAGATGGCCGGCCTGCGAAGAATCCCCGGCCGCGAGCCCGGCGTGGTAATGGTCGTCGAAGGGCGTGGTGTAGCCATCGATCCACTCGCCGTAGCGGCTGCGCATCTGGGCCAGGTCGTAATACCAGTGCGGGCCGAGCGCCAGCGCATCACCGATGAAGGCGCCCATCAGCGCGCCCAGGGCGCGGTCCCGTCGCGATATCGTCATGCTCAAGTGCCTGTCTCCGTCGGCGGTTCTGCAGCGCCGAGGCGCTGGCCGCACTCGCCACAGAAGCGATCCTCCGCTCCGATCACCGCCGCGCAGGCGGGGCAGTGGTCACCGGACGCGACCGCCGCGGGTTCTGCGGATGACGGCGCCTGCGTTGTCGGGAGTTCTTCCCACGGGTCCGGCGCTGCCGCCACCACCTGCACCCGCCGCCGCTTCGGCTGGTCATCCGGCGTCGCGCCCCCGCCCGCCGTCGCGATGGCCTCGCGGGCCTGCAGGTAGATGTGGCACAGGCCGTTCATCTGGATCACCCCCAGGACGCCGGAGAGGAGCGCGAAGACAAGCATGAAGCCGATGCTGCCGGCAACGGCCAGCGCGGGGTTGGGGATCGGTAGCGCACTGCCGTCGAGGCCACCGAGTTCTCCCATCGGGGCGGCCAGAATCCCGGCCGCGAGGCCGCCGACCGTGGTACTGCCGGCCAGGATGAAGAGGCTCGCAACCGATCCGATCAGCCCGATCAGGATGCCGAGCAGGATCATCGATACCAGCACCTCGAGCGGCCTATGGCCGGCGATATCGAGCAACTCGCGCACCGCGGCGCGGATCGAATTCCCGGCCCATAGGGAGGGGGCGAGCATCGATACGGCCACCGTCAGCACCAGCAGCAGGAGGGCTGCACCGAGCACCAGGGCCGGCACCAGGATGGTCAGGAGCACCGGTCCGAGGAAGGGCAGCTTGCAAAGCCACAGCAGCGCCGCCGCCAGCAGCAGGTAAAGCCCAAAACTCACCAGCGCGAGCACAACGATGGCCAGGAAGCGGGCGAAGCACGAGCCGCCGCGCGCAATCAGCTGGATGAATCCCCGTTCGGACTGGTCCCGTGCCGCATCCATCAGGGCCAGGCCGGCCGCATTGACGATGGACGCCGCCAGGATCGCGGCCAGCAGGTTGACCACCACGGCCAGCAGCGGGCTGCCGGCCCACGCGGCGAGGCCACTGCCCAGCCCGATCAGGATGGCGACGAGCAGGAACCCGGCCAGCATGACGGTCAGCGCCTGGCGGTTCCGCACGCCCTCGAGGGCGCGAACGACGGCTGCATAGCGGCCGGCCGAGAACATCGGCAGATCTGTCATCGCGTGTCCCCCGGGCGGCGGGTCGATCCGGACCCGCCTACTGATTCTTGACGGCGCATTCGGGCACCGTGTTCCAGCGATCGGGCGCGCAGTGGTTCCATCGAACCTTTTCGCGGCAGATGGCCTTGGCGAAGAACGACTTCTCGTCGCAGACCGCCAGCTCGGCGCGCATGGTCGTGAGCCATGCAGGTACCGCGGGCGTCGGCGGCGGCGGCGCGGGCTCCGGCACGGGCGGGGGCGGCGGCTCTGGCTCGGGCTCGGGGGCCGGCTTGGGTTTCGGCCGGGGGGCCGGCTTGGGCTTCGGCACCGGCTTGGGCTTCGCGGGCGGCGGTTCCGCCGCCACGGGTGCCGTGGGCTCGTCCGTGGCCGGGGGCGGTGGCGCGGGTTCCTGGGGCGGCTCGAGCGGCTCCTGGGGTTCTGCCGATGCCGGCGGCAGGGGCTCGGACGGCTCTGCCGCCGGCAGCTGAGGCGCCGGCTCGCCTGCGGACGGCGACCCGTTCGGCCCTTCGCCCGGAGCGGGCTCCGCCGGTCGGGGCGTGATCGGCTCCATTGGTACGGACGGCACAGGCGCAGGCGTGGCCGGAGGCGGCGCGACCTTTTCGGGCTGGGGGGCGGTGCGATCGCCGCCCCGGTCCGACAGCCACCAGGCCAGTCCGCCACCGATGGCGGCGACGAAGGCGACGATGGCAATCACCAGCGGCACCAGTCGCCGGCTGCGCGGCGCAGCGGCCTCGAGCGGCGACTGCGTCGGCATCTCGAGTTCTTCGGCACGCAGCCTGACCGTCTCGACACTCCATTCGGTGACGGGTTCTTCGGGTGCCGGCTCGTCGGGCGGGGGCTCGGCCACCGCGTCCAGGGGGGGCGGCGCAGCCGTCTCGGTGGCTGCGGGCGGCGTCTGGGCGGGCGGTTGCGCCTGGGGCGCACGCATGATGACCGTGGCATTGGGGTCGCCATTCTCGGCCGAGCGCATGGCCTCCGCTTCGAGCAGGAGATCGAAGAGGCCGGGCTTCCTGGCCGGCGTGGCCACCTCGTCCGCCGCAGGCGGCTGCGATGCCGGCGCCTCGTCGGAACCGGCAGGCAGTCCGGCTTCCGGCCCGGACGCGTCCTCAGCCTCGATCCGGCGGGCGAAGCTCGAGAGCGCGCTTTCGGGGTTCCAGTCGCTCTCGAGCATCATCTCGGACATCGGTTCGTCCGGGATATCGCTGATGCCATGGGCCTGCCACGCCTCACCTGGGCGGTCGGCCTCGAGCGGGGGCGCGGCCTCCGCCGCTTCAGCAGGGGGGTAGGCCTGGGTGGTCTCGTAGTCCTGGTAGAAGCCACCGGATTCGGCGGCCGGCGCTGCGGCCTCGGGCTGGAGGTCGGAGCCGCAGGCGGGGCAGAACGGCTTGCCCGGGGGCAATTCGGCGCCGCAGGTGGGGCACGGTGTGACCTCGGCCTGCGCCGCGCCACAGAGGGGGCAGAATTTGGAGCCGGGGCGGATCTCTTGGTGACAGGCGTTGCAGTTCATACGGCGAGCCGGACGAGCACCTCGGAATGGCGACACTATCCATTATCGCACCGCTGGCGCCAATCGACTGCCCGATCGGCGGGCGTGGTGGCAGGGTTCAGCGGCCGGGCGTCGCACAGGCGGCCTGGCCGCCCGGCCGCCCCGCCGGCTGAAGCTGCCGTCCCTTGCGGCGGTAGAGCATGACCGGCGCGCAACGCTCCGCATCGTGGTAGATGCCGACGCAATCCAGGCACTGGAAGCAGTCGTCGTAGTCGATGGCGCCACTAACGTGGATGGCGTCGTAGGCGCAGTCGTGTCGGCAGCGCTGGCACGGCTTGCCGCACTCGCTGCGGCGGGGCAGCCAGGCCAGCAGGCGCAGCTTGCCGCCAACCGCCATCATGGCGCCCAGGGGGCACAGGTAGCGGCAGAAGAACTTGTAGTAGACCCCGGCCAGCACCAGCAGGGCGGCGGCGTAGGCCACGAAGGGCCAGCTGCGGTCGAAGGCCACGGTGATGGAGGTCTTGAAGGGCTCCACCTCGACCAGGCGCTCGGCCAGCTGTGGCGCAAGAGCCGCCAGGGCGACCAGGGCGACGAGCAGGACATAGCGACCCCGTCCGAGGGTGCGCGCCAGCCAGGGTGGCAGTCGTCGCGCCTTCACGCCGAGCGCCCGCATCAGGAGGGCGCTGAATTCCTGCAGGGCGCCAAAGGGGCAGAGCCAGCCGCAGAAGGTGCCGCGGCCCCAGACAAAGAAGGTGACCAGGGTGGCCGCGATCATCAGCAGCGAGACCGGGTCGTAGAGGAAACTGCCGAGGCCGGCGCCGGCGTTGAGGGACTTGATGGCCCCCGTGACCTGCACGATCGAGAGCTGTCCCTGGGCATACCAGCCGATGTAGCCCAGCGTGAAGGCCAGGAAGCCGAGCCGGAAGGCCTTGAGCCGGCGGGCGTCCTCGACCACCCAGCGGGGCCGGGCCAGGACGGTGAACAACAGCAGCAGCGCGGCGCCGATGGTCATCAGCTCGGTGTGGCGCGCCTGCCAGGCCTGGAGCCACTCCGGTGGTGGCGGGGGCGGGCGGTCGAACCAGCGCTCGGGGGCCTGGTAGTCGATGCGTGCGTTGCGGTAGATGAACTCCGGCAGGATGAAGCCCTTCTTGCGGACCAGGGCGAACTCGAAGCGCATCGGGCCGCCAGGGTCGAGCCCGGAGATGGGCGGCAGGGCCACGTTGAGCTGGCTGTTGAACTCGGGCAGGCCGGCGGGCTGACGCAGGTCCAGGTCCAGGTCGCGCATCTCGAAGGGGGTGCCACCCTGGGTCAGCGTGAGCTTCTGGGGGCTGGTGCCGCGCACGAAGCTGGCATCGACCAGGCCGTCGCGCCCCGCAGTGGCGATCCAGAAGGCATGCTGGCCGGCGTCCAGGCGCCACTTGAGCTTGTCGAAGCCGGCGTCGCCGAGCAGTGCACGGCCGATGCTGGGCACATTGAGATAGGCCACCCACAGTTCCAGGAAGGTACCGTCGGGATCGCTGCGCGCCTCGCTGTCCTCGCCGGCCACCTCGGAGTCGGCGTACAGGGCCTCGACGTCGGCATTGCTCAGGCGCAGGTGGCCGATGGCCCCGCTCTTCACCAGCGCGTCGAAGTCGAGGCGCTCGTAGGCGTCGGGCCTGACGGTGGCCGGTGGGCCGATGGCTTCGCTGCCGGCAAAGCCGAGCCGGGCGCGCGCCACGGCCAGCGCGCTGGTCAGCACGGTCTGGTTGATGATCCGGATCGAGGCCGTCGCCTTGGTCACGCCGTCGAGGACCACCCGCCGGCCGTCGCGGGTCCGGCCGGTGCCGCCGTAGCGCGAGCTCACGGTGATCGGCGACGACAGGCTGAGGCCCTGGTATTGCTGCAGGAAGGCCTTGAGCGGTTCCTCGCCCAGCCCGCCCAGGAAGACCGGCTCGTGCTGGCGCAGCAGCGCCACGTCGATGAAGGTGCCCTTGGCGTCCACGGCAACCAGCAGGTTGATGGGGGTGCCCTCGAAGCCCGGGATCGGCGCCAGGTCGATGGATTCGAAGACATAGCCCATGGGCTCGCCGTCGGGGCGCAGCTCGGAGGTGATGGGCCAGGCGGGCACGTCGGGGAGCTTTTCGCCCACCTGGAGGGGGGGCGGGAAGTAGGTGGCGACCGCATCCCGGTCCAGGTCGCCCGCCCGCCCGGAAAGGCTCAGGGCCGCCAGGGCCAGAGCGGCCAATGTCCTGCAGATCGTCCTGATCATGCTTCGATCAGCCCCGCTCTCACGGCGATCAGGGCGAGCTCCGCGGAATTGGCGGCGTTGAGCTTTTTCTTGATGTTGTAGAGGTGGGTGCCCACGGTGCTGGGCGAGAGGTGCTGGCTTTCGGCCACCTGGTTGACCGACTGGCCCCGGGCCAGCAGCAGGAACACCGCGAATTCCTTCTCGGTGAGGGCCTCGGCCGGATCGCAGCTGCCACCGAAGCGGGCCAGTGCGAGCTTGGGCGCGATGTCCGGGTCCAGGTAGCGCTCGCCCCGCGCGACCCGGGCGACCGCCTGGACCAGCTCCTGGGGATCGGCGCGCTTCGAGAGGTAGCCCGTCGCGCCCAGCTTGAGGGCCCGCGTCGGGACCTGCAGGTCGTCGTGGGCCGAGAGCATCAGCACGTGGGCCTGGTCATCGTGGGCACGGATGCGCTCGAGGGCGCCCAGCCCGCCCAGCCCGGGCATCGTGACGTCCATGACCAGGGCGTCGGGCGAACAGCTGTCGTAGAGGCGGACGGCCTCGTCGCCGCTTCCGGCTTCGGCGACGATGCTCGCACCGGCCCCTTCGAGGAGCATCCGGAAGCCCATCCGCACCACCGCGTGGTCGTCGGCCAGCATGATCCGTAGGCCCGCCAGGGCTTGCGTGCTCATGGTCTGTCTCCGTTGTCCTGATGGGGGATGGCCTTGCGCGCCGGCATCGGCATGGCCGGGGCCTGGGGCAGCGGCAGGAGCGCCGTCACCATGGCGCCGCCATGGGGGCTGGCCTCGAGCCCGAGCTTGCCGCCCAGGGCCTGGACCCGCTCACGCATGCCGGTGAGGCCGAAGCGGTTCGCGGCCGCCTGGCTGCTGAAGCCTTCGCCGTCATCGCAGATCCGCAGGATCAGTTGTGCGTCGTCGCAGGCCGCGGCCACCTCCACGCGGGTGGCGTTGGCATGGCGGGCCACATTGGTCAGGCTCTCCTGCAGGATGCGCAGCACGGCCAGGCAGTAGTCCTCGGGCAGGGCCACCGGCTCGGTGCCGATGGACTGCTCGATCACGATGTCCGGGTACAGACTGGCCCAGTGGTCGCAGTACTCGACCAGCGCGGCGGCCAGGCGGCCCCGTGGCAGGGGCTCGGGGCGCCGCAGCCGGGCCAGGATGTGGCGTACCCCGTCCTGCATCTGGCCGGTCATGGCCAGGATCGCCTGGGCGCTGCCGTGCACGCCCGGCACGTCACCACTGCGCTGGGCGATGGCGCCGGCCATGGCGCGCACGGCCGTGACGCTCTGGCCGATCTCGTCGTGGAGTTCCCGCGCGATCTGGCGGCGCTCCTCCTCGAGCCGGGCCTGCAGGGCCTGGTTGAAGGCCTGGTCTTCCTCCAGGCGGGCATTGCGCTGCAGGCTGGAGTCGAGTTCGTCGGCCATGCGGTTGTAGCGGTCGGCGAGCCGGTCGAGCTCGGCCAGGCCGTAGCTGGGCAGGCGCACGTCGAAGCGGCCGTCGGCGGTCTGCTCGAGGGCCGACTCCAGTGCGTGCAGCGGCTGGAGCGTGCGGTCGATGGCGTGGCGCACCGCGAGCCCCAGCAGGACCAGCAGGGCGATGGCCCAGCCGGCCACCTGGACGAGGTCGTCCCAGGCATCGAGGGTGGCCCGCGAGCCATCGGGCACCAGCACCAGGCGCAGGCCATCCACCTCCCGGACGCTGGGCTCGAAATGGGGCGACACCAGCGCGGCGAACCAGGGCGGCGCGTCGCGGCCGGCCTTGTAGGTGGAGGCGGGCGAGCGATAGCGCAGCCGCCCCTCCGAATCGAAGACCTCCAGGGAGTTGGCTCGGACCCGCCCGACCGCCGCCAGCTGATCGGTCAGCTGGGCGGTGTCGCCGCGGGCCTCGGCCTCGTCCACCAGGACCGTCATCCACTGCTCGGCCACGCGGGTGGCGGCGTTGATCTCTTCCTCGATGGCGCTCCGGGTGGTGACCGTCCATGACAGGCCGACCAGCAGCAGGATCAGCCCGGCGGCGGCCGTGACCAACAGGCCGATCCGGTCATGGAGTCGATTCGTCACCCGTTTGAACATCTAGCCTCCCCAGCGGTATCTCACGCCGACGAATGCCGCCCGCGGCGCGCCCGGCGCCACGAACTGTTCGTCGCTCCAGGCCTCGGTGTCGGTCAGGAACGCGCCGCTGCCATCGAAGGGGTTCTCGGCCAGCGCGCCCGCCGTGGCGTACGCGTGGTCGAATAGATTGTCGACCCGTCCGAACAGGGTCCAGCCGCCGCCCATATCGTATTCTGCATCCAGATTGACGACAGCGTAACCCGCGACCTTGCCGCTGCCCGAGAACGTCCGGGTCTCGCCAAAGGCGTCGGTGTGTTCGCCGGGCTGGTGGGCGTTGTTCTCGTTGCCGCGCACGGTCTGGTCCGAATAGCCCACGATGTCCATGCCCACACGCAGCCCTTCGGCAGCGCGCCAGTTGATGGCCAGCTTGAGCGCATGCTCGGGCATGCCGGGCAGGCGGTCGCCCTTCTCCACGTAGATCTCGTCGTCCTGGCCATCGGCCGTGCACTCCGGTGCGGTGCCGCGGCTCGAGTTGGCCTCGGACAGCAGGCAGGCCGACGACTGGAAGGTGGCCCGCAGCCAGTTGTAGTCCACCTTCCAGTCGAGGGTGTTGCCGAGCTTGCCGGCCAGGCCGAGCTCGGCCCCCTCGCGACGGGTCTGGCCGAAGTTGGTGAAGTAGCCGGCGCTGGTCGAGGTGCCGACGAAGAGGATGTCGTCGTGGTTGGTGGTGCGATAGACCCCGGCGTTCCAGCGAAGGCCGGCGTGCGTGCCCCGCACGCCGGCTTCCCAGGTGCGGGCCACGACCTGCTCGAGGAAGGGGTCTGCGGCCAGCGCGTTGGGCAGCGTGCAGGGGTTCTCGGGATCGGCGCAGCCGAGTTCGATCGGGGTCGGCGCCCGGTTGCCCTGGCTGAAACCGCCATAGACCGTGAGCTGGCGGGCCGCCTGCCAGCTCACGCCGAAGGCCGGGTTCACCTTGTGGTAGGTGAAGTCGCCGTCCAGATTGGGGGGCTCGAAATTGAGCTGGTCGCGGTTGATGACGCGCGTGCGGTTGTAGCGCAGCGAGGCCGTGGCCGAGAGGCTGTCGCCGATCGTCATGGTGTCGGTTAGGTAGAGACTGGTCGTGCGCGTGCGGCCCGAGAGCTTGTTCTCGAGTTCCACATCCCCCTCGGCATCCACGCCGCGGGTGTCGTTCAGCTCGCCCTCCTGGGCGGTCTGCTCGAAGCGGGCTCGGCTGCGGTCGTGGCTGACGCCGACGGCGTACTGGTGGTTGTCGGCGATCCGGCTCCACTGCAGCGCCACGCCCATGGCGTTCTGGTCGGTGCGGGTGCGGTTGTTGACCCCCGAGTCCCCGCGGCTGCCACCGTTGGCATTGGACGCGAGGCAGGTGGCCTGGTCTTCCGATCCGGCGTCGAATTCGTCCGGGTCGCAGCTGGCGTTGAAGGGACTGTCTTCGAAGTCGTCGTTGCCGTCCCCGTTGAGGGTCCGCGCACGGGTGCGGCGCACATAGACGTTGCCCGACAGCTGGTCGCTGTCCGACAGCCAGCGGCTCCCGTTCACGGCCAGGGTGACCGATCGGTTCCGGGTGTTGTCCGGGTGCGTGAAGATGGATTCGCGGTCACGCGCCAGCATGGACTCCGGCAGCAATCCATTGCCGGTCAGGTCGGTGCTGCCGCCCATCAGGGTCGCGCCCAGTTCCGTCCGCTCATCGGCCCAGCTGAGGTTGCCGAAGAACTGACCGACCTCGGACGGCGAGCGGTCCCGCCAGCCGTCCTCGCGGAAGCCCTCGGCGGCCACGAACCACGACAGGGCGTCGGCCGATCCGCCGTGCTGGAGCACGGTATTCACCCGGCCGAACGAGCCCCCGGACAACTCGACCTCGGTGCCCGGGTGGGTGGTGCCGCGCTTGGTGTGCAGGGACAGGGCGCCGCCCAGGGTGTTGAGGCCGTAGAGGGGATTGGAGCCGGGCACCACGGTGATCGTGTCGATCGCCGCGCGGGGGATCAGGTCCCAGTTGACCACGTCGCCGAAGGGCTCGTTGATGCGCACGCCGTCGAGATAGACCGACAGGCCCTGGGCCGTGCCGAGCAGGGGCGAGGCCGTGAAGCCCCGGTAGTTGAGGTCGGCCTGGAAGGGGTTGCCCTGGACCTCATTCACGGTGATCGCGCCGACGCTGCGCTCGAGGGCGCGGGTGGTCGACTGGCCGCCGGCCGCCTGCAGGGCCGGCGCCGAGATCTGCTGCAGGTTCGACGGCACCTGGTCCTTCGGGACGCCGATGCCGGGCAGCAGCGTGGTGCCGATGATCTCGACCGGCGCGAGGGTCTGGGGCTCGGCCGCGAAGAGCGGGCTGGTGCCGAGCATTGCGACCAGGGTCGCGAGGCGGGTTGGGGTCGGGAGTGGGTGTCTCATTGCCTTGTTGGTCATTCTGTTGTCCCGGGAGCAGGAGTCGTGCCTAGCCGGATCGCAATCGATAGCGCACCGGCACCGTGATCTCGAGATCCTCGTCGTCGAAGCCCTTGGGCGGCTTCGGCAGCTGGCCGCTGCCCTCCACGAGGGCGATGGCGTGCTTGTCGAGGACCTCGTGGCCGCTCGAGCGGAGGACCTGCACCGACCGCAGGCCGCCCGTGCGGGCGATGGTCAGGCGCAGCAGCACCTCGCCCTCCCAGCCCCGCATGGCGGCCAGCCGGGGGTAGGACTGCTCGCTGGCGAAGCGCTGGGACAGCGCATCGCCATAGCGTTCCAGCAGCCGCGGATCGGGCCGGGGCGGTGGCGGAGGGGGCGGCGGTGGCGGCGGTGCGACGACCGGCTCGACCGGTGGTGCGGCCGGGGCCGGTTCGGGGGCGACGGGCGGCGGCGGTTCCGGGGCCGGCTGCGGCGCCGGCTCGGGCCGTGGTCTCGGCTTCGGCCTGGGGGCCGGCTCCGGCCGGGGTTTGGGCCTGGGCTGAACGACGGGCTCCGGGGGCGGCGGTGGGGGGGCGAACACCGGCGGCGGCACTTCGACGACCGGAGGCGGCACCTGGAAGTCGGGTGGCGGCGGGGGCGCAGGGGTGTCGACCACGAAGGCCTGGAGCAGCCGCTCCTCGGGCTTGGGCTCCAGGCGCCAGTCGGGCAGCACGGCCAGAAGGGCCCCGTGGAACAGCAGGGAGATCAGGAGCGCCGGCGCCGCGCGCCGCCCGCCGGGGAAGGGGGACCAGGAAGCGGACATCGGGGCTGGGGCGGCGAGGGCACTCACGGATAGCTGCGAACGGGCGATGCGCAAAGGATGGACTGTGGTGCAAACCCCATGCCAGAGGAAGCCCCGCCACGGGACGGGAAACCGAAATTTCCGGCCATCCGGCTGCGACATCCTGCGCCACGAGCGGCTTTGTTTCAATTCGGAGCAACTGGCAAGTTTCGGAGCACCTGACCCGGATGTGCCGTGCCGACGCGCCGGGCGCCGCCGAGGGACGCCTGCCGGCGGCCCCGAAATCCCCGGCAGCCGCGTCGATTCGCGCGATTCGGCCGGATTGCCATGACGCATGTCTCGCGATTTTCACGAGGGCATGACGGAAAAAATCCTGTCGCGGCAGATGGCATGTCCCTTGCGCAAACCGCTTGGCACCCCGCTGAGATCCGCTTCCGGGCCGTCGGGGACGCACCGAAAATAATGAGGAGGTATTTTGATGAAAGACTGGAGCAAGACTCGTCCGGCCCGCGGCCTGGCGATGGGCGTGATCGCAGCCTCGGTTCTGGCATGGGGCGCAGCCTCCGCCGGCGTGACGGACGCGGACATCCTGAATGACGCCAAGTCCACCGGCGACGTGGTGTCCTTCGGCATGGGCACCCAGGGCCAGCGCTACAGCCCCCTGGACAAGATCAATACCGGCAACGTCGGCAACCTCGTTCCCGCCTGGACCATGTCCTACGGTGGCGAGAAGCAGCGTGGCCAGGAAGCCCAGCCGCTGATCCACGACGGCCGCCTGTTCGTGACCGCCTCCTACAGCCGCCTGTTCGTCTTCGACGCGAAGACCGGCAAGAAGCTCTGGAAGTACGAGCACCGCCTGCCCGACGGCATCATGCCCTG
>JAGRFX010000115.1 GCA_020445805.1 Rhodocyclaceae bacterium
GGTGATCCTGCTGGTGTGCGGCGGTGCAGTGCTGGTCGGTGCGCTGGGGGGCGCCCGCGATCCCCTGCAGCCCCTGGCGGGCCTGCGCAGCGGGACGGCCATCGCGGCCCAGACGCCGGAGGTGCGCTTCCAGCGTGTCCGCAGCGTGGCCGAGCTGGATGCCGCGGCCCGGGCCTCCGACCGGCCCGTGATGCTGGATTTCTATGCCGACTGGTGCGTGTCGTGCAAGGAGATGGAGCGCTACACCTTCACCGACCCGGCCGTCGCGAGCCGGATGGGGCGCATGCTGCTGCTGCAGGCCGACGTGACCGAGAACAACGAAGACGACAAGGCCCTGCTGCAGCGCTTCGAGCTCTTCGGCCCGCCGGGGATCGTATTCTTCCGCGCCGGTGGTGAGGAGATTTCAGGCACACGCGTGGTCGGGTTCATGCCGGCCGAGCAGTTTGCCGCCGTACTGGACCGGAACAGCGGCATCTGACGCAGGCCGCCGCGCGCTGCACTGCAAAATCGCCTACCATCGGGGCTTCCCCCTGTCAGCGGCAAGACCATCATGTTTTCCGGAATCGTCGCGGCCACCGGCCGCATCGAGCACGTGGCACCCCTTGAGGACGGCGTACGCCTGACCGTCGATGTGGGTGGACTGGGTCTCGAGGACGTCGCCATCGGCGACAGCATTGCCAACAGCGGCGTCTGCCTGACGGTCGTGGCCCTGAGCGGCCAGCGGGTCAGCTTCGATGTCTCCCGCGAGACCCTGAACTGCACGGTCGGCCTGGGCGAGCCCGGGGAGGTCAATCTAGAGAAGGCGCTGAAGGTGGACGACCGGCTCGGGGGGCACATCGTCACCGGCCATGTGGATGGCGTCGGCGAGGTGCTGGCCTTCACCCCGGTCGGCGAGAGCCACGAGTTGCTGATCCGGGCCCCATCGGCCCTGGCCGGCTACATCGCCCGCAAGGGTTCGATCACGGTCGATGGCGTGAGCCTGACGGTCAACCGGGTCGAAGGCACCGATTTCTCGATCAACCTGATCCCCCACACGGTGGAAGTGACCACCCTGAAACGGCTCGCCGCGGGGAGTCGGGTCAATCTCGAGATCGACATCATCGCCCGTTATGTCGAGCGGATGCTCGCCTGGCAGAAGGAAGGCGGCGTCTGACGATGTGAACTGCGTCGCGGCGGGACGTCGTCATAGGGACGCAGTCCCTTAAGTCCGGCGCCGACGCGGTCGTAATTGGCAGGGTGGACAAGCCGCCCAGATCCTTCTCAAGCCGTCGCCGCCCCGCCCGACGGGTACGCCAGAGCGTTCTCGCCGTGGCGCTGTCGACCGTGGCGGCGTCGCTGCTGGCAGCGGACGAGATGAGTGCGCTGCTCGACATGGACCTGGAGGAGCTGAGCCAGGTCCGCATGGTGACGGCCGCAGGGCGATTTCCGCAGAAGCTCACCGAAGCGCCTTCCCGGGTCACCATCGTCACCGCCGACGAGATCCGTGCCTTCGGCTACCGCACGCTGGCAGACGTGGTGCGCTCGATCCGCGGCCTCTACACCGGCTACGACGGCAGCTACGAGATCGCCGGTACCCGGGGCATATCGCCCTCGGGCGACTACAACACGCGTCTGCTGGTCATGATCGACGGGGTCCGGATCACGGATCCGGTCTATTCGCAGGGGCCGGTCGGCAGCGAGTTCCCGATCGACATGGCGCTGATCGATCGCGTCGAGTTCCTGCCGGGGCCCGGCTCGGCGGCCTATGGCAACAATGCCTTCATGGGCCTGCTCAACGTGATCACCCGGGCACCGGGCAGCGAGGCCTGCCGAGCCGTACGCCTCGAGGGGGGCACCTATGGCGACCGCGGTGTGGCGGCCCTGGCCGAAGGGTCCGTCGGCGACCATGCCCGCGCCCTGGTGTCGATCAGCCGCCGCGACCGCAGCGGCCCCGATGTGCGATTTCCGGCAGGCACCTTCGAGGCGGACGACGATGTCGCCCGCGGCATGGACCGGGAATCCGTCAATCGCCTCTTTGCCCGGCTCGATACCGACGACTGGCGTTTCCTTCTGGTGGCCGGCGAGCGTGCCAAGCACGACCCGACGGCGCCGTTCGGGACGATCTTCAACGACCCCCGGATGGTGCAGGACGACCGTTACCTGCAGGCCAGCGCGCGGCGCACGGTGAGCGTGTCGGGCGACACGGAGGGCGCGCTCCAGGCCTTCTACAACCGCTACGAGTTCCGCGGCGACTACCCGACCGACTATCCGCCACCGACCGTCAACCACGATTACGACCTGGGCGAGCGCATCGGCCTCGAAGGGCAGTTGCGCACCCGGCACTTCGAAGGCCATACGTTGTCGGCCTGGGGCGAGTGGATCCTCGATCCCACGATCCGCCTGATCAATCGCGACCTCGCGCCCGCCGAAACCTACCTCGACACGGAGCGGAGCGAGCAGTCCTGGGGTGTTTTCGTTCAGGACGAGATCCGCCTCGCACCGGCCTGGCTGCTGAACCTGGGCCTGCGCCATGACCGCCTGTCGACCGGACAGCATTCGGCCAACCCCCGCCTCGCGCTGATCCACGACGACGGTGAGGGCCGGGTTGCCAAGCTGCTCTATGGCTCGGCCTTCCGGGCCCCCAACGCCTACGAGCGCTTCTACGCGCTGGACGACTATTCCGTCGCCAATCCGGCGCTTCGCGCCGAGCGCATCCGGACCCTGGAGGCCACGGTGGAGCAGGCGCTGGCCAGCGTGCATCTGGCCGCATCGGTGTCGCGCTCCAAGATCACGGACCTGATCGAGCTCGTGACCCGCGAGGACGAACTGGTGCAGTTTGCGAACCGGGCTGGCGCCCACGTGGACGCGGTCGAGCTGGAGGCGGACTACCGGGCCGCCGACGGGCTGCAGCTGCGCGGTAGCTTCAGCCACCAGCGCGCGGTCGATGATGCCAGTGGCGACTGGCTGGCCAATTCACCACGCAATCTCCTCAAGGCCAACGCGATCATGCCGGCTGGCGGTGGAACCCGACTGGGCGTCGAGGCACGCTATGAGAGCGGACGCCGGACCCCGGTCGGCACCCGCACCGGCGGATTTGGCGTGCTCAACCTGACCTGGTCCGGCTATTGGCATGGCGTGGGCTGGTCGGCGACGGTGCGCAATGCCCTCGACCGAGGCTACGACCTGCCGGCCACCATCGACCACGAACCGGACCGCCTGCCCCGGGAAGGGCGGACGCTCCAGCTGGGCTTGACCATCCCCTTCTGAGCCGGCCGGCCGAGCCTGACCCTAGGCTATTCCGGCGTGGGGCGGTAAACTGCCGGGTTCGTCGCAATCGGCAGCGCCTGCCGCAGGAGAGACCCTTGACCGCCATCGCGCCCATCCGGGACATCATCGAAGAGATCCGTGCCGGTCGCATGGTCGTCCTGGTGGACGAGGAGGACCGGGAAAACGAGGGCGACCTGGTGATGGCCGGCGAGTTCGTGACGCCGGAAGCGATCAACTTCATGGCCAAGCATGGCCGTGGCCTGATCTGCCTGACCCTGACCGAGCAGCGCTGCCAGCAACTGGGTCTCGGGCTCATGGTGCGTGACAACCGTTCGCCGCACGGCACGGCATTCACCACCTCGATCGAGGCGGCCGAGGGCGTCACGACGGGCATCTCGGCCCATGACCGGGCGCGCACGGTCCAGGCGGCCGTGGCCCGCCATGCCCGGCCCACGGACATTGTCCAGCCCGGTCACATCTTTCCGCTGATGGCCCAGCGCGGTGGCGTGCTGATTCGCGCCGGTCACACCGAGGCGGGATGCGACCTGGCGATGCTGGCGGGGCTCGAACCGGCCTCGGTGATCTGCGAGATCCTGAAGGACGACGGGACCATGGCGCGCCTGCCCGATCTCGTCACCTTTGCCGAGACGCACCAGCTCAAGATCGGTGCCATCCGCGACCTGATCGAGTACCGGGCGGCCACCGAGAGTCTGGTCGAGCGGGTCGCCACCAAGCCGGTGGACACCGCCCACGGCGAGTTCACGCTGACGGCCTTCGAGGACAAGACCAGCGGCGATGTGCACCTGGCGCTGACCCGGGGCGACATTTCGCCCGAGGTCGAGACCCTGGTCCGGGTGCATGAGCCCCTGTCGGTGGTGGACTTCCTCGACCCGAAAAGCGGGCGCCACAGTTTTCCGATCGACGCCACCCTGGCGGCGATCGTCCAGGAGGGCCGTGGCGTGGTGATCATGCTGTACCGGCCCCAGAGCGGTCGCGAACTGGTGGCCGCGCTCACCGACGACCCGTCGGCACCTCGCCCGGCCGTCAAGTGGGACCCCCGATTGTTCGGCGTTGGCGCCCAGATCCTCCGTGATCTCGGCGTCGGCAGGATGCGGCTGATGGCCAGCCCGCGCAAGATTCCCAGCATGGCCGGTTTCGGCCTCGAGGTATGTGGTTATGTTTCGCCCGAAGACGAGTAAGAGCGGGGGCGACGCGCCCCGCACGGAAGGGGGCCAGAACGGCCGTTTCGACCGGATCCGCGAGCTGGCGCCGCGCCACGAGGGCCAGGGCCTGTCGGTCGGCATCGTGATGAGCCGCTTCAACCAGACGATCTGCGAGGGCCTGCTGTCGGCCTGCGTGGACGAGCTGCTGCGGCTGGGCGTGGCCGCCGAGGACATCACGCTGGCGACGGTACCGGGCGCCCTCGAGATTCCGCTGGTGCTCCGCCGGATGGCCGAGAGCGGCCGCTTCGATGCCCTGGTGGCCCTCGGCGCCGTGATTCGAGGCGAAACCTATCATTTCGAGCTGGTCTCCAACGAACAGGGCAGCGGCATCACGCGGGTGGCGCTGGACACCGGCGTGCCCGTCGCCAACGGCGTGCTGACGACCGAGGACGAGGATCAGGCCATTGCCCGCATGCAGCCCAAGGGGCAGGAATGCGCCGAGGCCGCGGTCGAGATGGCGAACCTGCTGAAGGACCTGGCATGAGCAATCAGAAGGCGCGCCGCAAGGCACGCGAATTCGCGCTGCAAGGCATCTACCAATGGCTGATCTCGGGCAATGGCGTGGCGCTGATAGAGGAGCACATCGCCCAGGCCGACGACTTCGACAAGGCCGATCAGGCGTTCTTCACCGAGCGCCTGCGGGGCACGATCGCCCGCGCCGAGGCTCATGACGTCGAGATCGCCCGCCACATCGACCGCAAGGTCGACGAGCTGTCGCCGGTCGAGCATGCCGTCCTGCTGCTGGCGACCGAGGAACTGGTGACCCACATCGACGTGCCCTATCGGGTGGTCATCAACGAGGCGATCGAACTGACCAAGGCCTTCGGGGGCAGCGAAGGTCATCGCTTCGTCAATGGCGTGCTCGACAAGATGGCGGCCGTGCTGCGCGCCGTCGAGGTCGAGGCGGCGGGGCGCAACAAGAAGGGCAAATAGGGCTCCGCCGGGGTCGATCGTCAAAACGAAGGGCGCCGGATGGGCGCCCTTTGCATGTCCGGTCGGCCGGCGCGTGCCTACAGGCGCTCGCTGGAACTCTCGGCGGCGTCGGCGGCTGCCTGACCGCCGTTGTCGAGGAAGTCGCCCGGGCTGGGCAGCGGGGTCGAGGGCGGCAGCATGTCTTCCGGCTTGAGCTGCTCCGTGAAGCCCTCGAGCGAACCCATCGACTTCTTGTCGCGCCGGGCCACCGGGTCGGACAGGATGTAGGCCACCGACAGCTGGGCCAGCGCCTCCAGCGCATCCCGGTGCGTGCGTTCCTGGGCGTGGGAGGCATCCGCGCCGAAGCCGATCAGGGCGGTGCGGATGTCGTTGCCCGCTTCCACCGCCGCGGCGGAATCGGAGCGGTAGTACTTGAAGACGTCGCGACGGTGGTTGATGTCGTGCTCCTGGGCCAGGCCGATGAGCTTGTGGGTCAGGTGATAGTCGAAGGGGCCCGACATGTCCTGCACGCAGATCGTGGCCGCGTGCTCGTCAGTATTCTGGCCGGGTGCCGCGATCGAGATGTCGAGGCTCACCATTTCCGCGATGTCCCCGTGCAGGGCGGCGGACGAGCCCGAGCCCACCTCCTCGGTGATCGTAAACAGCGGGAAGGCGTCCACGGGCGGCAGCCTGCCGGAGTCGCGGACCGCCTTGCAGGCGGCCAGCAGGGCGGCGACCGCGGCCTTGTCGTCCAGGTAGCGCGAGTTGATGTAGCCGCCGGGCTGGATCTCGAGCTGCGGGTCGAAGGCGATCCAGTCGCCGACATGGATGCCGGCGCGCACCAGGTCTTCCGCGTTGCGCGCTTCGACGTCGACGCGCACCTCTACATGGTCCCATCCGACCGGCTGGGTGTCGATCTCTCCGCCGAAGGCGTGACCCGAGGTCTTGTGGGGCAGGCAGGTGCCGCGCAACTGTCCCGTGTCGGTATAGATGGTCAGTCGGCTGCCTTCGGCGAAGCGGGCCGACCAGTGGCCGATGGGCACGATCCCCAGGCGTCCGTTCGGCTGGATCGAGCGGACCATCCCGCCCAGGGTGTCGAGGTGGGCCACGATGGCCCGCGCCGGGCGGCTCTCGCGCCCCTTCAAGGTGGCGCGAATCGCTCCGCGACGGGTCATCTCGTACGGAATGCCCAGGCCTTCGAGCCGTCCGGCGGTGTAGCGGACGACCGCGTCGGTGAGGCCCACGGGGCTCGGGATCGCCAGCAGCTGGAGGAGGGTCTCCTCGAGGAAGTCGTAGTCGATGGGCGGCAGGGCGCGCGCAGTCATGGAGTCCTCCCTTGGGGTCATGGGTCTACCCGCGAGCGCGGGAACAGCAGGTCGACGAAGGCCTCGGCGGTGGGCTGTGGCTCGTGATTGGCCAGGCCCGGCCGCTCGTTGGCCTCGATGATCACGTAGTCCGGTCCGGCCACGTCGGGCACCAGGAAATCGAGGCCGGTGACCGGTATGTCGAGGGCGCGCACGGCGCGCTCGGCGGCCGCGACCAGGGCCGGGTGCAGTTGCTCGGTCACGTCGTGGATCGTGCCGCCGGTATGCAGGTTGGCGGTGTTGCGCACCTGAACGCTCACCCCATGCCCCGGCACGTCGCTCAGTGCGAAGCCCTGCGCCTCGAGGCAGCGCTCGGCTTCCCGATCGATGGGAATGCGCGATTCGCCGCCCGTGGCCGCCTGCCGCCGCCGGCTCTGCTTGGCGATCAGGGCCTCGATGCTGGCCTGGCCGTCGCCGACCACAGTGGGTGGGCGTCGCACGGCGGCAGCCACCACACGATAGTTGATCATCACGATGCGCAGGTCCTGGCCGGCACAGAAGCGCTCGACCACCACCCGGTCGCCAAATTGTCGTGCCGCAGCGATCGCCGCATCCACCTCCTCGAGACGGGTGAGGTTGACCGCGATGCCCTTGCCCTGCTCACCGTCCGCAGGCTTGACGACGACGGCCCGGTGGCGCTCGAGGAAGGCCGCGACCGCGTCCCGGTCGTCGGCCGGAATCTGGTCCGGCACTGACAGGCCGGCGCCATCGAGCAGCTTCAGGGTCACGGCCTTGTCCTGGCAGCGGCTCATGGCGATCGCCGTCGTCAGCTCCGACAGGGATTCGCGGCAGACAACGCTGCGACCACCGAATTCGAGCCGGAAATAACCGTTCGGCGCATCCAGCACCTCCACGTGGATGCCGCGCCGGCGGGCTTCGTCCACGATGATGCGGGCGTAGGGATTGAGGTCGGCGATCGCTTCGTCCACCGGGCCGGTGAACAAGGGCTCGTTGATCGCGTTGCGCCGCTTCACCGCAAACACATTGATGCGCTGGAAGCCCAGCTTTTCATAGAGGGCG
Source organism: Rhodocyclaceae bacterium (assembly GCA_020445805.1). GTDB lineage: Bacteria > Pseudomonadota > Gammaproteobacteria > Burkholderiales > Rhodocyclaceae > Cognatazoarcus. The sequence goes on from JAGRFX010000115.1 coordinate 7,766, forward strand.
ATGGCCTGGGTGTTGTCATGGAGCACCGAGATGTCCATGAAGCTCCGCCCCCGGGCCTGGAAGATCTCGGCCAGGTAGCGCACCAGCGCTTCCCCGATGCCGCCGTGGGGCGCCTGGGGCGCGACAGCGAGCGACCACAGGCTGGAGCCGTGGCCCGGATCGCCGAACGCCTCCACGTGGTCGACACCCATCGCCACGCCGAGGACTTCGCCACTGGCGCGATCCTCGGCCATCACGTAGATGATCTTGCGATCGGCGCGCCGGCGCCACAGGCGGGCGGCGTCGACGGGCACCATCCGGCGTCCCCGGTACAGGGCGTTGACCGCAGCCAGATCTGCCCGCGTGCGCCAGCGCCGCAGGGTGAAGGCACGACGGGCCGAGCTCTGGGGCCGGTAGGCGGACAGCCACAGCCGGTAGGCCTCCGACGGGTCGATGAAGAGTTGCTGCGGTGCCTGGGCCACGACCAGGTGCGGCTTGTCCACATAGAAGGCAATGTCGCGTTGTCCGGCCCGCTCGTCGAGCAGGCTGGCAGCGAGCGCGGCGGGGTCGGCAAAGGTCTGTCCGGCGATCAGTCGCCCCCAGCCACAGTCGACGACGGCCTCGCTGGGGCTGGCTTCGCTGGGCTCCGGACGTCCATCGGCGACGTCGGGCCGGCGCTCGAGGCGCAGGGCACGGGTGGTGAGTTTGCGGTTCATGTCCGATCAGCCGATATGGGTCTGCAGCCACCACTCGAGCAGGCCGAGCTGCCAGAGCTTCGAGCCTCGCAGGGGGGTGATATGGGCGCCTGGATCGGACAGCAGTTGATCCACATAGGGTGTGCGGAACAGATTCCGCTCGCGGGCTGCGCGGCTGTTCAGGGCATCCCGCACCTGGTCGAGGACCCGGCCCTGGAGGTACTTCAGGGCCGGGACCGGAAAGTAGCCCTTGGGCCGGTCAATGACCGCCGACGGTATCACCAGGCGGGCGGCCTCCTTCAGGATGCCCTTGCCGCCGCCCGCCAGCTTGTGGCGTGCCGGAATCCGGGCGGCCAGTTCGACCAGTTCGTGGTCTAGGAAAGGAACGCGGGCCTCCAGGCCGAAGGCCATGGTCATGTTGTCCACCCGCTTGACCGGGTCGTCCACCAGCATCACGGTGGTGTCGAGTCGCAGCGCCTGGTCCACGGGGTCCAGGGCGCCCGGGTCGCTGAAGCGCTGCGCCACGAACGCCGCGCTCTCATCGCCGGCCAGATAGTCGTCGGTCACGACCGTGCGATATTCGGCGTGGTCACGGTCGCGGAACGCGGCCAGATAGTCGGAGACCGGATCGCGGCTGCCGTCCAGCTTCGGGTACCAGTGATAGCCGCCGAAGACCTCGTCCGCGCCCTGGCCGCTCTGGACCACCTTGCTGTGGCGCGAGACCGCCTCCGAAAGCAGGTAGAACCCGATGCAGTCGTGGCTCACCATCGGCTCGCTCATGGCCTGGACCGCCTCGGGCAGGCGTTCGAGCAATTGCGCTTCAGGTACGAAGATCCGCTCGTGGACCGTCTCGAAGCGCCTGGCCACGATGTCGGCGTATTCGAACTCGTTTCCCTTCTCGCCGCCCACGTCCTCGAAGCCGACGTTGTAGGTGCGCAGCTGGGTGACCCCGGCCTCCACCATCAGGCCGACGATCAGGCTCGAATCCACACCGCCGGACAGCAGCGCGCCGACCGGCACGTCCGCCACCAGGCGACGCTTGACGGCCGCCCGCAGGCCCTCGAGCAGGATGTCGCGCCACTCGTCGAAGCTGCGCGCCTGTTCGGCCTCTGTGTGGGCGTAGTTCAGTTGCCAGTATCGGCGCTCGCTGCGCGTGCCATCCGGTTCGATCTGCATCAGGTGGCCGGGCGCGAGCTTGCGGACACCCCTCAGGAGGGTGTACGGCGCCGGCACGACCGCATGGAAGGAGAGGTAGTGGTTGAGCGCGATCGGGTCGATGGCGGTGTCGATGCCGCCGCCTTCCAGGAGGGCCGGCAGCGTCGAGGCGAATCGCAATCCACCCGGGACCTCGGCGTAGTAGAGGGGCTTGATGCCGAGCCGGTCGCGGCCCAGCAGAACCCGGCCGGAATCACGCTCCCAGATCGCGAACGCGAACATGCCATTGAGGCGCTGGACGAAATCCGGACCCCAGACGTGATAGGCCTTGAGCAGGACCTCGGTGTCGCCATGGGAATAGAAGCGATAGCCCTTGGCTTCCAGTTCGCGGCGCAGTTCCGGGTGGTTGTAGACCGCGCCATTGAAGACGATGCCGAGACCCAGCAGCGGGTCGACCATCGGCTGCTGCGCCGCGTCGGACAAGTCCATGATCTTCAGCCTGCGATGGCCGAAACCACGCCCCGGCTGCACCGCGAGCCCATGGGCGTCGGGACCCCGGCGGGACTGAGCCTCCGTCATGCGTGCGAGCGACCCGATGTCACAGGCCGACCCGTCGAATCTCAGTTCACCAGCAATGCCACACATGCAGTTTCCTCCCGTCAGTGGACCCGAACATGCGCGGTCCCGGGCCGTGGAGCGCGGCGGGCGGTGGCGGGAGGCGCGTGGAGATATCGGCAAGGGTCCGGGCGCGGATTCTGGCGGCCTGCTGCCGCCAGCCTGGCGCCCGCCATTTGTCGGCAGGCGCGACCTGTTCGCGCCGGTTGCTCGGAATGTCAAAGACACGGAATCAATCCGTCGAAGTCCGCATTCTAGCATTTATATTTGGCCAAACTGATTGCGGCGCTCGCCACCACCTGCCCGGACTCCGCTAAGCTCTGCAGGCCGGCCCAAGTCGCCGGACCCGGTTGCAACGCGGATCATCTCCCCCACTGGCCTGCCATGACCTCCGAATTCGACCTGATCGCGCGCCATTTCACGCGACCGACGCCCAGTGCCGACCTCGGCATCGGCGACGACGCGGCCCTGCTGCGCGTGGCCCCCGGGCACCAGCTGGTGGTGAGCTGCGACATGCTGGTCGCCGGCACGCACTTCCTGGCCGACGCCGCCCCCGAGGCGCTGGGCTGGAAGACGATCGCCGTCAGCGTGTCGGACCTGGCCGCCATGTCTGCCCAGCCCCGCTGGGCCACCCTGGCCCTCAGCCTTCCGGCGGCGGACGAGGCCTGGATCGCGGCCCTGGCGAGCGGCGTGCATGCCTGCTGTGCGGTATTCGGGATCGACCTGGTGGGCGGCGATACGACGCGCGGCCCGCTCAATCTGTGTGCGACCCTGTTCGGCGAGGTGCCCCTCGGCCGCGCGACGACCCGGGACGGTGCCCGACCCGGCGACGATCTCTGGGTCAGCGGGCAGCCGGGTCGGGCCGCGCTGGGGCTGGCCCACCTGCTGGAAGGGCGGTCATTGGCTGCGGATCATTCCGGCGACTGCCTCGAGGCCTTGCACCGGCCCCAGCCGCGCCTCGGGCTGGGCCTGGCCCTGCGGGGCGTGGCGAGCGCCATGCTCGATGTCTCGGACGGGATCACAGGCGATCTCCGACACATCCTGGAACGCTCTTCCGTCGGCGCCGAACTCGACGAGGGCCTGCTGCCGCTCGATGGGCTCGTGGCCGCCTGCGGCGACCCGTCGCGTGCGCTCGCGGCCTTCCTCGGTGGCGGAGACGACTACGAACTGCTCTTCACCGCCTCACCGGACGAACGGCGGCAAATTGCGGAGATCGCCACGCGATGCGGGGTTCCGGTCCATCGCCTGGGGCGTGTGACCGCGCGAGCCGGGCGGTTGCAGCTGAGGCGGCAGGGCGATCACGTCGAAGCCCTGGACGCAAACGGCTACGATCACTTCCGAACCGTCGATTCTCGATCTGCTTAGCTGTTAATATATACAGGCTATCCCATCGGTTCACGCCATGCGACCCGACCTGCGCTTCCTGATGTCCCATCCGGCCCACTTCGTTGCCTGCGGTTTTGGCAGCGGCCTGTCGCCGCGCGCACCGGGCACCGCCGGGACCCTGGCGGCCTGGGCCCTGTTTCCCCTGCTGGCAGCTACTCTGCCCGAATCCCTCCTGCTGTTGATTCTGGCCATCTTCTTTGTCCTGGGCATCATCGTCGCCGACCGGACCGGTCGGGATCTCGGCGTGTCGGATCACGGCGCGATCGTGTGGGACGAAATGGTGCCTTTCTGGCTCGTGCTCGTGCTCACGCCGCCCGGCCTGGCCTGGCAGGCGCTGGCCTTCGTCCTGTTTCGTTTTTTCGACATCGTCAAGCCACCACCCGTGGGATGGGCCGACAGCAAGGTCAAGGGCGGCTTCGGCGTCATGCTCGACGACCTCATCGCGGCCGGCTACACCCTGCTGGTGCTGGCTCTCCTCAAGCGCACTCTGGAATGAATCACGATGGATACTGAACTGGCGCAGCTTTCCTTCGAGACTGGCGAGTTCCTGCGGGATCGCGGCCTGACCCTGTGTACGGTGGAGTCCTGTACCGGGGGCTGGATCGGCGAACTGGTCACCGCCACCGCGGGCAGCTCGAACTGGTACGACCGGGGCTTCATCACGTATTCCAACGATGCCAAGTGCGAATTGCTCGGGGTCGATCCGGCCCTGCTGCGGGAGCATGGCGCGGTCAGCGAGGAAGTCGTCCGCGCCATGGTCAGCGGTGGACTCGAGCGTTCGAATGCGGACCTGGTCCTGGCCGTCTCCGGCGTCGCAGGACCGGGCGGCGGCACGGAGACACGGCCCGTCGGCATGGTCTGTTTTGCCTGGATCCGCCGCGACGATCCGGTGCACTCGGCAACCCTGCGCTTCCAGGGCGACCGCGAATCGGTCCGGCGACAGGCGGTGATCCACGCCCTGCGAACGCTCAAGCGACTCTACGAATGATACGCCGGCGCATCCATGCAAGGTATGTGCCATAATCGCCTACAACCATTGAGGTAGAACCATGGACGACAACAAGGCAAAGGCTTTGGCCGCAGCCCTTTCGCAGATCGAAAAGCAGTTCGGCAAGGGCTCGATCATGCGCATGGGCGACGGTAACGTCGAGCGGGACATCCAGTCGGTATCCACCGGCTCCCTCGGCCTGGACATCGCCCTCGGCCTCGGCGGCCTGCCGCGCGGCCGTGTGGTCGAGATCTACGGCCCCGAGTCTTCGGGCAAGACGACCCTGACCCTGCAGGTCGTCGCCGAGATGCAGAAGATCGGCGGCACCGCCGCCTTCATCGACGCCGAGCATGCGCTCGATGTCAGCTATGCGGGCAAGC
>JAGRFX010000116.1 GCA_020445805.1 Rhodocyclaceae bacterium
CGGGGATCTTCGGATCGGAGGGCGTCGACCTGAGGGTCCGGGTGGAGCCCCCCTTCTGGCGCGCGCGCTGGTTCACCACCTCGATCCTCGTCCTGATCACCTTGCTGGTGTCCGGCGCCGTGCACCACAACGGCCTGCTCCGCGCCGAGATCCGGCAGCGCCGGGAGGCCGAACAGCGTCGCGATGCGGCCGAGGCACGGCTGCGTGAGGCCACCCGCGCCGAGGCCCTGGGCCTGGTCCATGAGCTGAGCGCCGACGAGGCCGGGCTCGATGCGCGCATCGACGACTTGGTTGCCGCACTGCTCGAAGGCGGTCCCAGGGCCCAGGCCGCCGCCAAGTCCCTGATCGTGGCCGTGACCCCGGAGCCCATCGGCGCCGCCGTGGTCGAGGACACGGCGCGCCGCATCGCCGGCCTGCGGGCCACCCCGGAGGCGAAGGAGGGGCTCGGCGCCTTCCTCGACAAGCGACCGGCGAGCTGGGTGGGCGCGGCCTGAAGCGTCGCGGGCACCCGCCCGGGTGGCCTGGGTCGCACACGGCAAGGGTGCGGGACCGACCCCGACGTCCTCGGCCCTTGCCTTGTCCCCCCGAGGTGTCGATACTCCCAGTCCGCCGCCCGGGCGCCTGCCGAGTCAGTTGATGCGGCTCGCACGGGCCCGTCAACCGGACGCCCGACACGCCCCCAAGATGCTCCTCGAAATCGTTCTGCTGTTCCTCGCCGGGGTCTTCGGCGGCGTCCTCAATTCGGTGGCCGGCGGCGGCAGCTTCATCACCTTCCCGGCCCTGATGGCGGTGGGCGTGGCGCCGATCATCGCCAACGCCACCAACACCTTCGCCTCCTGCGCCGGCTATGTGAGCGGGGTCTTCGCCCTGCGCAGGGAGCTGGCCGCCCACCGCGCGGAGCTGCCACGGCTCGTCGTTGTCAGCCTGATCGGCGGCATCGCCGGGGCCTGGCTGCTGCTGCAGACGCCGGAGGCGGTGTTCCGCGAGGCGATTCCCTGGCTGCTGCTGTTCGCGACCGTGCTCTTCATCTACGGTGGCCAGATCAACCTGCGACTGCGGGCGCTGGCCGGCAGCCATCGCCACGCCTCGCATGCGGGGGCGATCCTGCTGACCGGCCTGCTGCTCGCCGTCAGCGTCTATGGCGGCTTCTTCAACGCGGGCCTCGGCATCATCACGCTGAGTTATCTGGCGCTGGCCGGGCACACCAACATCAACGCCATGAACGGCCTCAAGCTGCTGGTGTCGACGGCCGTGTCGCTGATCGCCATCGTGCTCTTCATCGCCAAGGGCGCGATCGCCTGGTACGAGGGCTCGATCGTGCTGGCCGGCACGCTCGTCGGCGGCTACGTCGCCGCCCACGTGTCGCGGCGCCTGCCCCAGCAGCACGTGCGCCGCTTCGTGATCGTGGCCAGCATCGCGATCACCGCATATTTCTTCTACGCGACCTACTTCGCCGCGAACGCGGTGGCCGGGTAGGCACTGCCGGAAGACCTGGGGCGCGGTGAGTGGCGCGGGATTGTCCCGCTGCTGGCCGGTGTTCGATCCTTGCCGTGTGCAGGAAGGGAGCGCGTCGATGGGGCTGCGAGAAGGGAAGGAAGTCACCGGCGGGAAGGAAGTCACCGGCGCCGGGGCGTGCCGCGGCTTGCGCCTGGCCGCGGTCGGCCTGCTGCTGGCCCTGCAGGCCGCGGGCCTGGTGGCGGCCGGCCTGGCGGGTGGTCCCATGGCCGGCCCGGCCACGGACGACCGGATCGGGGTGTGGCTGATGACCGACGGACCCGCCGCGGTGCAGCTCGAGTACTGGCCTCTGGGCCAGCCCGACGCGCCGCAGCGCAGCGCACGGATCATGACCCGGTCGGCCGAGGGGCACACCGCGCGGTTTGCGCTGGATGGACTGCGTGCCGCCACCCGCTACCAGTATCGGGTTGTGCTGGACGGTACCCCCGCCGTACTCGGCGACCTGCCCGAATTCACGACCGCGCCGGCCGATCCGGCCGCGCCCCGCGACCTCGTCATCGCCACCGGTTCGTGCAGCTACGTGCCGGATGATCCCTACGCAGACAACCCGGACAGCTTCGGTTCCGGCTTCGAGATCTTCGACGCGGTCGCCGCCCGGAAACCCGACGTGATGCTGTGGCTTGGCGACAGCATCTACTATCGCGACGAGGATCTCCGTCGCGAGGAACGCGCCCCTGCCCGGATGCACGCGCGCTGGGCGGGCACCCGGAGCTTTGCACCGCTGCAGCGCCTGCTGCGCACCGGCCAGCACCTGGCCATCTGGGACGACCACGACTACGGGCCGAACAATTCGCACCGCGACTTTGCCCTCAAGGACGAGGCGCTCGAGGTGTTCAAGACCTACTGGGTGAACCCGGGCTACGGACTGCCGGGCGTGCCCGGGATCTTCTCACGGGTGGCCTACGGCGACGTGGAACTGTTCCTGCTGGACGACCGCTTCTACCGCGACGACGACGACGGCGCCGATCCGGCGCGGAGCATGCTGGGCGATGCGCAGCTGGCGTGGCTGAAGGACGCCCTGCGCGACTCGCGGGCCACCTTCAAGCTGGTCGCCAACGGCAGCCGCATGCTCAGCGATCGCCCCTCACCGGACAGCCGCGGCGGCGAGGGCTGGCACCATTTCCCGCGCGAGCGCGAGGCCTTCCTCAACTGGCTCGCCCACGCGCGCATCGACGGCGTGTTCTTCCTCTCCGGCGACATCCACTACACCCACCTGACCGAGCGCCCGCGTCCCGGGACCTATCCACTGACCGAGCTGACCTGCTCTCCGCTGACCTCGCGCGTGCATCCCCGTCCGCGCCCCGTGCACGTGCTGCCGGAGACCCTGGTCACGCAGCACAACTTCTGCACCCTGGCGTTCTCGGGGCCGGACGGCGACCGGAAAATGCGGGTCGAAGCCTGGAGCGCGGCCGGTGTTCGTTTGTGGCAGGCCGAATATCCCGCCGCGCGGTTACGCTCGCCCTGAGCCCAATGCGGATTCCAGCGGGGGCCACCGCCGCGCCCCTCAGTGACGGGGCGTGGCCGCGCAGGCTGCGGTGCCGTAGAGCGAGCACAGGTCGCCCGGGTTCGAATGGACGCCGCAGCCGCTGGGCGCGATGGCGATGGACGCATGGCCCCCGTGGGCCCGGTTGGCCGGCCAGTTGGCCGGGCACTCGGCGCTGATGCCGAGGGCCTGCTGCGTGGCCTGATCGACCTCGAGGACGAGTGCCACCGAGCGGACCCCGCCGATCAGGCGCGGCGGACCGAGCCGATGGCAATGCAGGCGCTGGCGCAGCATCATCCGCTCGACCGCCACGGTCGTGACCAGCACGTAGCGGGCGATGCCCCGGCCGATCGCAAAGCGCACGGCCTCCCGGATCAGGGCCAGCGCCCGGTCCGAGAAACCCCAGCGCGTTGCACCTTCGTCCTCGGTGTCGAAGGCGAAGCGCGACATCTCCCAGATGTCGGGGTCGCGGGGCAGCGACACGCCGGGGGCCAGCTCCGGGAACACCTCGGCCAGCATGTAGGGCCGGTGGGTGGGGATGAGGCGCATGCAGCCGCAGACATGGCCGCTGCCCTCGGAACCCAGTACGTATCGGGCGTACCCGTCGTCGAAGGCATCGAGTTCCATGCCGTCGTCGCTCTCGACGGACCAGTCGAGCCGTTCCTTGAAGACCCGATGGCGGAGCCGGAACAGGCTCTCCTTCGCGTTTGTGCCCAGTGCTGCCAGCGTTGCCACTTCCACCCGCACGATGCCGCCCTCCCGTCAAAAGATGCGGATGGCATTTCAGCGGAATGGGGCCGGTGCAACCACTGCAAGATCTGACAGGCGGGGCTTCAAGCAGGCGTAACAGCCGTGCGCCAGGCTCAGTTGCGGGCGGCGCTCGGGCAGCCGATCAGCGTGCCCAGCTGCTCGAAGACCGGTGCCTGCCAGTCCAGCTGGTTGATGCGGTCGAGCAGATGGACGGCGGTTGCGCGGGCACCCTGATCGGTTCCGCGCTCGCAGACGATCATCAGGTTGGAGCGGATCAGGTCGGGGCGGTAGATGGCCATGATGCCCGGTGCTGCCAGGTACCAGTCCCAGCCGACCGAGACGGTCTCGCCGCCATGCTGGGCGGACCATTCCGTCAGCCCGGCCACGCAGTCGGGTGGCGGCGTGCCCTCGATGACAAACGGGTCGATGGCGCTGTCCTGGTGGGTCAGCTCGAGTGCAAACAATTGTCGCCGGGAGAGGCGGATCCGGCCGTCGGAGGCGAGGAGGGAACTCATGGCAAACCCCGCTTCAGCGGCCGTTCACGCCGCTCGCCGGGGGCGCGGGTGGCGATGCCATGGACATTCGACGTAGAGTGTTTGTAATGCATATCAGATATGCTTTTATCTTGATTGGGTGCTGATGTGGCCTAGGCTTCCAGTATCGGATCCCGCTGGCCCGCAGACCTTGATCGACGCGATTGTGGCAATTGAAATTCCCTCGTGCATCCGCCCGGTTGCGACCGGATTGGCGCGGGCCCTGGGAGTGCCGCGCCAGCTCGGCGAGCGAACCCGACCACGCCCTGACACGATGGACCCCTTGCACGACTCATGACCCCCGCGCAGCTTCCCACATCCCGTCTGTGGCCCCGAGCCATCCGCGGTAGCGCCCCGGTCGCGGTCCCAACGGACCGCGCCGCTGGCCGGCTTCGCTGACGGATGTAGGAGCATTCCCGATGCCCCCGGTATCACTGCACGAATGGTTCGAAGCCCTCCAGTCCGCACGCAGCAGCAACGAGCTGCGTGTCATTGCCGCCCGATTGTCGAATCAGCTGGGTTTTGAGCATTTTGCCTATGCGCTCAAGATCGCGGTACCCCTGACCCAGCAGAACCACCACGTGTTCTCGGGCTTTCCCGAGGGCTGGCAGCGCCGCTACGTGGAGAGCGACTACTTCACCATCGACCCGGTCCTCCACGAGACCGCCAATGGCCTGCTGCCGGTGATCTGGCAGGACCGGCACTTCAAGGGCGAGCGCTGCGGCGAATTCTGGGAGGACGCCCGCAGCCATGGGGTGTGCCATGGCCTGAGCCTGCCGGTGCGCGAGAAGCCCGGCCTGTCGGGCGTCTTCAGCCTGGCCCGGGACCGGGCGCTGGAGCACCAGGGCCCCGAACTGGCAGCCCTGCTCGGCAACGTCCAGATGTTCGCCATCCTGCTGCACGAGGCCGTCTGCCGCGTCGAACTCCAGGGCCGCCTGCCCGATGCCTCGGTCCAGCTCACGGCGCGGGAGCGCGAGTGCCTGCAATGGACCGGCGACGGCAAGACCGCCTGGGAGATCGGCCAGATCCTCCAGATCTCCGAGCGGACCGCGGTCTTCCATCTCAACAATTGCGTGAGCAAGTTGGGTGCGGCCAACCGCATCCAGGCCGTGGTGCGCGCCATGTCCCTCGGCCTGCTCTGAGGGTGTCCGGGGCGGGCCGGAGGGCGCCGCCCTCATCCGGCACTCCACGCGACCGGGGCGGCCGCGGGCGCCCGCTCGACCAGGCGTGCCCGCGCGCCCACCGCGGTGACCGCCGCGGGCACGGCCGAGAGCACCACCGAGCCCGCGCCGATGCGGGCGCCTTCGCCGACCTCCACGTTGCCGAGCACGACCGCGCCGGCGCCGATGCTGACGCCATTGCGGATCCTGGGGTGGCGGTCGCCGGTCTCCTTGCCGGTCCCGCCCAGGGTCACCCCATGCAGCAGGCTGACGCCATCGCCGATCACCACGGTCTCGCCGGCGACGAAGCCGGTGCCATGATCGAGCATGACCGCGCTGCCGATCACCGCGGCCGGGTGGATGTCGATGCCCAGCGCCTCGGCGGCCCGATGCTGCAGGAGGCGGGCCGCGAAATGCTGCCCGGCGCGCCAGTGCCAGTGGGCCGCCCGGTGCGCCTGCAGGGCATGGAAACCCTTGAAGAACAGGAAGGCCGAGCACAGGCAGGCGCAGGCCGGGTCGCGCTCGCGGATCGCGAAGAGGTCCCGCTCGCTGCCGCGATAGAGCGCCGGGTCGGCCGCATAGGCCTGGGCCAGCAGCTCGCGCAGCAGCGTGCCCGGGGCGTCGCTGCCCCCCAGGCGGGCCACCAGCAGGGCGACCAGGGCCTGCGCACCGCTGCCGTGGGCCAGCACGGCCGGCTCGAGCAGCTCGGCCAGCCGGGGCTCATCGGCGATGTAGGCCTGCGCCTGGGCGCGAATCAAGGTCCATGCTTCTCCCATGGGGCATCCTCCCGGTGTGGATCGATCATCCCTTGGTGGCGGCCAGGGTCCGGCCGACCGCCTCTTCGAGGGGCGTCGGGCTGAGCCCGAAGCGCGATTCCGTGGCCGCGGACGACACCACGAAGGGGTTCTCGAAGAGGTAGCGCATCTCCTTCAGCTCGCGCATGGCGGGGCTGAAGAGCCCGATGAGGGTCATCATCAGGGGGCCGACGGGCTTGATGGCGGCCGGTTTGCCCGCCTGCCGGGCCAGGGCCTCGACCAGGGCACCGGTGCCTGCCAGGTTATGGACCGGCGCGTGCCAGGTCTGGCCGAAGGCCGATTCGTCGTCGGCGATGGTGCACAGCGCGCGTGCGAAGTCGTCGATGTAGGTGACGGCATGGGGCACCTCGGGTCGGCCCAGCAGGTAGGCCGGCTTGCCCCCCACCACGGCCTTGACGACCGCCTCGCCGCAGCACGACTGCTCGACGCCCGGCCCGAAGAAATCGGCGGCCCGCACTACGCAGGTCCGGGTGTCGCCGACCCCGTGCAGGGCCATCAGCCGGTTGGCGACCAGTTGCCGCACCTCGCCCTTGTGGGAGCAGGGATTGGCCGGGCTGTGCTCGGTCAGCGCCGTAGCGGCGCTGCCGCAGGCGTAGAAGTTGTCGGCCAGCACGATGCGCACGTCCCTGCCCCGGCAGGCGGCCTCGATGCCCGCGACCAGCTTCGGAAACTCCTCGGTCCAGCGCCAGTAGGGGGGGGCCGCGCAGATGAAGAGGGTGGCCGGGCCATCCAGATGGGCGGCCAGTGCGGCGCCGTCGGCGGCATCGCAGGCCGCCGACTCGGCGCCGGGCACGGGCGTGCCACGCCGACTCAACACCCGGGGGCGGCCACCCCGCTCGAGCAACTGCCGGGCGACCGCCCGGCCCAGTACCCCACAACCCAGCACGATCTGATTCCTGTGATTCACGGTGCTTCCTCGTTCGGTTCGGTTGGTCCTGCTCACGACAGGGGCATCTGCGCGAGCGATGTATCGGATTCTGTTCGCATTACAACCGGAATGCCTTTGGAATGCATGTCGGCGAATGCTTCCGGGCCGCCCAGGTGACTGAAACGTGCGCGGATCGGTCCCCGGGGGCGCCGCGCGGCCAGCGCCAGGCTCAGGCCATGCCGAGGGCGCCCGTGCCAGAGGGTCCAGCCCCGCTCGAGGCCCGGGAATCCCGCGTCGGCCACCAGCCGGGCGGGGGCGGGCCAGACCGGCTCGAGGCTCAGGTGGGTGAGGTCGGCCACCACGCCGACGCCGATGCCCTTCAGGAGGGCCTCCTTGCCGGTCCACAGCGCCAGGAAGGCCAACCCCCGCGCCGATGGCGCCAGGCGTGCGAGCCCGGCCTGTTCGTGCGGCGAACACGCCAGGGGGCTCAGGCAGGCGACCGGCAGGGAATCCCGGTGATGTTCCAGGTCGACCCCGCAGCGGCCCTCGCGCATCAGCGCAATCGCCACCCGGCCGCCGCTGTGGGAGAGGCTGAGATCCAGGCCCAGGGGCCCCCAGGGGCTGAGCAGTCGGGGACGCCCGCGGGCGTCCCCTGCAAGGTCGATGTGCGTTGGCGACCAGCCCAGCGCACCGGCCGCTGCATAGCGGGCGAGCAGGTGCGCGGCCACGAACATGGCCCGGTCGGCGGGCAAGCGGAACCCGGCGGCCCGTGCCCGCTCGGCGGGGTTCAGGGCCAGCTCAGGCGCCGCCAGCGTGGCCATGACCTGGCGGCTGTCGGCCAGCCACACGCCCACCTCGTCGCCGCCGAGGCAGGCCGCCTCGGCGGTGATCCGGGCCAGCAGCGGATGCAGGGTCGTCATGGCTCCGGGCTCAGGCGCCCACCAGGCGGGCGTCGAGGCGCTGGCGCACGTCGGCGATGACCCGGCTCTGGTGGCTCTGCACGAAGAAGTGCCCGCCGTTGTATTCGAGCAGTTCGAAGTTGCCGTCGGTGTAGGCATCCCATAGGGCGCCGTCCTCGGGGCTGCAGTGGGGGTCGCGGCGCCCCACCAGCACGTGGATCGGCACCCGCAGCGGGGCCCGCTCGGGGCGCGACGGGGCCTGGCGCTGCCAGTCGTCGAGCAGCAGGAAGTCGGCCCGCACCGTGGGCAACAGCAGCGCCATCAGCTCCCGGTTCTGCAGCAGGGCCGGCGGCGTGCCCTCCATGCGGCGCAGCTCCTCGATGAAGTCTCCGTCGCTCATCTGGGCCACCGGCAATCGGGTGCCGGGCAGGTGGGGCGCCTTGCGCCCGGAGAGGAACAGGCACTCCGGCGGGCGGATCCCGCGCGTCGCGAAGTGGCAGGCCACCTGGAAGGCCAGCAGGGCGCCCATGCTGTGACCGAAGAAGGCGTAGGGCACGTCGGCGACCTCGCCGCGCACCGCCTCGGCGATCTCCGCCACCAGGCGGCGGTAGTCCTGGTGCGCGGGCTCGGCCAGCCGGCTGCCGCGGCCGGGCAGCTGCAGAGCGAGCACCTCGTGGTCGTGGTCGAAACGGGCCGGCCATTCCCGATACACGCTGGCACTGGCACCGGCGAAAGGGAACAGGAAGAGCCGGATGCGCGGTCGTTGTGTCCGCGCCGGGATGAAGCGGTGGACGTAGGGCGAGGGGTGTAGCGCCTGGGCGGTGAAGGCCGGGGCGGCGGGGGAGACGGAGCTTGGCATGGTTCGACCTGTTCTAGAAGTAGTAACGAAAACCCAGCGAGAGCGAGTCGCGCACCAGCCGGCCGAAATCGGTGCGTACGCCCCCGACGTTGCGGCTGCCGATGGCGAAGGCCTGCAGGTGCCCGGTGAGGTAGTAGGTGGCCGAGAAGGACAGGCTGGCACCCGAGCCCGACCCGAAGGCCTGGGTCCAGCGCAGGGCCACGTCGGCCTTGTCGTTCCATTCGTTGCGGGCCAGCTGCAGGAACAGGGTGTTGCGGGCGAGATAGGGCAGGCCCGGCGACAGGCCGGCCACCAGCACGCCGGCGGCCTCGCCGCTGTCCGCGCCACCGGCCGCGAAGGCGCGCGAGGCCTCCTCCACGGCGGCGTCGTAGGCGCTGCGCTCGCCCGAGTCGTAGCCCTCGTTGCCGGTGAGCCATTCCGCGGTCGCGGTCCAGCCCGACTCGAAGGTGTAGCCGGCGCCCATCAGGACGCTGTAGAAGGCCTGGTCGCGATCACGCTTGCTGCGCTCGAAGTGCCAGGACAGGGCCTCGCCACCCGGCCGGGCGAACCAGCCGGCATGGCCCCGGGCGAGGGCCAGGTCGGTGTAGAAGAGCCACGCCGAGGAGTAGGTCCAGGTGCCGTAGGCGCCCAGCCGCTCGATGCCGTCGTCGCGTCGCGCGAAGACCAGACCGCCGCTGGCGGCCTGGCCGGTCCAGTCGAGCCGCAGCGCGGTGGTCTCCGAGAAGCCGGTCCGCTCCGGCTCGCGCGGACCCGCCCGGTAGTTGCGGGTCAGCGAGAGCGTGGTGGTCGGGTCCAGGTAGGCCGACAGCTGCCAGATGTCCTTGCCATACAGCTCGCGCACGGGGTCCGTGCGGCCGGTGTCGAAGAAGAACGGGTTGCTCGGCGAGAGGAAGAAGGCGCTGCCCCACTGCTCGACCTCGCGCCCCACCAGCACGGTCGTGCGCTGGCCGATGCGGCAGCGCAGGCTGCCGGCGTTGAGGAAGGCGTCGCCGCTGTCGCGTTCGTCCGGCGGCGGCGTGGCGTCCAGCACCCGGTCGGCCCGGCCCCTCAGGCGGGCCTGGGCGCGGCAGGGCTGCCATCGCGCCATCAGGTCGAGCCGCAGCTCGGCGCTGCCCTCGGCGTCGGGAATGCCGGCGAGGCGGTTGCCGGGGTTCAGGAAGCTACCCTGCTCGACCCCCAGGTGGGTGCCGAAGAGCAGGGCCTGGCCCCGCGCCGTCAGCTCGGGCAATCCTTCCTCGGCCGCCGACGCATGCACGGCGGCGCCGAGAATGCAGCCGGACAGGACGGCTCGCTGTAGCAGGGTTGTCACCACGGCCTCCGGCTGTGCCACGGCTCAGCGCGTCAGCGAGGCGACGCTGAAGGCGTCGAGCGGGAAGTCGCGGGCCCGGATCTCCGAGTACTCGAGGACCGACACGTTGTTGTCGTTGATCTCGTCGCGGATCGTCATGCGGCTCACGAAGGGCAGGTCCTGGCCGTCGTAGGCGAGGTGGTTGTCGGTCTCGAAGACCGCGGTCTTGAAAAGCTTTCCCGAGACCGTGTAGAACTCGGCCTTGACCGGCACCAGCCGCGCGCGGGACACCCAGTAGATGATCCTGTCGTAGGTGACGAAGCGGCTGCGGCCGACCAGCTCCAGCACATAGGCCGGCTCGCCCTCGAAGGTGTCCTCGCGCAGCAGCCGGGCGTCGTAGTCCTTCAGGTAGTTGGTCGACGCGATGTCGCCGTTGGCCGCCGGCCCCATCATCTTCTGGCGGCTCGAGATCGAGACCGCCTTCTGCAGGTCCGGCCGGCCGTACCACATGTTGCGGCCCAGCTGCAGCAGGCGGCCGCCGGCCGCGCGGGCCGGGAAGGTGGTCTCGGCCACGCTGTTGTCGCCGGCCGCCCGGACCTGCAGGCGCCGCACATTGGTGCCGCTGTCCGGGTCGTTGGCGGTGATGGTGAGGTTCCATTGCACGCCGGGCATGCCGCCGCCACGGACGCGGTCGGTGGCCGCCAGGATCTCCTCCGGCGTCGGCGCCTCGGTTGCGTGGGCCATGGCGCTCAGCAAGAGCGCCGCGGCGAAGAGTTTTCTCAGTCGGATCATGTCGTGACTCCAGGTGGGACCCCGCCGGCCGGGCTCGGCTGGCGGCGGGGCGGGGTTCAGATGTGGGAGAGGGCGTCGACGATGTCGCGGCGGGCCGCCCGCAGGGAGGGCAGCAGGGCCGACACCAGGGCCAGCAGCAGCACCGCCAGCGCCACCACCGCGATGCGCGGCCAGTCCAGGTCCACCAGCAGGGCCACCGCATAGGACGAGTTGGGCGGCGTATAGGAGATGCCCGCGCCATTGACCAGGGTCGCGATGAGGAGGGTCAGGGCGCCGCCGATGGCGATGCCGATCAGCGCCAGCCAGGCCGCCTCGAGGGAGAACATGCGCACCACGCCGGTGGTCTTCAGGCCGAGGGCCCGCAGGGTGCCGACCTCGCGGGTGCGCTCGACCACGGTCATCGAGATGGTGTTGGCGATGCTCATGGCCGCGATCACGAAGACGATGCTGGCGATGAAGCCGAAGATCATGTCGAAGAGGTTCTTCACCTGGGTGTAGAAGCTCGACAGCTCGCGCCAGCTGTGGATCTCGACCTCGAAGCCGGCGGCCGCCAGGCCGGCAAGCAGCTGCTGGCGCTTGGGCTCGGTCAGCGCCTCGTCCTCCAGCAGCACCACGAAGCGCTCGACCCGGTCGGTGAAGAGCAGGTTCTGGGTGAAGGAGAAGGGCAGCAGCAGGTACTTGTCGTTGGTGTTGGCGTTGCCGGTGTTGAAGACATCGACGATCTCGGCGTCCATGGCGTTGGCCTGGCCGTCGAGGGTGCTGGTCAGCAGGGTCACCGTGTCGCCGACGGCGTAGCCCAGCAGGGCCGCCAGGTCGGACGACAGGGCCGCCCCGTACGAGCGGCCGGGGATCAGCCGTCCGCCGGCGCCCTCGGCCAGCTCGCCGCGCAGGATCTCGGCATCCTCGGCCACCAGGCCCTCGCCGATGAAGATCGTCGACACCTTGCCGTTGGAGGCGATGCCATTGACCGAGATGCGCGGCGACACCAGGCGCACCTGGCCGCTCTCCTGGATGATCCGGCTGACCCGGGCGGACTCCTCGGCGCTGAACATGTAGCGCCGGGGGTGGATCTTGCCTTCCAGCAGCATCCCCTTCTTCATCACGGTCAGGTGGCCGAGACGCTCGCCGGCGACGGCCTGCACCTGCAGTCCGGCGTAGACGTTGGCGATGTAGCCGCCGAAGAGATTCACGGCGGTCAGCCCGGCGGCCACTGCGGCGATGGTGGCGAGGCTGCGGCGACGGTTGCGCAGCACGTTGCGCAGGGATAGAAGCAGCATGCCCATGTCAGCAGCCCTCCGTTTCGATCTGCCCGTCGCGCAGCCGCACGATGCGGGTCATGTGGCCGAGGATGCGGTCGTCGTGGGTGGAGAACACGAAGCTCACCCCATGGGCCTGCTGCAGCCCGGCGATCAGGTCCATGACGCGCAGGCTGGTCTCGGTGTCCAGGTTGGCGGTCGGTTCGTCGGCCACCACCAGCCGCGGCTGGGTGACCAGGGCGCGGGCGATGGCCACCCGCTGGCGCTGGCCGCCGCTCATGCGGTCCGGATGGCTGGCCAGCAGCTCGCCGACCCCCACCGCCTCGAGCAGGGCCAGGGCCCGGCGGCGGTCGTCGCCGCTGACCCGGCCGCGCAGGCTGAGGGGCAGCAGGACGTTCTCCAGCGCGGTCAGCACCGGCACCAGGTTGAAGCTCTGGAAGATGAAGCCGATGCTCGAGCTGCGCAGCTCGGCACGGGCGTCCCCGCTCAGGGTGGCGATCGGCCGGCCGACGACGCTGACCTCGCCCTCGCTGGGCTCGTCGAGCAGCCCGATCAGGTTCAGCAGGGTCGATTTGCCGCTGCCCGAGGGACCGCAGATGGCGAGCATCTCGCCCTCGACCACCGTCAGGTCCACACCCCGCAGGGCCTCGACGCGGCTGGCGCCCTGGGCGTAGTGCTTGCGCACCCCGCGCAGGCTGGCCACCACCGCGCAGCCCTCCTCG
>JAGRFX010000117.1 GCA_020445805.1 Rhodocyclaceae bacterium
TACATCGCGCGCATCCAGGCCAAGGTGAAAGGCAACATCGTCCTTCCCCTCGGGATCGGCGGAGATCCCTCAGCGCAGTTCAGCGTGGACCAGTTGCCCGACGGCACCGTGATCGATGTGCAACTAAAGCGCTCATCCGGCAACTCACAGCTGGATCAGGCCATCGAACGTGCGATCCGGAAGTCCAGCCCGCTTCCCCAGCCGCAGAACAAGGACCTGTTCGACCGAACTTTGGACCTCACTTTCTATCCTTTGCGCGGCTGAGACGGGCGACATCGGTGACAAGCAATTTCTCTCGGCTATAATCGCGCGAACCGGAAAATCGTTATGAAACATAAGCTTTTCGCACAAATCCTGTTGCTCGCAACACTCCTCGCGAGCACCTTCGCAGCGCGGGCCCAGCTGGCCATCGAAATCACCGGCGCCGGGGCCAATCCGATCCCGGTCGCCATCGCCCGCTTCGAAGGCGAAACCGCCCTTCCCGAGCCCGTCACCGACGTGGTCCGAAACGACCTCCAGCACAGCGGGCTTTTCAGCCTGGTCGAGACCGGCCCCCAGCCCATCGGCGAAACGGTGATACCCGATCTGGCCAATTTCCGCGTGCGCGGCGCCGACGCCATCCTGGTGGGCTCGGTGGTCCCGGTGGACGGCGGTCGCTTCGAGGTGCGCTTCCGCCTCTTCGACACCCAGCGTCAGACCGAGCTCGGCGCCATCGCATTGCGCATGACAGCCAACCAGCACCGGGCCACCGGGCACCGGGTGGCGGACTTCGTTTACGAGAAGCTGACCGGCCTGCCCGGCGTGTTCTCGACGCGGATCGCCTATGTGGTCAAGGCCGGCGAGCGCTACCAGCTCCAGATCGCCGACGCCGATGGCGAAAACCCCCAGACTGCCCTGGCCTCGCGGGAGCCGATCATCTCCCCGGCCTGGTCGCCGGACGGCAGCAAGCTGGCCTACGTCTCCTTCGAGGCCAAGAAACCGGTCATCTACATCCACTCGCTGGCCTCGGGCCTGCGCAGCGTCGTGGCCAATTTCAAGGGCTCTAACTCAGCACCCGCGTGGTCCCCCGATGGCAAGAAGCTGGCCATCGTGCTGACCAAGGACGGGCAGTCCCAGCTCTATACCGTCAATGCCGACGGCTCGGGCGTCAGGCGGATCGCCTCCTCGGCCGGCATCGACACGGAACCTTTCTGGTCGGGCGAGTGGATCTACTTCACCTCCGATCGCGGCGGTTCGCCCCAGATCTATCGCGTGGCGCCCAGTGGCGGCAACCTGCAGCGCGTCACCTTCGACGGCAGCTACAACGTGACCCCCCGCCCCGCCCCGGACGGCAAGAGCCTTGCCTTCGTGACCCGCAACGACGGCCGCTTCCAGGTGGCCGTGATGGACCTGGCCTCGCGCCAGGTGACCATCCTGACTGACACGGCCCGCGACGAGTCGCCCAGCTTCGCCCCCAACGGGCGAATGATCCTGTACGCGACGGAAAGCGGTGGGCGAGGCGTGCTGGCGGCGGTATCCTCCGACGGGCGCGTCAAGCAGCGTCTGTCGGTCAAGGCAGCCGACGTCCGAGAACCGGCTTGGGGCCCGTTGCCCCAGTAACATGGAATGAAATCACTTCAGGAGCTTCTGATGCGCAAGTCCCTCGTTGTACCTGCCGTGCTGCTGGCCCTGCTTTCAGGCTGCGGCTCGACCCCGATGTCCAACGATTCCGCCGTCAAGGTCGAGGATCGCAACGCGACGCCGAGCGTGCAGACACCGCAGGTCACAACCGTCACCCCGGCCAACCCCAGCGGCAGCTCCTACATGGACGAGCTGACCAATCCGAGCAGCCCGCTGTCCAAGCGCAGCGTGTTCTTCGACTTCGACAGCTTCGTCCTGCGTAGCGAGTTCCAGCCCCTGGTCGAAGTCCATGCCCGCTTCCTGCTCGCCCACCCCGACGTCAAGATGCTGATCCAGGGCAACGCCGACGAACGTGGCAGCCGCGAATACAACCTGGCCCTCGGCCAGAAGCGGGCCGATGCCCTGCGTCGCGCCCTGAATCTGGCCGGCGTACAGGATGGTCAGCTCGAGTCGGTCAGCCTGGGCGAGGAAAAGCCGCGCTGCACGGACGCCAGCGAGAGCTGCTGGGCCGAAAACCGTCGCGCCGACATGCTTTACACGGGTGAGTTCTGATGGCGGTGCCCCGGGCAGACCATAGACGACTTCTCGCCGCAGCGGCGGTCCTCGGCCTTCTGGCCGGCGGACCGGCCGCCGCCGGCATGTTCGACGACGAGGAAGCGCGCAAGGAAATCGTCCGCATGCGCGACAGCTACGGCCAGCGGCTCGACCAGCTCGAGATCACGGCCAAGGGCCAGTTCGAACTTGCCAACGAGCTTCAGGCCCTGAAGGAAGAGCTTGCCAAGCTGCGCGGTCAGGTGGAGGTGCTGGGCTACCAGATCGAGTCGGCTGAAAAGCGCCAGAAGGATTTTTACGTGGACCTCGACAACCGCCTTCGGCGGATCGAGAACGCGGCCCAGGCGCCCTCTGCCGCAGCGCAGCCGATCGACCCGGTCGCCGAGGCCCGTGACTACGAAGGCGCCCTGGGCCTGCTGAAATCCGGCAAGAACCGCGAGGCCGGTGCGGCCTTCGAGGCCTTCATCGGTGCCTACCCGGGCAGCAGCTTCCTGCCCAGCGCGCATTTCTGGGCCGGCAATGCTTGGTTCCAGGAGCGGGAGGCGGCCCGCGCCAGCGACCTCTACCGCAAGGTCGCCGAACAGTGGCCGGACGACCCGAGAGCCCCCGACGCCCTGCTCGGACTGGCCAGCAGCCAGCAGGCCATGGGCGATACCAAGGGCGCGCGGGAAACCCTCGACCGCATCACCAAGACCTATCCGGACAGCTCGGCCGCCCAGATGGCCAAGCAGCGCATGGGCAAGAACTGAGGGTGGCGGAGCCCGCCCTGGATTCGCGCGAGCTCACGCTCCGGCTGACCGAGGTCTTTCTGTCGCTTCAGGGCGAGTCGACGCGGGTCGGCCTGCCGACCGTCTTCGTCCGCCTCACGGGCTGCCCACTCCGTTGCCGCTGGTGCGACACCGCCTATGCCTTCGAGGGCGGCGCGCCGGTGAGCCTCGGCGAGGTACTGGATCGCGTCGCCGAACACGAGGTGCCTGTGGTCTGCGTGACCGGCGGAGAACCGCTCGCCCAGCGTGGCTGCCTGCCCCTGCTGACCGCCCTGTGCGATGCGGGCTACTCGGTCTCGCTCGAAACCAGCGGTGCGCTCGACATCTCGGCGGTGGACCCGAGGGTGTCGCGTATCATGGACCTCAAGGCGCCCGGATCCGGCGAAGTGGCCGCCAACCGGCTCGCCAACCTGCGCCTCCTGAACCGACAGGACGAACTGAAGATCGTGCTGTCCGACGAGAACGACTACATCTGGGCCCGCACGCGCATCGAAGCCGAGGATCTGGGCGCCCGCTGCACGGTCCTGCTGTCGCCGGTGGCCGGCGAACTCGATCCGGCGCTGCTGGCCGAATGGATCCTGCGGGATCGACTGCCGGTCCGCATGCAACTGCAACTGCACAAGGTGATCTGGGGCAATGAGCCCGGTCGTTGAGGACGCACCGGCACAGCAAGGAAACTCCGTGGTACAGACCTCACAGAACAAGAAGGCCAAGCCTGCCGTGGTGCTGCTGTCCGGCGGGCTCGATTCGACCACCTGCCTCGCCATCGCGCGCGACCAGGGTTTCGACTGCCACGCCCTGTCGGTGGAATACGGCCAGCGGCACGCGGCCGAGCTGACCGCCTCGCGGCGGGTATCTCAGGCCTTCGGCGTGCGCGAGCACCGCTTTGCCCGGGTAGATCTGGGCCAGTTCGGCGGTTCGGCGCTGACCGACAGCGGCATTGCGGTGCCCATGGAAGGCCCCCAGCCGGGCGTGATCCCCGTCACCTACGTGCCGGCCCGCAATACCGTGATGCTGTCCCTGGCCCTGGGATGGGCGGAGGTCCTCGGCTCGACCGACATCTTCATCGGGGTCAATGCCATCGATTATTCAGGCTACCCCGACTGCCGTCCCGAATACATCAAGGCCTTCGAAGTCATGGCGCGGCTGGGCACCAAGGCCGGCGTCGAAGGCGCCAAGCTGCGCATCCACACGCCGCTGCTGCACCTCACCAAGGCCGAGATCATCCAGCTGGGCCTCGAGCTGGGCGTCGATTACGGTCTTACCGTCTCGTGCTATCAGGCGGATGCCGCCGGCCGCGCCTGCGGCGCCTGCGACGCCTGCCGGCTGCGCCATGCCGGATTCCAGGCAGCGGGTGCGCTGGATCCCACGGTCTACGCGCATCCCCCGGTCTGAATCGGTGATTTTTCGTTGACCGACCTTCTGTCGGCACCTATAATTCGCGGCTCTTCTTCGGGTCGTTAGCTCAGCTGGTAGAGCAGCGGACTTTTAATCCGTTGGTCGCAGGTTCGAATCCTGCACGACCCACCAGACGTTGAAGAAAAGGGCCCGACCACACGGTCGGGCCCTTTTGCATTCCTGGGCAGGCCTCGCCCGCTACCGGAACACCCCATCGAACCGGCCGAGGGCGCTCGGGTGCCCGGCCAGCGCGAGCGCTTGTGACAGCGACGCGCGCGCCATGACGGTGGGTCTCGCAGCCACCGAAGGCGCGTGGCCCTTCTTGTGAAATGCGGCGGTACATCGTTCAATGCGTCGATGAACGTATTCGTACTGTGCACCGGGCGCTGCGGCTCAACCACCTTTGCCAGAGCCTGCAGCCACATCGAGAATTTCGGCGTGGCGCACGAATCACGCTGCGCGCAGCTCGGCGACAGCCGCTTCGCATACCCCGAGAATCACATCGAGGTGGACAATCGCCTCTCATGGTTGCTCGGACGCCTGGACCGGGCATACGGCGACGATGCCTTCTACGTTCACCTGCGCCGGCCAGACCAACAGGTCGCCGCGAGCTTTCTGAACCGCTACCGGGGCGGCATCATCCGGGCCTATCGCGGCGAGGGCATTCTCATGTTCCTGCCGGAAGAAACCGATCCGATGGCGGTCGCCCTCGACTATTGCGACACGGTCAACGAGAACATCCGGCTGTTCCTGAGGGACAAGACGCGGAAGATGGACTTCGGGCTGGCTTCGTACCAGGACGACTTCCCCCGCTTCTGGCAGGCCATCGGCGCCCGCGGAAACCTGCGAGCGGCGCTTCACGAGTTCCGCACCCGGCACAACGCGTCGTGACTCGCCAAGGGCATTCCCCGGCCGTACGCTGACGCCGGCATCGGCGGCGCTCAGGCATCGGTCGACCCACGGGTCACCGGTTCGGATCCGGAACGGCCCACCCGGTGGCCTGGGTTTTCGTGGCCTTCTGCACGCAGCGGAGCAGGTTCTGCCGCGCCGGAACCGGGGTCACGCGGTCGTTCGCCAAAAAACGCACGTTCACCGCCTCGTCTATTGCTTAAGTTATAGCAACCGACAGACATCCGGGATCACGAGTCCCGGGAGGCAAGACGATGATCACGCCGTATTCACCCCTTACGACCGAAGACTCGACCGACACGCAGGCGCTCTATGCGCGCTTTCCCCACCTCATCCGCATCGAACTGCTGTGGGGCAGCCTCGAGTGCCGGCAGTTTCTGTCGGGCCTGCTGACCGATGATCGCGGCGGCCACCGCGATGGCTTTCCGGCCGAGCACGCGCGTACGATCTTTTCGCTGCTGATGGAGCACGACGCCGCGTTCCCGGAGTTCGAGGAGCTGGCCCATCGCGCGGCCTGGCATGACGGATACCAGCGGCGCGCATTGGGCTGATATAGTCGGCCCGCCATGGGCTGGAAACTCCTCACGCGACGCAGCACCCTGATCGAGGCACAGCACTGTGCCAACCTGCTCGAATCCATCGGGATCCGGGCCCAGGTGCGCAATCGATTCCTGGCCGGTGCGCTCGGAGAAATTCCCCAGGTGGAGGCCTGGCCCCAGGTCTGGATTCCCGAGGGCCAGGACGAGGCCGACGCACTTGCCCGGCTCGACGCTGCCAGTGCCGACCTGAGTGGCCGTGCACCGCCGTGGCGGTGCATGTCCTGCGGTGAATCGATCGAACCCCAGTTCGCCGCCTGCTGGCAGTGCGGGGCGACGAAGCCCGAACCCTGACCGGATTCAGCCGCGCGGCGTGCGCAACAGCACGAACTCCTCGGCCGTGGTCGGGTGCACCGCCAGCGTGCGGTCCAGGTCGGCCTTGCGCGCCCCCATCGTCACCGCCACCGCCAGGGCCTGCATGATTTCAGCGGCATCGGGACCGATCATGTGGGCGCCCAGCACCCGGTCGCTGGCGCGATCCACCACCACCTTCATGTAGGCCCGTTCGCTGCGCCCCGAGATGGTGTTCTTCATGGGACGGAAACCGGCCTCGAACACCTGGCAGTCGTGGCCGGCGGCGATCGCATCGCCCTCGCTGAGGCCAATGGTGGCGATCTGGGGCTGGGAGAAGACCGCCGTGGCAATCAGGCCGTGGTCGACCGCCACGTCCCTGCCGCCAAACTCGGTGTCGGCAAAGGCCCGCCCTTCGGCGATGGCCACCGGCGTCAGGGCCGCCCGGTCGGTGACGTCCCCGACCGCGAAGATGCCGGGCACCGAGGTGCGCGAGTACGGGTCCACCTCGATGGCTCCGCCCTTCTCGCGGGTCTTCACGCCCACCGACTCCAGCCCGAGGCCCGCGGTATTGGGGTGCCGCCCCAGGGCGGCCAGGATGGCGTCGGCCAGGATTTCGCGGCCTTCCGCGTCGATCGCCGCATAGCCCTCGCCACGCCGCTCGATGCGAACCGGGCTGAATCCCGGTCGAAGGTCGATGCCCCGCGCGGCCATGCACTCGGCCAGGCGGGTGCGAAGATCCTCGTCGAAGCCCCGCAGCGGGCGCTCGCCCCGAAAGGCCAGGGTGACCCGGCTGCCAAAGCCGCGGAAGATCCCTGCGAACTCCACCGCGATATAGCCGGCCCCCAGTACCAGCAGGTGCTCGGGCAGCTTCGTCAGGTCCAGCAACTGGTCGGAATCGAGCGCCAGTTCGATGCCCGCGATCGGCGGTCGGCTGACCGCGCCACCGCTGGCGACCAGAATGCGTCCCGCGCTGTGCCGGCGACCAGCCACCTCCACGGTATGGCCATCGACGATGCGTGCCCAGCCCTCCAGCAGCGTGACCTGGCCATCCGCCAGCATGCGCCGGTAGATGCCCTCCAGGCGGTCGGTTTCGCTGTTCTTGGCCGCAATCAGCGCCGCCAGATCGAAGGCCGGCTCGCCGAACTGCCAGCCATAGGCTGGCGCATCCTCGAGGGCCTCGCCGAACTGGGAGGCGTACATCAGGATCTTCTTGGGGACGCAGCCACGAATCACGCAGGTCCCGCCGACCCGGCTGCCTTCGCAGATCGCGACGCGCGCACCATGCAGGGCCGCACGCCGGCTGGCGGCGACGCCGCCGGAGCCGGCGCCGATGGTGATCAGATCGAAATCGTACTGGGACATCGCGGCTTGCCTCCGGACAGAATGGACCCTGGCACGCTAACACAGGCGGAGGGGGCCGGCCCCGCGCCAGACTGCCTTCCAGCGTCGGCCCGGCTGACCAATTCCCCGGCGACAGGCTAGACTACGAATCGGGAAGCGGCGCCACCGACGAGATGCCCGGCCATGTATCGGGCATCCCCGGCGCGCCAAGGAGGAGAGAGACCATGCGCTGTGCAGGACTGATCGCGATCGCGTGCCTGGCTTCACTGGCGGACCCGGCGGGCGCCGCCGGTCGTGACCCGCTCGCCATCGTCGAGGCGCGCTGCCAGAACTGCCATGGCATGACCGGGCAGAGCAGCAGCCCGAACTATCCCAAGCTCGCCAGCCAGAACGCGCAATACCTCCAGCGCCAGCTGTTCAACTTCAAGTCGGGCAAGCGCCAGAATGCGGAAATGCAGGCCCAGGTCGCCGACCTTACGGGCGCCGAAATCGAAGCCCTGGCCGACTACTTCAGCGGCAAGGCCGTCATCGCCGACGTCGCCTTCGATCCGGCCCTGGCCGACATCGGCAGGCTGCTCTACGAGAACGGCAACACGGCCAACGGCGTCACGGCCTGCAGCGCCTGCCACGGGCCCCGCGCGCACGGTGCGCTGTTCCTCCCGCGGCTGGCGGGCCAGCATGCCAGCTACATCGAGCGCCAGATCAAGGCCTTCATCGACCACACCCGGGAAGCACCCGACATCGTGATGCACACCGTGGTGGCGGGCCTGACCGAGGCCGAGATCATCGCCGTCGCCCAGTACCTGAGCGGCCTCGATTGACGGCCCGGCCCGCCATGGCGGGCCGGGCACGGGATCACAGGATTTCCGCGAGCCCCTCGCGCAGCAGCAGGTCCTGTTCGAAGTCGAGCACGTCGAGGCCCAGCGCGTCGCGCGCGGACACCAGCCCCAGCGGTGCGCCGTCCGGGCCCACCACCGGAACATGCCGGAAGCCCCCTTCATACATCAGGTGCAGCGCATGGCCGAAGGGCTTGTCCACGGTGATGGTCACCGGGTCCGACGTCATGATCTCGCCGATCGGCGTGGTCTTCGGGTCGATGCCCTCGGCGACGATGTCGAAGACGATGTCGCGCTCGGTGCAGATGCCGACCAGGCGACCAGCCTCGACGACGAGTACCGCGCCTTCATGCTGCTCCTTCAGCAGCCTGGCCGCCTCGGCGACCGGTAACTGGCTCGGCGCCATGACGAAGGGCTTGTGTTCGATGACGTTCTTGACGGGACGATCAGGCATGGTGGGTCTCCTCTCTCAGGTTGCGCGGCGACTGCCGCACCAGTGAAACCGCGGACCCTCTCTCGGGGCGTGGGCGGTCTGGCGTCACGTCATGCACGACGGGTGCTAACATGCGCCGCCGATACGACTCAGGACAGATCCGTATGCAGGTTTCCATCGACGCGCTGGATGGCGCGTTCGCCGCGGTGGTAAAGCAAAAAATCAACCAAAAGACCAAGCCGCCCGGCAGCCTCGGCAGGCTCGAGTCGCTGGCCCTCCAGGCGGCCCTGGTCCAGAACACCCTGTCACCTTCGATCGACAATCCGCAGGTCGTTGTATTTGCAGGCGATCATGGCGCAGCCGTGGCCGGCGTGTCGGCCTATCCCCAGGACGTCACCTGGCAGATGGTGATGAATTTTCTGACGGGCGGTGCGGCCATCAACGTGTTTGCACGCCAGTCCGGCCTGGGTCTGTCGGTCGTCGACGCCGGGGTTGCGCACGAGTTCGGTGCGGCGCCGGGGCTGATCGGCGCCAAAGTGGCGCATGGCACCCGCAATTACCTGGAAGCGCCGGCCATGAGCGCCTGCGAGCGTGACACGGCGCTCGCCCGGGGTCGCAGCCTGGCCCATGGACTGGCCGGAGACGGCTGCCGGGCCCTGGTGTTCGGGGAGATGGGGATCGGCAATACGGCCAGCGCCTCGCTGCTGACCCATTGCCTCACGGACCTGCCGCTCGACCCGCTCATCGGACGGGGCACCGGCCTCGACGATGCCGGCCTGGCGCGGAAGCGCGCCCTCCTCGGCCAGGCCCTGGCCCGTGGCGGACGACCGTCGGACCCGCTCGACGCCCTGGCCCAGTACGGCGGCTTCGAGATCGCCATGATGGCCGGCGCGATGCTGGGCGCGGCTGAACGGCGCATGCTGCTGCTGATCGACGGCTTCATCGTCACGGCAGCCCTGCTCGTGGCCCACGCCATCGACCCGCGGATCCTGCCCTATTGCGTGTTCTCCCATTGCTCGGCCGAGGGCGGCCACTGCCTGCAGCTGGCGCAGCTGGGCGTCGAACCCCTGCTGCACCTGGACCTGCGCCTGGGCGAAGGCACCGGGGCTGCCCTGGCCTTCCCGCTGCTGCGTGCGGCGGTGGGTTTCCTGAACGACATGGCGAGCTTCGCCTCGGCCGGCGTCAGCGACAAGGGCTGATCCCGATGCGTGGCCAGCTCGAGCTGTTCCTGACCGCGCTGGCCTTCTTCACCCGGATTCCGGTGCCCGCCTGGCTGCCCTGGTCGCCCGAGCGGCTCAATCACTCGGCGCGCTACTTTCCCTGGGTCGGCTGGGTGGTCGGCGCGGCCTGCGGTGGCCTGTTGTGGCTGCTCTGCCAGGTGCTGCCGGGCAGCGTGGCCGTCGTGCTGTCGATGGCGGCCGGCCTGCGCCTGACCGGCGCCTTCCACGAGGACGGCTTCGCCGACGCCTGCGACGGCCTGGGCGGCGGCTGGGACCGGGGGCAGGTCCTGACCATCATGAAGGACTCCCGGATCGGCAGCTACGGCGCAGCCGGGCTGGTGCTGATGCTGCTGGCCAAGGCGGCGGCGCTGACCGAGCTGGCCGGCCTGTCGGCCAGCCACGCGGCGCTGGCCCTGTGCGTGGCCCATCCCCTGTCGCGCCTGGCGTCCACCGCCCTGATCCACCGCCTCGACTATGTGCGCGAGGATCTCGACGCCAAGGCCAAGCCGCTGGCGCGCGCCCTGGCCGGGCACGAGCTGCTGATCGCGGCCGCGGGCGGCCTGCTCCCGCTCCTCTGGCTCCCCGTCGCCACTGCGGCACTGGTGGCGGCGCTGGTAATCGCGGTGACCCTGTGGTTCGCCCGCCTGATCGTCCGGCGCCTGGGCGGCTACACCGGCGACTGCCTGGGCGCGGCCCAGCAACTGGCGGAACTGGCCTGCTACCTCGGACTCGTCGGCGCATGGACCTCTACCTGATCCGCCATCCCCGGCCCGACATCGCGCCCGGGCTCTGCTACGGCGCCAGCGATGTCGGCCTGGCCGAGCCGGTGGCACCCGTCGCCGCGCGGCTGAGGGCCCTGCTGCCGGCCGACATCCCGGTCTATAGCAGCCCCCTGGCCCGCGCCCTGCGCCTGGCCGAAGCCCTGGGTGAGCCCCGAATCGACCCGCGCCTGCGCGAGATCGACTTCGGCGCCTGGGAACTGCAGCCCTTCGACGCGC
Organism: Rhodocyclaceae bacterium; assembly: GCA_020445805.1. GTDB lineage: Bacteria > Pseudomonadota > Gammaproteobacteria > Burkholderiales > Rhodocyclaceae > Cognatazoarcus. The sequence continues at coordinate 10,965 of JAGRFX010000117.1, forward strand.
TGCGGGACGAGCTCGATGCCTGGGCCGAGGACCCGCTCGGCTTCCGGGCCCCCGGCGGCGAATCGGCCCTGGACATGGCGGCCCGGGTCCACGCGGCGCTCGACGACCTGCTGGCCATGCATCACGAGGGGGCCGTGGCCGTGGTCGCCCATGGCGGGCCGCTGCGCGCCATCGCCGGGCGGCTGCTGGGCCTTCCCCAGGCGCGCTGGCTGGGCCTCGACTTCGCGTTCGGCGCCCTGACCCAGCTCGAAGTCGCTGCCTGGGGCACGGTTCTCAAGGGCTTCAACCGATGAGCGGGGGAGGCCGGCGTCTCGCGACTGCAACACCCCCGCCACGCCCGGGTGCCGAATTCCGCCCTGCCAGCGGCTGGCGCGGCTAAGCTCCTGTATACTCCCGGGTTTCGGGCGGGATGGACCTGCCGATCCATCGCTCGCCGTGCCCAAGACCATCGACACCCCGACCCGCCGCATCCTCGCCTGGCTCGACATGCATCTGGTCGACCACGGCTGCGTACGCGCGGTCTACAACAATTTCTACCCGCTAGGCGGCGGCATGTACCGCTCGAGCCAGCCCAGCCCCCGGCAGATCCGCAACTACCAGCGCCGCTTCGGCCTGAAGAGCATCATCAATCTGCGCGGCCGTCACGACTATGGCTCCTTCCTGTACGAGGAGGAGACCTGCGGCGAACTGGGCATTGCACTGCACAACGTCAAGCTCTACTCGCGCACGCCTCCGTCGGTCGAGGAAGTCCATGCCATGGATGACCTGTTCCGCACCCTGGAATATCCGGCGCTGCTGCACTGCAAATCGGGCGCCGACCGGGCCGGCCTGGGTGCCGCCCTGTATCGCATCCTCCACCTGGGTCACCCGGTCGCGGAGGCCATGAAGGAACTGGACTGGCGCTACGGGCATTTCAAGCAGGCCAAGACCGGCGTGCTGGATTTCTTCTTCACCCAGTACCTGGTCGACAATGCCCGTTCGCCCATCGGCTTTCTCGAATGGGTTGACACGGTCTATGACGAGAAGGCATTGAAGTCACAATTCCACGAAGAGGGATGGGCCAGCCTGGTGGTGGACAAGGTGCTGCATCGCGAATGAGATCGTCGCTCTCGCTCTACCGGCGATTGCTGGGGTCGATCCGCCCCTACCGGCGGGTGGTCCTGATGTCGGTGCTGGCCATGGTCGTGGCCGCGGCACTCGAACCGGTCTTGCCGGCGCTGCTCAAGCCCCTGGTCGATGAAAGCCTGATCAACAAGAACGCCACCGCCCAGTGGCAGATCCCGCTCTTCCTGCTGCTGGCCTTCCTGACCAAGGGCCTGGCCGAATACGCTGCCAGCGTGTCGAGCCAGTGGATCGCCCACAAGGCCATCACCGACCTGCGCCAGCGGGTCTTCCGCCACCAGATGCACCTGCCCATGACGACCCACCTGGGCGAGTCGGGCGGCCGCATGCTGTCGCGCATCCTGTACGACATTCCCCAGGTCGGTTCGGCCCTGTCCAATGCCTGGATCATCGTCATCCGCGACTCGATGGTGATCGTGGGGCTTACCGCGTATCTGGTCTATACCGCCTGGGAACTGACGCTGATGATCCTCGCCATCGCGCCGGTGGTGGCCTGGCTGATCCGCGTCGCCAGCCGCAAGCTGCGGGGCTCGAACCGCCAGATGCAGGAGACCACCGGGGAACTGACCGGCGCGGTCGAGGAGTCGCTCGCCGGCATCCGCGAAATCAAGCTCTTCGGCACCCACGACCACGAGGATCGCCACTTCGCGGGCATTGCCGAGCGCCTGCGCCAGCAGACCATGCGCACCGTGCGGGTCTCGGCCGCCAATGTGCCGATGGTGCAGGTGCTGGCCGCGGCGGCCGTCTCGGCCGTGATCTGGACCGCCACCGCGCTGTCGGCCCAGGACAAGCTCACCCCCGGCGAGTTCGTGGCCTTCGTCACCGCCATGTCGATGC